>NZ_WNXF01000002.1:0-293910 GCF_010993675.1 Modicisalibacter sp. 'Wilcox'
GTTTCCGCTCGACTTGCATGTGTTAAGCCTGCCGCCAGCGTTCAATCTGAGCCATGATCAAACTCTTCAGTTTAAAGTCTGATAGTTCCTAAGGTGGAACCAAACCTGACTCAAGGTTCAAACGTCTCTTGACGAGTCGCTTGCCTTGATATTTGGTGACGTGTCACCGTTATCTCGGCCAAGCGCCCACATGAATTACCTGATCGAATTGTTAAAGAGCGTCGCAACCGTTGCTCGTTGAGCGCCTCGTTGCGAGAGAGGCTGTATTCTACCGATTCGGCCCGGCGTGTCAAGCGGCGTTTGGCGTCGTGGCGATCGGTGACAACCGATCCCGCGGCGGCCGCCGGCCTGCCGAATCGTGGGAGAGCATTCTAGGCGTCTCGAAGCGGTTTGGCAAGGGCGATTTTCATCGCGACCTTCCAAAAACCCTCGAGGAAACAACCACTTGCTTCTCCTCAATACCGCCGGTGACGTGTCCCGTCGTCGGCAGCGGATGCGTACTTTACGGATCAGAGCGGCGGGATGCAAGCCCTTTCTTGCGACCAAGGTCGAAAAATTCGATCACCCCGCCACACGTCCTATTTTGCCGCGCTTTCCGCCGCTTCCCGCGGGCGCCCAACCTCATCGACCAGCGACAGGATCGAGCGATAGGGAATGCCGCCGTGCGCCGCCAGGCCGATCTCGCAGGTCCGCGAGTTGGAGTAACCGACCTCGCAGCCGGCGACCGCCTCGGCCAACCCCGTCAGCGCCGAGGCATTGAGCTCCGGCACCTGCAGGCCCTTGTCACCGGCAAAGCCGCAGCAGGTGATTTCCGGCGGCACTACCACGTCCTCTGCACAGGCCCGGGCCAGGGCGATGAAGGTATCGGCCAGCCCCATGCGCGTACTCGAGCAGGTGACATGCACGGCGACACGCGCCTTCTTGGGCGTGATGGCAAGCCGCGGCAGCACCTGGTCGTGCACAAAGCCCACCGGCTCGTGCAGCGCGAGACGCGCATCCAGGGTTTCCTGCATGCGCAGCGTGCAGGGGCTGGTGTCACAGAGAACCGGATAGCGGCCGTTCTCGCTGGCGGCCAGCAGGACGGCGTTGAGCTCACCCGCCTTGCGGTCGGCTTCCGCGAACTGCCCCTTGGACTGAAATGCCATGCCGCAGCACTGCCCGCCCAGCGATTCCGGCAGGATGACCTCGAAGCCCGCCTTGTCGAGCAGTGACAGCGTCACCTCCATTACCGAGCGCGTCTCGTCATCCCCCCGCGAGCGACCGAACACCCGGGTCGCGCACGAGGGCAGGTAGACCACTCGGGGCGCCCCCGGCTTCGCGCGGCGCGGCCGCTCGAGCACGCGCACCGGTGCCGCATCCGGCAGCGTCGGCAGCCACTGCGGCAGGCGCCGACCGCTGGCCCGCCGCAGGGTGCCGGTGAGTCGCGTCATCGCCGACGTCCCCAGCAGGCCATGGGTCGTGTCGGCGGCCTTGAGCACGCCGCGGGCCAGCTGCGTCACGCCGTCGAAATGGGCCCCGATGCGATGCGCCATCCCCGCCTTGCCGGCCTGGTGATCGTGCCGCCACGCCCGCACCAGATCGCCGGTGTTGATGCCTACCGGGCACTGGGTCGCGCACAGCCCATCGGCCGCGCAGGTATCGATGCCGTCGTAGACGTACCCCTCGCGCAACGTCGCCAGCCGTTCGCGGGCCTCGGCGTCGGCCTGCTCGCCCAGGACCTCGAGCCGGGCCATCTCGCGACGCACGACGATCCGCTGGCGCGGCGTCAGCGTCAGGGCCCGCGACGGGCACACCGACTCGCAGAAGCCGCACTCGATACAGGTATCGACAATCGGGTCGGCGGCCGGCAGCGGCTTGAGGCTCTCCAGATGCAGGGTCGGGTTGCGACTCAGGATCACCTCGGGGTTGAGCAGGTTGTCGGGGTCGAACAGTGCCTTGATCGCCCACATCAGGGCATAGGCCTCGGTGCCCCACTCGCGCTCGACGAAGGGCGCCATGTTGCGCCCGGTACCGTGTTCGGCCTTGAGCGAGCCGCCATACTCGACCGCCACGAGCTGCGCCACGTCCTCCATCAGCGCCCGGTAGCGCTCGGTCTCGCCCGGCTTCTCGAACCCCTGGGGGAAGACGAAGTGCAGGTTGCCCTCCAGCGCATGACCGAAGAGGATCGCCTGAGCGTAGCCGTGGCGGCGGAACACTTCGGTGAGCGCCAGCACGCCTTCGTCGAGACGCTCGACCGGGAAGGCGACGTCCTCGATCACCACCGTGGTGCCGACCTCGCGTACCGCCCCCACCGCCGGAAACAGCCCCTTGCGGATCTTCCAGTAGAGGGCGTACTGCGCCGGATCGCGGGTGAAGGCCACCGGCTCCAGCGTGGCCACCCCCTGCAGGGCCGACTGAACCGCCTCGATGCGTGCCGACAGCTGCCCGGCATCGTCGCCGCGCACATCAACGAGCAGTGCCGCCGCCCCCTCGGGCAGGGTCGCCAGCGCCTCCGGCATGCCGGGCTGGTCGGCCACCGAGCGCAGCGCCGCCCGGTCCATCAGCTCCACCGCCGAGACCGGCGTGGCCTTGAGCGCGATGGTCGCCCGGCAGGTGGTCGCCATGTCGGGGAAGAAGATCAGCGCCGCCGCCTTCTCGGGCTCGTCGGGCACGGTGTCGTAGGTGATGGCGCTGATGAAGCCCAGCGTGCCCTCGGAGCCGATCATCAGGTGCGTCAGGATATCCAGGCCGTCGCGGTAGTCGACCAGGCTGTTGAGCGCATAGCCGGTGGTGTTCTTCAGCCGGTACTTGTGACGGATCTTCTCGGCGAGGGCCGTATTGGCCCGCGTCTCGCGCCCCAGCCGCTCCAGCTCGTCGAGCAGCTTGTCGTGCGAATCCCTGAAGGCCGCCACGCTGTCCGGGTCGGCGGTATCCAGGCAGGTGCCGTCGGCCAGCACCACGCGCAGATCGCGCAGGGTGCGATAGCTGTTCTGCGCCGTTCCGCAGCACATGCCCGAGGCGTTGTTGGCAACGATGTCGCCGATCATGCAGCTGCCGATCGACGCCGGGTCGGGGCCGATCTTGCGCCCGTACGGCGCCAGCAGCTGGTTGGCCCGGGCGCCGATGATCCCCGGCTGCAGACGGATCGCCCGCCCCGCGTCGAGAATCGCGTACTCGCGCCAGCCCTGGTTGAGCTGGATCAGCACCGAATCACCGACGGCCTGGCCGGACAGCGAGGTGCCCGCGGCGCGAAACGTCATCGGCAGCCCGCGCTCCCGGCAGGCGCGCATCACGACACCCAGCTCCGCCTCGTCGAGAGGGCGCACCACCAACTGCGGAATCAGCCGGTAGAAGCTGGCATCGGAACCATAGGCCAGCAGGCGCAGCGGATCATGGATCAGGCGCTCGTCGGGCAGCGTTTCGCGCAGCGCCTCGAGCAGGTCACGATAGGCCGGCGTCATGCGTCCGCCTGCCCGGGGGCGTCAGCATGGCGCACGATCACCACCAGTTCGCGAGGGCCGTGGACCCCGTAGGCCAGCGTCTGCTCGATGTCCGCGGTCTTGCTGGGCCCGGAGATCAGCAGCGCATTGGTGGGCATGCCCTGCGCCCAGCCGTGAGCCTCGACCACGTCGAAGAAGGTGTCCTCGATGGTCTCGGCGTCCAGCACGGCGATGTGCAGCGGCGGCACCAGGCTCAGCCGGCGCGGCTCGTCGGGGGTCGGCCACAGCCACAGGCTGCCGGTCTCGGCGATGGCACCCCGGGTCGAGGTCAGGCCGGCCTCCAGCGTCTCGAACTGCTCGCGACTCCAGGCCGCAATATCACGGTCGGCATCGACCAGCATCACGCCGCCGTCGGCCAGCGCCGCCCGCGCCTCGACGGCGACCGGGTGTTCGCGCCCCACACCGAGTCGGGTCACGCCCTTGTCGCGCAGGACGGCGGCCAGGGCCTGCGTCCATTCGCCCCGCGCGGCGTGATGCACCTCGCCGTGCACCGCGGTGATCATCGACTCGAAACGCGCCAGCCGCTCGGCGGGCGTCCAGCCGCGCCCGGTCATCACCGAGAAGTCGCTCTCGGGCGCACTCAGCGCCCCGTCGGCACGTTCGCGCAGGCGCTTGAGAATGGTCTCGCGGGCACTCATGACTCGCTCTCCCCGGTGGTGTCGTGGTCCTGGCGATGGCGCTTGACCAGCGCATGCAGCGTGGTCGATGCCGGCTTCGGTACGGTGCGGTAGTCGGTCCAGGGACGCAGCGTCGACGGCGCCAGCCCGCGCAGCTTGCCGGCCATGCCGGTACCGGCCCGCCAGGCCCCGGGATGGGTGGCCAGCCACTGCCAGCTCTTCCAGGCGAAGACCTCCTTGCGGTTGCGCTTGACCCCGGCTCCCGGCACGTTGCCGCGCCCCTCGCCGACCGACTCCTTGCGCAGCCGCACCAGCAGGTCGGGAATCGGAATCTTCACCGGACAGACCTCGCCGCAGGCCCCGCACAGGCTCGACGCGCTGGGCAGGTCGCGGGTCGCCTCCAGCCCCATCAGGTGCGGCATCAGGATCTTGCCGATCGGCCCCGGGTAGGTGGTGCCGTAGGTATGCCCGCCCACCCGGGTGTAGACCGGGCAGTGGTTCATGCACGCCCCGCAGCGGATGCAGCGCAGGGTGTCGAGCAGCTCGTCGTCCTGGTAGATGGCCGAGCGCCCGTTGTCGACCAGCACCAGATGGACCTCCTCGGGCCCATCATGCTCGTCCGCCCGGCGCGGCCCGGAGATCATGTTGAAGTAGGTGGTCACCGGCTGGCCGGTCGCCGAGCGGGTCAGCAGCGCATAGAGCGGCGGCACGTCGCGCAGGCGCTCGACCACCTTCTCGATACCGGTCACCGCGATGTGCACCGGCGGCACCGTGGTGGTCATGCGGCCGTTGCCCTCATTCTCGACCAGGCACAGCGTGCCGGTCTCGGCGACCGCGAAGTTGACCCCCGAGATGCCCACGTCGGCGGCCATGAAGCGCTCGCGCAGCTGGGCCCGCGCCGCTGCGGTCATGGCGTCCACGTCGCGGGTACGCTCGGTGCCGGTCTTGTCGTGGAGGATGTCCGAGATCTCGTCGGTGTTGAGATGGATCGCCGGCATGATGATGTGCGAGGGCGTCTGCTCGTTGAGCTGCACGAGGTACTCGCCGAGGTCCGACTCCAGCGCCTCGATGCCCGCCTCCTCGAGATGCGCGTTGAGGTGCATCTCCTCAGAGACCATCGACTTGCCCTTGATGACCGACTTCGCCTCGCGCGCCTGACAGATCTCGCGGACGATCCGGCAGGCCTCGTCGCCGTCGCTGGCCCAATGCACGCGAATGCCGTTGGCCTGGCAGTTGGCCTCGAGCTGCTCGAGCAGGTCCGGCAGCCGCGACAGCGCACGCAGGCGAATGTTGGCGCCCAACTCGCGCAGCGTTTCCACGTCCCATTCGCTGAAGACACTGCGCCGCTTGTCCATCAGCCCGTCCATGGCGCGCCGGAAATTGCTGCGGATCTGCGGGTTGCCCAGCGCGTCATGCGCCTGGCGATGGAAGGCCTCCGGGGTATAGGTCTGAACGCTCATGAGGTGCGCCTCCACAGATAGCTGGCGATGTGTTCGCCACGCACCGGGCGCTGCTGCTGCTCGAGGTGGCCGTCGATGTTCATCAGGCAGCCGCAGTCCGAGGTCACGAAGTGCTCGGCGCCGGCCTCCTCGATGGCGCGGGTCTTGTCGTCGACCATCGCCCCCGAGACTTCCGGGTGGCGTACCGCGAAGGTCCCGCCGAAGCCGCAGCACTCCGCCGCGCGCGCCTGCTCGACCAGCTCCACGTGCTCGAGCTGGCCGAGCAGCGCCGGGCCGGTGTCGGCCACCCCCATCTCGCGTCGGGCACTGCACGAGGTGTGCATCGCCACGCGCTGCGGCTCGCCGCGATCGGTCAGCGTCACATGGCAGACATGCACCAGGAACTCGGTCAGCTCGAAGATCCGCCCGGCCAGCTCGCGGGCCTGCGCCTCGCGCCCGGTGCCGGCGAACAGCTGCGGGTAATGGGTACGCATCATCCCGCCGCACGACCCGGAGGGCACGATCACCGGCCACGGCTCGGGAAACAGGTCGAGCTGCGCGGCCGCCACCGCCCGGGCCTCGTCATGGTAGCCGGAGGTGTAGGCCGGCTGGCCGCAACAGGTCTGGTCGTCGGGAAACACCACCTCGATGCCCTCCCGCTCGAGCAGGCGGATGCCGTCGAGCCCGGCGCCGGGATAGAAGAGATCGATCAGACAGGTGCCATAGAAGTACACCTTGTCCGGCCTGGGGGGGTATTGCTTGAGTGGCGTCATGTCCTCTCCTCGAGCCAGTTGCGTCGCGACCCGGGCACCGCGCCGCGCTGGCGCCGAGCTCTAATTGGTAAAACCAATTGACAATTGATGTTGGGGAACCTTATGGGCAAGGTTAGGCGAGAGTCAAACGCCAGCGTAACAAACTCGCCGTCCGACGCTTTAGACTTTGGTATTGCCTGCCCGAGCGGCAACGGCAACTTGTTGTCATACCACTGAAATCCCCTGTCTCCAGCGAGGTTGCGAGCGCCCGGCATCTCGCTAGAATTGGTAAAACCAATTTGACATTAGCCGCCCCGTCACGCCTTTGACACAATCTGTCGACCGCTCGCGACAGGGCGGGCCCAGCCACCCGGTATCCCGAGAACACGTCATGGTCTATCAGCCGGTCCGACAACCGCGTATCGCCGACGTCATCACCGAACGCCTCGAGTCGATGATCCTCGAGGGCAGCCTGGCGCCGGGCCAGCGACTGCCGCCGGAACGCGAACTGGCCGAGCGCTTCGGCGTGTCGCGCCCCTCGCTGCGCGAGGCGATCCAGAAGCTCTCGGCCCGCGGCCTGCTGAGCAGCCGTCAGGGCGGCGGCACCTTCGTCAGCGAGGAACTCAAGAGCGGCTACAGCGACCCGCTGCTGGAGATGCTCTCGCGCCACGGCGAGTTCCATCTCGACCTGCTCGAGTTCCGCGACGCCCTGGAAGGCATCGCCGCCTATTACGCGGCCCTGCGCTCCACCCCGGCCGATAAGGAACTGCTGATCCGGCGCTTCGAGGAGCTCCAGGCCAGCTACGCCGAGCCGGCGCTGCAGGACGACCCCAATCGCGAGGCCAAGGCCGACGCCGCCTTCCACCTGGCGATCGCCGAGGCAGGGCACAACGTGCTGCTGCTGCATACCATCCGCGGCATCTTCCACCTGCTGGAGAAGAGCATCGTCTCCAACCTGGCGCACCTGTTCGAGAAGCCGGGTTCCCGCGAGCAGCTGATGACCCAGCACCGCGCGCTGCTCGATGCCATCCTCGAGGGCCGTCCGGAGGACGCCCGCCTGCTGGCCCACGAGCACCTGGTGTTCGTCGAGGAAGGGCTGCTCGAACTGGAGCGCGCCGAGACCCGCGCCCAGCGTGCCCTGCGCCGCGCCCAGGCCCTGCCCGAACGCGGCGACTGATTCCACGAGCCCGAGGAGCGCCCATGCAGGCCACCCGCTTGCCCAGACGCTGGCGTCGACTGTTGCTGCTGCTGGTCCCGCTGGGGCTGGCCCTGAGCGTCTGGCAGGTCTCGCTGCTGGCCCGCGAGGAAGCGCTCGATGCCCTGTACGCCGAGGGTCGCAACGAGCTGCGGCTGTCCGCCGCCGGCGTCTCCGCCTACCTGTCGCGCCACGACTACCTGCCGCACCTGCTGGCCAGCCGCGAGGCCGTGCGCTACGCCGTCACCCACCCCGACGATCCGGCGGCGGTGATGCGCCTCAACCGCCTGTTCGACGACTTCCGCGGCATCGCCGATGTCTCCGACATCTACCTGCTCGACGCCACCGGCACCACGCTCGCCGCCAGCAACTGGAACCTGCCGCACAGCTTCGTCGGCCAGAACTACGGCTTTCGCCCCTACTTCCTCGACGCCATGCAGGGGCGGATGGGGCGCTTCTACGGCCTGGGCACGCAATCCGGCGAGCGCGGCTACTACTTCTCGGCGCCGGTGCGCGTCACCGATGCCCGGGGCGGGCATATCGCCGGGGTGCTGGTGGTCAAGGTGCTGGTCGCGCCGCTGGAGGCCAACTGGACGAGCCTCAACGGCGAACTGCTGGTCAGCGACGAACACGGCGTGGTGTTCATGGCCAGCTCGCCGGGGCTGCGCCTGGCCAGCCTGCGTCCGCTGCAGGCCGGCGAGCGCGAGCGCCTGAACGCCACGCGCCGCTACGACGGCGCCCACCTGCCGCTCCTGGACCTGACTCGCCTGGGCCGGCGCCGCGACGGCTCGCGCCTGATGACCTTTGCCGACGGCCCGCTGGAGGGGGAGCGCTTCCTCTCGGTGACCCGCGAGCTGCCGGCCCTGAACTGGCAGATGCGCATGCTCAAGCCGCTGCACGCCCTGGAAAGCGCCCAGTGGCAGGCCGGCATGCTGGCCGCCGGGCTCTACGGCGTGGTGATCCTCGCCGGCGGCATCGGCTGGCAGCGCTGGCGCCTGCGCCGGGAGCGCGAGCTGTTCGCCAGTCGCGAGCGTCGGGCCCTGGCCGAGGGGCAGGCCCGGGTGCGCGGCATCATCGACCGCACCCGCGCCGGCCTGCTGGTGCTCGACGAGCATGCCGCCCTGACCTACCTCAACCCCACCGCCCAGGCGCTGTTCGGCCAGACGCCGCAGAGCGTCGAGGGGCGCCACCTCACCGAGCTGCTCGCGCCGGCCGATGCGCGCAGCATCGCCGCCCTGCGCCACGCCCGCCAGTCGCCGGCCACCGAGGTGCTGGCCCTGCGCCCCGGCGGCGACGGCATTCCCCTGGAACTCACCGTCAGCCGGCTGGTCAGCCCCCACGGCCAGCGCTGGCTGGCCACGGTGTTCGACATCAGCGAACGCAAGGCCCAGGAACACGCCCTGGCCCGCGCCCGCGACCAGCTGGAGCAGCGAGTCGCCGAGCGCACCCGCGACCTGCTGGCCTCCAACCAGCGGCTGTCCTCGGAGATCGACGAGCGCAAGCGCGCCGAGGCCAGTCTGCGCCAGACCCAGGACGAGCTGGTCCAGGCCGCCAAGCTGGCGGTCCTCGGCCAGATGGCGGCGGGCATCAACCACGAGCTCAATCAGCCGCTGGCGGCGATCCGCGCCTACGCCGAGAATGCCCGGACCTTCATCGAGCGCGGCCGCCACGAGACCGCCGACGCCAACCTCGAGCAGATCGTCGAGCTCACCGCACGGATGGCCGAGATCAGCGCCCAGCTCAAGCAGTTCTCGCGCAGAAGCGGCGACAACCTGGCCCCCGTCTCCGTGCAGGCGAGCTTCGGCTACGCCCTGCGCCTGTACCGCTCGCGGCTGGTCGATGCCGGGGTGACGATCACCCGTGACTGGCCGCCCGGCGATGTCTGGGTGCATGCCGACCTGGTGCGCCTCGAGCAGGTGCTGGTCAACCTGATCGGCAACGCCCTGCAGGCGATGAGCGAGACGCCCGAGCCGCACCTGTGGCTGCGCATCCGGCCCGGCGAGACGGTGCGCATCGAGGTGCGCGACAATGGTCCGGGCATCGCCGAGGATCACCTCGGCCGGGTCTTCGAGCCCTTCTTCACCACCAAGGCCACCGGCAAGGGGCTGGGCCTGGGGCTGTCGATCTCGGCGCGCATCATCGACGACCTGGGCGGCCAGCTCGACGCCGGCAACGTCGCGTCCGGCGGCGCCTGCTTCACCATCACCCTGCCGGCCTGTGCCGCGCCGGCCACCGCCGAGCCGCCCCCCGAGGAGGAACGCCATGCATGAGTCGGACGCCACCCCGGTGCTGATCGTCGACGACGAGGAACACCTGCGCATCACCGCCGGCCAGACCCTGGAGCTGGCCGGCTATCAGCCGCAGGCGGTCGGCGACGCCGAGTCCGCGCTGGCCCGGCTCGAGGCCGACTTCCCCGGCGTGGTGGTCAGCGACATCCGCATGCCCGGCATGGACGGTCTGGCGCTGCTGCGCGAAGTGCGCCGCCGCGATCCCGACCTGCCGGTGATCCTGATCACCGGCCACGGCGACATCTCCACGGCGGTGGAGGCGATGCGCGAGGGCGCCTGGGACTTCCTCGAGAAGCCCTTCGCCGGGGAGCGGCTCACCGACGTGGTGCGCCGCGCCGTCGAAAAGCGCCGGCTGAGCCTCGAGAACCGCCGCCTCAAGGCCGAACTGGAGGCTCAGCGCGCCGCCCCCGGCCCCCGCATCGTCGGCCGCACCCCGGCCATGCAGCACCTGACCACCATGCTCCAGCGCATCAGCCAGGTGGAAACCGACGTGCTGCTGTTCGGCGAGACGGGCGTGGGCAAGGACCTGGTCGCGCGCTCGCTGCACGAGCGCAGCCGGCGCGGCGGCCAGCCGTTCGTCGCCATCAACTGCGGGGCGGTGCCGGAGAACATCATCGAATCCGAGCTGTTCGGCCACGAGAAGGGCGCCTTCACCGGCGCGGTGGAACGGCGCATCGGCAAGTTCGAGCACGCCAGCGGCGGCAGCGTGTTCCTCGACGAGATCGAGTCGATGCCGCTGTCGCTGCAGGTCAAGCTGCTGCGCGTGCTGCAGGAACGCAGCATCGAGCGGCTGGGCTCGAATCGCGCCGTGCCCCTGGACATCCGGGTGATCGCCGCCACCAAGGTGGACCTCAGGGCGGCAGCCGAACGCGGCGAATTCCGCGAGGACCTCTACTACCGGCTCAACGTGGTGACCCTGCCGATCCCGCCGCTGCGCGAGCGCCGCGAGGACGTGCCGCTGCTCTTCCAGCATTTCGCGGTGGTCGCCGCCAATCGCAGCGGGCTCGAGGCACCGCCGCTGGACGCCGCCGGCGTCTCGGTGCTGATGGCCCACGACTGGCCGGGCAACGTGCGCGAGCTGCGCAACCTCGCCGAGCGCTTCGTGCTGCTGGGCGCGGCCGACGATTACCGGCTCGATCGCCTGCTGGAGGGCCACGACGGCGGTGCCACCGCGCTGACCCTGCCCCGCCAGGTCGAGCTGTTCGAGAAGAGCCTGATCAGTCAGGCGCTCGCCACGCATCACGGCCGGGTCAGCACCGTCTGCGCGCACCTGGGCCTGCCGCGCAAGACCCTCTACGACAAGCTCAGGAAGTACGACCTGCGCGCCGAGGACTATCGCCAGCGCCCGGGCGCCGACGCCGACTGAGCGGGCTCACTGCCGCACGCTCACTGCCACAGCCGGGTGCTGTGGGCCAGCAGGTCGAGCAGGGTCTGCCAGGGCGGCAGCCAGGGCGCCAGCCCGGCCGCCAGCAGCAGCATGACCATCGAGTTGCCCGGCTCCCGATAGTCGAACAGCTTCATCGCCGTGCCGAAGGAGCGCTTGAGCCGCGAGCCCACCAGGTCGACGCTGTAGAGCTCGTCGAGCAGCAGGTGGATGATGCCGCCCACCACCAGGGCCACGCCCTGCGCCCAGGCCTGCCAGGCCGGCTGGGCGAGCCATTGATAGCTCAGCGCGGTGGTGGTCAGCCCGCACAGCCCCATCGCCAGCAGCGAGTGCCAGATGCCGCGGTGCACGCTGAAGCGCCGGAAGATCGCCCCGGCGCCGTAGCGCACCGCGACGTACAGCCCGCCGCAGCCGACCAGCAGCATCGCCGGGCTGACCCGCCCCTGCAGCCAGCAGGCGCCGGCGACCACCGCCAGCAGGGCGAAGAGGTTGAAGATCAGCCGAATGGCCCGGGAGTGGTCGGAGTCGATGTCCGGCAGGATCCCGCCGAAGGCGGTCAGCGCGGCCAGTGAGGCGCCCTCGGGGGGCGTCCACAGCGACGCCTGCCAGCCACCGACGGCCAGCAGCGCGCCACCGGCCACGGCCACACTGAAATGAGTCTTGAAGTCGGCCACGCGCCGCCACCTGCGAATGACTGGATGTAAATCCAGATTATCGCCCACGGCACCTCGGAAAAACAATCAGTTGGGTGCGGGAAGCAGAGCAATCGCAGTTGACTCCGGCAAGGGGCGCCGGAGACAGGTCGAAGAGGGGGTCCTACGCCATGGATGGCGTAGGTAGCGCCCACGGAAGGGTTCACAGCGCCCCCTCGCAGGCCTGTCGACGGATCAGCCCCTGACGAAAATACTCACTACGGTAGTCTTGCCGCGAGAAACCGGCCCCCGGACCGCCGTCCGGGGGCCCAGCCTATCAGGCGGGGTCGGTCGCGGCGAGGTACTCGTCCTTCAGCTTGACGTAGTTGCCGGCGGTATAGGTGAAGAACTGCCGCTCGGCGTCCTTCAGGGGACGCAACGACCGGGCCGGGTTGCCGGCGTAGACATGCCCGCCCTCCAGGCGCTTGCCGGGCGTGACCACCGCGCCGGCGGCGATGATCACCTCGTCCTCGACCACGGCGCCATCCATGATCGTGGCGTTCATGCCCACCAGCACCCGGTTGCCCACGGTGCAGCCGTGCAGGATCGCCTTGTGGCCGATGGTCACGTCGTCACCGATGCTCAGCGGATAGCCGCCGGGATTGTAGTCGCTGGCGTGGGTGATGTGCAGCACGCTGCCGTCCTGGATGCTGACTCGCGCGCCGACGCGGATGCGGTGCATGTCGCCGCGCACCACCGCCATCGGCCACACCGAGCAGTCATCGCCCAGCGTCACGTCGCCCAGCACCACGCAGTCCGGGTCGATGTAGACGCGCTCGCCGAGCTGCGGCGTGTGGCCGCGAAAGGTTCTCAGGTTCATGATTCGTCACCTCCTCGAGATTCAGAACAGCCCCGACAGCAGTACCACCACCACCAGCGGGATGGAAACGTAGCGCACCAGGGCGCGCCAGGTACGAAAGCCGCCCGGCCCGGCGTCGAGGGCGCGCTCGGCGGCCTCGCTGGACATCACCCAGGCGGCGAAGACGGCGATCAGCAGCCCGCCCACGGGCAGGAAGACGTCGGTGGGCACGGTGGTCACCAGATCGAAGAAGTTCATCTCGCCGATCCAGTGCACGTCGGCCATGGTCGAGAACGACAGCACCGACAGCAGCCCCACCGCCCACACCGCGATGCCCACCAGCGCCGCCGAGCGACCGCGCTTGAGCCCGGCGCCCTGCAGGGTGGCGACCATCGGCTCGGCCAGATTGATCGACGAGGTCCAGGTCGCCAGCAGCAGCAGCAGGAAGAACACCGCCAGCCACAGCGAGCCGCCGGGCAGCTCGGCGAAGGCGATCGGCAGGGTGACGAACATCAGCCCCGGCCCCTCGCCGGGGTCCAGGCCCTGCGAGAACACCACCGAGAAGATGGCGATGCCCGACAGCAGCGCCACCAGGACATCGAGCACCGCCACCGCGGCCACCGCCCGCGGCAGGCTCTGGTGGTCCGGCATGTAGGCGCCGTAGGCCATCAGCGCACAGGCGCCCACCGCCAGGGTGAAGAAGGCGTGCCCCATGGCGTTGAGCACCACCGACAGCGTGATCGCCGAGGCGTCGGGGGTGAACAGCCAGGCCATCGCCGTGCCGAAGCCGTGCGTGGTGGTGGCATAGACGGCCAGCACGACCAGCAGCAGGTAGAGCAGCGGCATCAGCAGGTTGTTGAGCTTCTCGAGGCCGCCGGAGATGCCCGCGGCGACCACCGACATGGTGAGCAGCATGAACAGGGTGTGGTTGAAGGTCATGCGCAGCGGGTCGGCGAGGAAGTCGTTGAAGTTGGCGCCGATCGCCTGCGGCGTGCCGCCGGCGAAGTTGCCGTTGATCGACTCCACCAGGTACTCGATCGACCAGCCGGAGACCACCGAGTAGAACGACAGGATGAAGAACACCGTGATGACCCCGAACAGGCCCAGCCAGCGCCAGTGCGGCGAGGCCCCGGCGGCGCGCGCCAGGTGGCCGAGCGACTGCATGGGGCTGCGTCGTCCGGCGCGGCCGATCAGGATCTCGGCCATCATCACCGGCAGCCCCAGCAGCACCACGAAGGCGATGTAGAGCAGCAGGAAGGCCGAACCGCCGTTCTCGCCGGTCATGTAGGGGAAGCGCCAGATATTGCCCAGTCCCACCGCGGCGCCGGTGACCGCCAGTATGAATGCACGCCGGCTGCTCCAGCGCTCCAGTGTCTCTTTCATCGCTCGTGTCCCTTGTTGTCCCGCCACGGGCGCCGGCGCGGCCTGCCGTGCCGACGGCGCTCGAAAGCCGCAAGCCTAGCAGGGGCGGCGCGGCACGGGAATGGCGCCGCCCGGGCGATCGTCGATGCGGCGTTGAAACCCGCCGGGTGCGGCCGCATCTAACAAGCAGTTCCCCTTTTTGCAGACGAGGCCACCGCGCATGTCCCGCAACCCCTTGCTCGAGACCCACACCCTGCCGCCCTTCGCCGAGATCCGGCCGGAACACGTGGTGCCGGCGATCGAGCGGATCCTCGACGAGAACCGTGACGCCATCGATCGGCTCGCCGCCCGGGCGGAGCGCGAGACGCCCACCTGGGAGAGCCTCGCCGCGCCCCTGGAAGCGCTCAACGACCGCCTGTCCCAGGCCTGGTCGCCGGTCTCGCACTTGAACGGCACGATGAACAACCCCGAGCTGCGCGAGGCCTACCAGGCCTGCCTGGCCAGGCTCTCCGAATACGGCACCTGGCTGGGCCAGCACGAGGGGCTGTTCCGCGCCTACCAGTCCCTCAGGGACTCGCCGCCCTGGGCCGAGCTCGACGCCGCCCAGCAGCGCTCGGTCGACAACACCCTGCGCGACTTCCGGCTCGCCGGCGTCGACCTGCCGGCCGACGCCAAGCGGCGCTACGGCGAGATCCAGGCCCGGCTCTCCGAGCTGTCCAACACCTTCGCCAACCAGGTGCTCGACGCCACCCAGGCCTGGCACAAGGACGTCACCGATGCCGACGCCCTCGACGGCCTGCCGCAGAGCGCCCTGGACACCCTCAGGGCCAACGCCGAGGCCAAGGGCGTCGACGGCTATCGCATCACCCTCGACTTCCCCAGCTTCTTCCCGGTGATCTCCTACGCCGACGACCGCGAGCTGCGCCGCGAGATCTACACCGCCTTCGTCACCCGCGCCTCGGACGTCGGCCCCAACGCCGGCGAGTTCGACAACGCGCCGGTCATCGAGGAGATCCTCGCCCTGCGCCAGGAGCTGGCCGGGCTGCTGGGCTTCGCCACCTATGCCGACTATTCGCTGGCCACCAAGATGGCCGAGTCGCCGCGCCAGGTGCTCGACTTCCTCGCCGATCTCGCCGAGCGCGCCCACCCCCAGGCGCAGGAGGAGTTCAACGAGCTCGAGGCCTTCGCCCGGGAGTCGCTGGGCCTCGAGAGCCTCGAACCGTGGGATGTCGGCTACGCCAGCGAGAAGCTGCGCGAGGCGCGCTATGCAATCTCGCCGGAACAGCTGCGCCCCTATTTCCCGGCGCCGCAGGTGATCGACGGGCTGTTCCGCGTCACCGGGCGGCTCTACGGCCTGCGCTTCGTCGAGGACGAGACGGCCCCGCGCTACCACCCGGACGTGCGCTACTACACGATTCACGACGGCGACACGCCGATCGCCGGCTTCTATCTGGACCTCTACGCCCGCGAGGGCAAGCGCGGCGGCGCCTGGATGGACGAGTGCCGGGTGCGTCGCGAGCGCGAGGACGGCAGCCTGCAGCTGCCGGTGGCCTACCTGACCTGCAACTTCACCCGGCCGGTGGGCGAGCGGCCCGCGCTGCTGACCCACGACGAGGTACTGACGCTGTTCCACGAGTTCGGCCACGGCCTGCACCACATGCTGACCCGGCAGACCGTCGCCGACGTCTCCGGCATCAACGGCGTGGCCTGGGACGCGGTCGAGCTGCCCAGCCAGTTCATGGAGAACTTCTGCTGGGAGCGCGAGGGGCTGGACATGATCGCCGCCCACGTCGACACCGGCGAGCGCCTGCCCGACACGCTGCTCGACAAGCTGCAGGCGGCGCGCAACTTCCAGTCGGCGATGGGCATGCTGCGCCAGCTGGAGTTCTCGCTGTTCGACTTCCGCCTGCATCACGAGCTCGGCGCACCCACGGCGGCCGAGGTCCAGGCTCTGCTCGACGACGTCCGCGATCGCTACTCGGTGGTCCCGCGGGTCGACTTCAACCGCTTCCAGAACGGCTTCAGCCACATCTTCGCCGGCGGCTACGCGGCCGGCTACTACAGCTACAAGTGGGCGGAGGTGCTGTCGGCGGACGCCTACAGCGCCTTCGAGGAGGCCGGCATCTTCGACCCCGAAACCGGGGGGCGCTTCCGCTACCATATCCTCGAGGCCGGCGGCTCGCGGGACGCGGCGGAGCTGTTCAAGGCCTTCCGCGGCCGCGAGCCCAGCGTCGACGCGCTGCTGCGTCACAGCGGCATCCGCGCCGCCTGACGCCGCCCGCCATCATCCACCCGCGCCCCCGGCTCGCCGGGGGCCCGTCAGAGGAGGGCCCATGGCCATCCAGAAACGCTTCATCGCCGGGGCGGTCTGCCCGCGCTGCGCCGCCATGGACAAGATCCGCACCTGGGAGCAGCACGGCATCCGCTACCGGGACTGCGTGGCCTGCGACTTCTTCGAGCAGCTGCCGATCGAGGACGAGGCCGCGCCCGAGCTCACCACCCGGGTCAACCAGCCCCGCGAGGAGGAGCGCGACACCAGCGTGACCCCGGTGCGCATCCTCGACCCCAAGGGCAAGGGCTGACCAAGGCGTGGGTGAGCCGGAACGGCCGACGCGCGCCACTCGTCGGACCATGAAAAGGCCGGGCATTACTGCCCGGCCTTCTGGTTCCTTTCCCCGATTTCCCTGATTCCTGCCGGGCCGGCTACTGGCCCGCCTCGATGACCCCGCAGGCGACCCGCGAGCCGCCGCCGCCGAGGTGCGGATCGTCGCTGTAATTGTCGCCACCGGCGTGGATCACCAGCGCATGGCCCCCGAGGTCGGCCATGGACAGCCGCGGCGCCAGCACCGGCGTGGTCGAGGTGCCCTGGGCATCGACCGTGAGCAGCGGCAGGTCGCCCAGATGCCCCTCGCCGTAGGGCCCCTGGTGGGTGCCGGTGGCATCGGGGTCGAAGTGGCCGCCCGCCGCCGCCGCGGCGACCTTCTCGCCATCCTTCTCGGCCGGCTCGCAGCTGGGGTTCTGGTGCAGGTGGAAGCCGTGCAGGCCGGTTTCCAGGCCCTTCAGGTCGGGGGTGAACTTGACCCCCCAGGGGGTCTTCTCGACGCTGATGGTGCCGATCGACTCGCCGACGCCGTCGGCCGAGACGGCGTGCATCTCGACGGTGGTCGCGGCATGGGCCCCGGCCGTCAGCGCAACGGCCCCCAGACCCAGCATCCATTGCGACAAACGCATGACTGCCTCCCTCACGGTTCGTGATCGTGCGTGCGATCTCAGGCTAGTCGAGGGTACGGCATCGTACCAGAGTGCCAAACGCAGGAGCCCCGCACGCGGGCGGGGCTCCTGGTCTTCAGGCCATCGGGGTCACGACAGCAGATTGGGCAGCCACAGCGAGATCGCCGGGATGTAGGTGATGGCGATCAGGAACAGCAACAACAGGCACAGCCACGGCAGCGCCGCCTTGATCACCCAGCCGATCGAGCGGTTGGTGATCCCTGCGGTGACGAACAGGTTGAGTCCCACCGGTGGCGTGAGCATGCCGATCTCCATGTTGACCACCATGATGATGCCCAGGTGGATCGGGTCGATGCCCAGCTGGGTGGCGATCGGGAACAGGATCGGCGCCATGATCAGCAGGATCGCCGACGGCTCCATGAAGTTGCCCGCCGCCAGCAGCAGCAGGTTGACGACGATCAAGAAGCCCCACGCCGGCAGCCCCCAGGAGACGATCGCCTCGGCGATGTGGTGGGGAATGCGCTCGGTGGTCAGCACATGGGCGAAGAGCATGGCGTTGGCGATGATGAATAGCAGCATCATCGACACCTTGGCGCCATCCAGCACCACACCGCGCACCTCGCGGTTGACGAACGAGCCGACCAGCGCCAGCGGCGTCTGCCACAGGTTGCGCAGGACCGCCGCGGCCAGATTCTCGCCCGGCCGCTTCCAGGGGATGCCCTTGAGCGGGCCCATGTCGCGGTAGCCGATCACCGCCACCAGCCAGGCGTAGATCGCGGCGATCGCCGCCGCCTCGGTGGGGCTGGCCACGCCGCCGTAGATCGAGCCCAGCACCAGCAGGATCAACAGCAGCCCGGCCGTGGCCTTGCCGCCGGAGCGCAGCAGCGCGCCGAAGCCCGGGAACGGCTGGGCGGGCAGCTTCATGCGCCGTGCCGAGATGTAGATGGCCAGCATCAGGATCGAGCCCATCATCAGCCCGGGAATCAGGCCGGCCATGAACATCTTGGCCGCCGAGACCTCGGTGGCCGCCGAGTAGACCAGCATGACGATCGACGGCGGAATCAGGATGCCCAGGGTGCCGGCGTTGGCGATCGCCCCGGCGGCATAGGATTCCGGATAGCCCTGGCGCACCATGCCGGCGATGACGATCGAGCCGATCGCCGCCACCGTGGCCGGCGAGGAACCGGAGACCGCGGCGAACAGCATGCAGGCCAGCACCGAGGCCATCGCCAGGCCACCCTTGACGTGACCCACCGCATCGGTGGCGAAGTTGATCAGGCGCCGCGCCACCCCGCCGGTGGAGAGAAAGGCGCTCGACAGGATGAAGAAGGGAATCGCCAGCAGCGTGTAGTGGTTCGATACCGACTCGAACAGCTTGATGGCAATCGAGCCCAGCGAATCATTGGAGAACAGCAGGATCGTGGTCACGCTGGAGAACCCCAGCGCGAAGGCGATCGGCATGCCCAGGAAGATGGCGCCGAACAGCAGGATGAACAGGGTCGCGATGGTCACGGGCGGCCCTCCTTGTCAGAGGTCTCGTCGGCGGCGTCCTGTTCGGCGAGTCGCAGGCTCTCCTCGCCCTCGTCGGAGAAGCCGAAGCCGTCGGCCTCATCCTTGATCACGCGCCAGCCGAGCTCGAGAAAGCGCAGCACCAGCAGGCCCAGGCCGATCGGCAGGATCAGGGTCGCCTGCCACTTGGGGATGGGAATGTCCTGCAGCTCGATGCCGATCATCCGGGTCAGCGACAGATACTGGTAGCTGCCCACCAGCAGCAGACCGCAGTAGGTCAGGCAGACCGCCAGGCCGACGAGGGTGGCGATACGGCGTCCGCCGCGCGGCAGCTTCTTGACCAGCACGTCGACGCCGATGTGGGTGCCGTGCTTGATCCCCCAGGAGACGCCGAACAGCACGAACCAGCCCGACAGGTAGAGCGAGGCCTCCTGCGCCCAGCTGATCCCCTCGGCCAGCACGAAGCGATAGAACACCTCGACGCCCACCAGCAGCACCATGGCCACCAGCAGCGCCGAGAAGATCGCCTCTTCCAGCTTGTTGAGCCAACGTACAATCATGGTCTTTCCTCATGGATACAACGACGGCGCCCCGGGGGACGCCGTCGCCGGATACCTCGGGCCGATCAGCCCTCGTTGTTGGCGGCCCGGGCGGCGTCGATCACGTCCTGGCCGATCTCGTCGGAGAACTGGTCCCATACCGGCTTCATGGCGTCGACCCACTGCTGACGCTGTTCCGGCGTCAGGTCGATGATCTCGGACTTGCCGGAGTCGATGATCGCCTGCTTGGCTTCCTGGTTCTCCTGGGCGGCGATGTCGTTGCCGTAGGCGATCGCCTGGTCGAGCGCCTTCTCGACCACCGGGCGCACGTCGTCGGGCAGGCCGTTCCAGAAGCGCGCCGAGGAGACCACCATGTAGTCCAGCAGGCCGTGGTTGGACTCGGTGATGTAGGGCTGCACCTCGTAGAACTTCTGCGAGTAGATGTTGGAGTAGGTGTTCTCCTGACCGTCGATGGCGTCGGTCTGCAGCAGCATGAAGACCTCGGAGAACGGCTTCTTCAGCGGCGCGGCATCGACCGCCTCGAACTGCGCCTCGAGCACGTCGGAGGTCATGATGCGGAACTTCTTGCCGGCGGCGTCGGAAGGCACGCGCAGCGGCTCGGAGGCGGAGAGCTGCTTCATGCCGTTATGCAGGTAACCCAGACCGATCAGGCCCTTGGGCTCCAGCGAGGTCAGCAGCTTCTGGCCGGTCTCGCTGTTCTGGAAGCGCTCCACGGCATCCATGTCCTTGAACAGGAACGGCAGGTCGAAGACCTGGAGCTGCTTGGTGTACTTCTGGAACTTGGACAGGGCCGGCGCGGCGAGCTGGACGTCGCCGAGCAGCATGGCCTCGAGCACCTGGTCGTCGCCGTAGAGCTGCGAGTTGGGGTAGACCTCGACGTCGACCTGATCGCCGACCGAGCTCTCCTCGACCAGCTCCTTGAACTTCTCGGCCATCTGGCCCTTCGGGGTGTTCGGTGCCACCACGTGGGAGAACTTGATGGTGATCGGGTCGGCCATGGCGCTGCCGGCCATCATCACGCCGGCGGCGAGGGCGGTCAGCGAAGCGAGCTTGAGCGTGCGCATGTTGTATTGGCTCCTTGCGGCTATTGTTGCGATTGTCGTGTCGGGCCGCCGCGGCGACCTGTCGCCCAACCCCTTGGCAATCGCCGTGCCAGTTCCACAAAAATCCGGCAATACAACAGCCTGGATGTAGACCGGCTGCTGGCATCACGCAGCGGTACGGCTCAGGCGTGCGAAGATCCACACAGCTCGCTCAGCCTTTTGTGCGGGAACCCGCACACTTTTATCGCTCCGCGCCCTCACCCCCGCAAACGAACACCCACAAACGAAAAGGCCCCACCGCAGGGGTGGGGCCCGTGAATCGCCGGTGCCGACCGACCGTCAGGCGAGGTTGTCGAGGATGCGCAGCGCCGGTGTGGCCTGATTGAGGGTGTAGAAGTGCAGTCCCGGCGCGCCGCCGTCGAGCAGCCGCTGGCACAGCCGGGACACCACCTCCTCGCCGAAGGCCTGGATGCTCTCGCTGTCGTCGCCGTAGGCCTCGAGCTGCTTGCGGATCCAGCGCGGGATCTCGGCCCCGCAGGCATCCGAGAAGCGCGCCAGCTTGGTGTAGTTGGTGATCGGCATGATGCCCGGCACGATCGGCTTCTCCACCCCGAGGGCCCGCGCCCGCTCGGCGAAGTGGAAATACGCCTCGGCACTGAAGAAGTACTGGGTGATCGCCAGGTCGGCGCCGGCCTGCATCTTGCGCACGAAGTTCTGCAGGTCATGCTCGAGACTCGGCGCCTGGGGGTGGGCCTCGGGGTAGGCGGCCACGGCGATCTCGAAGTGATCGCCGGTCTCGGCGCGGATGAACTCGACCAGCTCGTTGGCGTAGCGCAGCTCGCCGATCCCGCCCATGCCCGAGGGCAGGTCACCGCGCAGCGCCACCAGGCTGTCGATGCCGTCGGCGCGATAGCGCTCGAGCAGCTCGCGCACCTGGGCCTTCTCGCTGCCGATGCACGACAGGTGCGGCGCGGTGCTGATGCCGCACTCGCGGACGCGCTGTACCGTGTGGTGGGTCCGCGCCTGGGTCGAGCCGCCGGCGCCGTAGGTCACCGAGAAGAAGCGCGGCTTGCGCTCGGCCAGGGCATCCCGGGCGGCCATGAGCTTCTCCCGCCCGGCGTCGGTATTGGGGGGAAAGAATTCGAAGCTGATGCCCAGCGGATGCTCGTGTGCGCTCATCGGTCAACCCTTGTCGTTTCCATGCGTGCAGAATGCCCGCATTGTGCCCGCCGGGTTCGCCGACGACCAATGAAAGTTTCGAGGTCGATCATGAAGCCCGGTCATGTTGCCGCGGCGCCCTCGGCACCGAGCATGAGAACGGGTCATGATCACGCCGGCGACGGCGTCTGGCAGTCGCCGCCGGTCAGGCAGGCCCGCCCCTCCAGCTGCAGCGTGGCATGGTGGATGCCGAAGCGCTCGTGCAGCCGGGCATAGGCCTCGCGCAGCACGCGATCGTTGTCCGCCTCGGCGTCCACCACCAGGTGCAGGCTGAGCAGCGGATCCTGGGGCGTCAGCCCCCAGAGGTGCACGTCGTGGACGTCGCTGACCCCCTCCACCGAGGCCAGCGCCTCGTGGATCTCGGCGATATCGACCCCGTCCGGGGTGCCCTCGAGCAGGGTATGGGCGCTGCGCCGGACGATCTTCCAGGCCCCGCGCAGGATCAGCGCCGCGGCAAGCAGCGACAGCAGCGGGTCGGCGACGTCCCAGCCGGTGAACAGGATCACCAGCGAGGCGACGATCGCCGCCACCGAGCCGAGCAGGTCGCCCATCACGTGCAGAATCGCGCCGCGCAGGTTGATGTTGTCGCGGTCGCCGGCGTGCAGGATGGCGAACACCCCGAGGTTGACCAGCAGCCCCAGCACGGCGACGCCCATCATGGTTCCGGCCATGACGTCCACCGGCGCATAGAAGCGCTTGATGGCGGCGATCACGATACCCACGCCGATCGCCAGCAGCGTCAGGCCGTTGACGAAGGCCGCCAGCACCTGGAAGCGCTGGTAGCCGAAGGTGCGACGGGCATCCGGCGCCCGACGCCCGAGGCGGAAGGCGAACAGCGCCAGCCCCAGCGAGGCGGCGTCGCTGACCATGTGCCCGGCATCGGCCAGCAGCGCCAGCGACCCGGACCACCAGCCGCCGATCACCTCGGCCAGCATGAAGCCGGCGGTCAGCCACATCGCCAGGCGCACCCGGCGCTCGCTGTCGGCGGTCACGGTGGGCGCGTGGTCGTGGTCATGAGCGTGGTCATGGCCGTGATGGTGGGCGTGATCGTGCGCCATGCAGGGCTCCCGTCGTTGAATGGACCCTGATTACCGCACCTGTAGTGGCTACAGGGTCAAGCGATCCGCCGCCGCCCCAGCCAGCCGCTGCCCACCAGCATGCCCAGGGTGATCAGCCCCGCCGCCAGCGCCAGCCACGGCGTCGGCGCGGCATAGCCGGCAAGAATCAGCACCACGGTCGACAGCAGCGGCGTGAAGTAGGCCAGCAGCCCGAGCAGGCGCAGGTTGCCGTGCTTGACGCCCACGTCCCAGGTGAAGAAGGCACTGCCCACCGGCCCCAGCCCCAGGCCGACCACGCCCAGCCAGCCGAGCCCCTGCGGCCAGCGCGACGGCTCGAGCAGCCCGTGGCAGAGCGCGGCGAGCAATGCGGTGACCAGGCAGAAGCCGCCCACCGCGGCGGTCGGCACCGCACGATTGGCCCGCGACAGCACCGAATAGCCACTCCACAGAAAGGCGCAGGCGAAGGCCGCCGCATAGCCCAGCACGCTGCCGGCCGCCGACACGTCGCCGCCCACCAGCAGCGCCGCACCGGCGAAGCCCAGCAGACCGCCGACCACATGGTTGGTGCGCAGCCGCTCGCCCGGCAGCAGGGCGACGAAAATCACGATCAGCAGCGGCCACAGGTAGCTGATCAGCCCGGCGTTGGCGGGCGGCGCGTTCTGCTGGGCGACGAAGTACAGGGCGTGATAGCCGAACAGGCCGCCGACACCCAGCGCCCAGACCCTCGGCGGCTGGCGCAGCGGCGCGATCGGCGACTGCCCGCGCACGCCCAGCCAGACGGCGAAGCAGACGAAGGCGATGGCGAACGCCAGGGCAGTGAGCAGAAACGGCGGCACCGGCCCGGCCAGCTGGGTCAGCGTGGCCAGCAGCGCCCAGTTGAGCACGGTGGTGGCGCCGATCGCCGTGGCACGGGGATCGGCAGCGGGCGGCTCGTGACGCGCGGTCATGGCAGCGGCTCCCGGGATGACGGATGACGGATGACGGATGACGGATGACGGATGACGAAAGTGCCATGATGCCGCCCCGCGGCGGGGCCGGCTTGTCGATTCCTGACCTGTCCAAGGCAATCGTCGTTGCCCCTGGCAAGGGGCACCGGGGACAGGTCGAAGAGGGGGTCCTACGCCAAGGCCGGAAAGTGTTCCTTTCCATTCCGGCATTTCCGCCATCCATGGCGGTCAGGTAGCGTAGGTAGCGCCCACGGAGGGGTCCACAGCGCCCCCCTGAAGACCTGTCGCCGGGTCAGCCCCTGGCGACAACGCTTGATTGCGATAGCCCTGTTGACCTGTTGCCGGCCGCCGCGAGCGGGCATCATGGCGCTTTTGCCCAGGAGATCGCGATGACCGCACAGGCCGACCTCACCCAACCGCTGTGGATGCTGCTGGCCTTCGTCGGCCTGGGCTGGCTCGTCGCCCGGCGGCTCGGCATCGACCCGCGCCCCATCGCCACCCTGCTGATCTACGTGATCGCTCCGCTGACCTTCTTCCGCGGCCTGGTGGAGGGCGACCCCGGCCCCGCCGACCTGCTGCTGACCGCGGCGCTGTTCAGCCTGGCCAGCCTCATCGCCGTGACCGTCCACCGCCTGGCGCGGCCCTGGTTCGCCCCACCCGAGGCCGCGGTGCTGGCCTTCTCCGCCGGCACCGGCAACACCGGCTACTTCGGCCTGCCGCTGGCGCTGGTGCTGCTGCCGCCCGAGGGCGTGGCCCAGTACCTGTTCTGCCTGCTGGGCATCACCCTCTACGAGTTCACGGTGGGCTTCTACCTCAGCGCCCGGGGGCGCTTCTCGGTGCGCGAGAGCCTCTCGCGCATCGTCCGCCTGCCGCTGCTCTACGCCTTCGCCGCCGCCCTGCTGGTCAACGCCCTGGCGGTGCCGCTGCCCGCGGCGCTGCTCGACGGCCTCGACCACTTCAAGTCCAGCTACACCGTGCTGGGCATGATGATCATCGGCATGACCCTGGGACGGGTGACGCTCGCCGCGGTCGACGCCCGCTTCATCGCCGCCTGCGTGCTGGCGCGCTTTGGCCTGTGGCCGCTGCTCAGCCTGCTGGCGGTGTGGCTGCTGCAGGCCACGCTGGGCATCGATGCCACCCTCGCCACCGCCCTGCTGCTGCTGGGCGTGGTGCCGATGGCCGCCAATGTGGTGGTCATCGCCATGGAGCTCGACATCCCGCCCGCCAAGGGCGCCGTCGCCGTGCTGCTCACCACCCTGGCCGCGCCACTGGTGATCCCGCTCTGGCTCGAGGCGCTGCTTTCTCTCGCTGGATTACACAACTAGCCCCGAGCACAGTCCGACCGGGCCCGGCGCCATTCGCCGGGCGGGCAGCCGACATGACGGCGAAAGACCCGCGAGAAGTGCGCGGCGTCGGCGAAGCCGCAGGCCAGGGCGATCTCGGTCAGCGAGGCACGGGCATCGAGCAGCCGTTCCCGGGCACGGGCGAGCCGCTGTGCGGTCAACCACACATGCGGCGATTGCCCGGTCAGGGCGCGGAACTGGCGGGCGAAGGCCGCCTCGGCGAGATGACAGCGTGCCGCCATCTCGGCGACGCGCCAGGGGTAGGCAAGATCGGCGCGAATCGCCGGCAACAGACGCAGCAGGCGCAATCGGGGCGGCGCCACGCCATGCCCGCCCGCGGCCAGCACGGCCTGCAGCCAGCCGGCCAGCACCGATGGCGCCTGCTCGTCGAGACGGCGCCCCTGGCTGGCCAGCGCCGGGGACAGACGCCGTGCCGGCCGCGAGACCAGCGCCTCCAGCGCCAGCGACTGGCACCAGGCCACCGGCAGGTCGAGCACCAGCACCCGGTTATCGCCCGGGGCCAGATAATGATGAACGTCGCCGGCGGCCACCGGCACCAGCACGCCGGGGGCGACACGCGTGACGCGCCCGGCCGCCTCGAGCTCGACGTGGCCGTCGAGCCCCAGCAGCAGCTGGTGGAATGCATGGCGATCGGTCAGCACGCGGTCGGGGTAGTCGCGTGCCTCGACCAGCGGGACGGTGGTGGCCACCCGGGGCTCCCGTTCTCGAACCTGGCCCGCCAGTGTGCCACAGATGCGGCCCTCCCAGAGGGGGCTATCGCCTCTCAGGCGTTGACCAGCACCCCCGGCGTGGGCGGCGGCGCCGGCACCACATGCGGCTCGGTGGCCAGCGTGCGCCCCTGCCAGTCGACCAGCCGCAGGCGGCCGTCGGGCAGCTCGGCCAGCGCCGTGCAGTGCTCCACCCAGTCGCCGTCGTTGGCATAGAGTACACCGTACCCCGCCCGGAACCCGGCCTGGTGGATATGCCCGCCGATGTAGCCGTCCAGCCCCTCGCGCCAGGCCTGATGCAGCGCGGCCTGCTCGAACTGGGCGATGTAGCGCCGGGCACTGCCGACCCGCCGCTTGAGGGCACTGGCCAGCGACCAGTAGGGCAGCCCCAGGGTGCGCCGCGCCCCGTTGCACCAGCGATTGAGGCGCAGCACGAACTGGTGCATGCCGTCGCCCAGCGCCAGCAGCCAGGGCGCGATGCGCACGTGGGTATCGAACTCGTCGCCGTGGCTGACCAGGAAGCGCCGGCCGTCGGCCAGCTCGTGGATCCAGCGCCGCTCGATGCGCACATTGTGGATGCGCAGCCCGCTCAGGCGCCGGAAGGCCGCGTCATGGTTGCCGGGGATGTAGATCACCTCGCAGCCGCCGCGCGCCAGGCGCAGGATACGCGCCACCAGCTGCTGCTGGGCGGGCGGCAGCACCGCCCGCCGACGCATGGCGATCAGGTCGACCACGTCGCCGACCAGATACAGCCGCTCGGGACGCACGCGGCGCAGCAGTCGGCTAAGCAGTGCCGCCTGGCAGTCCGGCGTGCCGAGATGCACATCGGAGATGAACAGGGTGCGGCAGGCGTCGACGATCTCGGACGGGGTGCTCATGGAAGGGCCTCCTGACAAGCGCGGCCCCATGTTCCGCGATGTCGATGACCCCTGGGTGGCACCCCGATGATGATTCGGTGACGATGCCGCCTGCCGCACCACCCATCGGCGGGATCAGTGGCAGCTCCAGGGCTCCTGGCTGGCGTTGTCCTTGATGTTCTGGTCGACGAAGCGGTAGTGGTTCTCCCTGACCCGCTCCCACCAGCCATTGCTGACCGTGATGGCGTGACGCGACAGGATCGCCCGGATGTGATCGAGACACAGCCGCGTCGCGTCGTAGGCCACGTCGAGCCGCCGCTTGCGCGGCAGGTAGGTGACGCTCTCGAGACCGAACAGCGCGTCGATCTCGCCGATGGCCGCCTGCAGGGCCGACTCGCTGCAGGCCCTGAGCCTGAGCTTGCGGGTCACCAGGTTGGCCCCGGAGACACCGAGGCGGCGTTCCTTGTCCGACATGCAGAACCTCCTCTTGTCGACTGGGTAAGACTTTGGAAACACAGGCATCCTGCTCAGATCGTCTGGTGACGCAGTCGCAGGGAATTGGCCACCACCGATACCGAGCTGAACGACATCGCCGCCGCGGCGATGATCGGCGACAGCAGGATGCCGAAGGCCGGATAGAGCACACCGGCGGCGACCGGCACGCCCACGCTGTTGTAGACGAAGGCGAAGAACAGGTTCTGCTTGATGTTGCGCAGGGTGGCGCGGCTGAGCCGGCGGGCGCGCACGATGCCGCGCAGGTCACCCTTGACCAGCGTCACGCCGGCACTTTCCATGGCCACGTCGGTACCGGTGCCCATGGCGATGCCGACCTGGGCCTGGGCCAGCGCCGGGGCATCGTTGATGCCGTCGCCGGCCATGGCCACGAAGCGTCCTTCGGCTTGCAGCGCCTTGACTTTCTCGGCCTTCTGCTCGGGCAGCACCTCGGCGATCACCTCGTCGATGCCCAACTGCCCCGCGACCGCCTGCGCCGTGGTGCGGCTGTCGCCGGTCAGCATGACGATTCGGATGCCCTCGCCATGCAGCGCCTCGATCGCCTCCCGGGTCGTCGCCTTGATCGGGTCGGCGACGGCGACCAGGCCGGCCGCCCGGCCATCGATGGCGACGAACATCGCGGTCTTGCCCTCGCCGCGCAGCGCCTCGGCACACTCGACGAGCGTCCCGGCCTCGATGCCCTCGGCCTCCATCAGCGCACGGTTGCCCAGCGCCACGATACGGTCGCCGACCTTGCCCTTGACGCCCTGGCCGGTCACCGAGGCGAAGTCGGTGTAGCGCTCAGGGGTAACATTGCGTGCCTGTGCCCCCTGGACGATCGCCGTCGCCAGCGGGTGCTCGCTGCCACGCTCCAGGGTGGCGGCCAGGCGCAGTACCTCGTCTTCCTCGAAGCCCTCACTGGCAACCACGTCCTGCAGCCGGGGGCGCCCTTCGGTCAGGGTGCCGGTCTTGTCGACGATCAGGGTGTCGACCTGGCGCAGGGTCTGGATCGCCTCGGCGTTCTTGAACAGCACCCCGGCCGAGGCGCCCTTGCCGCTGGCCACCATGATCGACATGGGCGTGGCCAGCCCCAGCGCACAGGGGCAGGCGATGATCAGCACCGCCACGGCGTTGATCAGCGCGTAGGCCATCGCCGGCTCGGGCCCCCACAGTGCCCAGACCGCGAAGGTCGCCACGGCGGCCAGCACCACCGTGGGCACGAAATAGCCGGCGACCACGTCCACCAGGTTCTGGATCGGTGCCCGGCTGCGACTGGCATCGGCGACCATCTGCACGATCTGCGACAGCAGGGTGTCGCTGCCGACTCGTTGCGCCTCGATGACCAGCGAGCCGGTACCGTTGATGGTCGCGCCGATGACCGCCTCGCCCTCGGCCTTCTCGACGGGGATGGGCTCGCCGGTGATCATCGACTCGTCCACCGCGGAGCTGCCCTCGACGACCCGGCCGTCCACCGGCACCTTCTCGCCGGGGCGCACGCGCAGCCGATCGCCGATCCGGATCTGCTCCAGCGGCACGTCCACCTCGCTGCCATCGTCGGCGATGCGTCGTGCGGTCCTGGGCGCCAGGCCCAGCAGGGCCTTGATCGCGCTGTTGGTCTGGCTGCGCGCGCGCAGCTCCATGACCTGGCCCAGCAGGACCAGCGTCACGATCACCGCGGCGGCCTCGAAGTAGACGCCCACCTGCCCCGTCGCGTCGCGGAAGGAAGGCGGGAAGAGCGCCGGGAACAGCGTAGCGACCAGGCTGTAGAGATAGGCGACCCCGACGCCGAGAGCGATCAGGGTGAACATGTTGGGATTCCAGCCGATCACCGAGCGGTAGCCGCGCACGAAGAACGGCCAGCCGCACCACAGCACCACCGGCGTCGACAGGGCCAGTTCCAGCCAGATGCGCACCCCGTGCGGAATCCAGGCCTCCAGCGACAGGCCGGGCACATGCTGGCCCATCGCCAGCACGAACACCGGCGTCGCCAGCGCCAGGGCGACCCACAGCCGCCGGGTCATGTCGACCAGCTCGGGATTCTTCTCGGCCTCGGCGGTGACCTGGCGCGGCTCCAGCGCCATGCCGCACTTCGGGCAGCTCCCCGGTTCGTCACGGACGATCTCGGGATGCATCGGGCAGGTCCACTCGGTGCGGGCGGCCGGCGCCTGTGGCGTTACCGGCTCCAGGGCCATGCCGCACTTCGGGCAGTCGCCCGGAGTATCGCTTTGCACCTCGGGGTGCATCGGGCAGGTGTAGCCGCCCGACTCGGCACGCGCCGGCGTGTGCGGTGCGGCCTCGCGGGGCCGAGTGGTTTCCGGTGCCGCGTGAACAGCGTCGTGTTTCGGGGGCATGGCCACCTCCTGCCTGGGTGGAAAAGCAAAACGGTAGATACCTCGCCGTCCCGGCACGCGGCCGGTCAGCGGCGTGGCGGGGCATCACTCCGACAGGTCGCGCTTGCGCGCCTCGAACTCCCGGCGGTCGATCTCCCCGCGCGCATAGCGTTCGCGCAGAAGCTCCATGGCATCCTTGTGTGCCGAATGCGCATGGGCGCGGCTACCGGCAAGGCGCATGACCAGCATCACGATCAGCGCGATCACCAGCCCCCAGAAGATCACCATCATGGCGCCGCCGAAGAGCATGTGCCCCCAGCCGGCACCATTCATATAACCCATCATGTCATGCCACATGGCTGCCTCCTCGCCTGTCGCTCGCGCTCACCCGGACCGGCCCGATGGCCCGCCCCTCGACCGTCATGGCCGAATCCTGTGAATAGCGTACGACTTGCAGGTTACCCAAGGGTCAAGCGGCGACGCCCGAGAAAGCGGGCCATCGCGATCGCCTCATGACCCCGGTCAACGAAAGCCGCGGAACGGGCACGAAAAAGGGCCCGACGAGCGGGCCCTTCCGTGCCATGGCGGTGGATAGCGAGAGGCGCTTACATGGCTTACATGGCTTCCTTGACGCCGCGCTGGATCAGCCACCAGTTGACCGGGTAGGCGGTGAGGAAGCCGAAGCCCATGGCGATCTGCATCATGAACCAGAAGTGGATGGTGTCGACGTGAAGCTTCATGCCGAAGACCACCGCAAAGAGGTAGAAATGCGCGAAGGCCATGAAGCCGTACATGCCCACCTGCCAGGCGGTCAGCGACAGGGTGTCGGCCTTGACCGCCTGGACGAGTGCCTTGCCCGGCGACAGGTCCTGCATCGGCTTGATCGAGTAGTACTGGAAGGCGATGCCGAACAGGAAGGCCAGGATGTAGTCGAGCACCCAGACGGCGAAGATCTTGTCCGCGAAGATGCCCTTCCAGCCCAGCCACACGGCGATGGTCGGCATCAGGAAGGCCGCCCACTCTGCGACGATGTCGCCCAGCGAGCAGCCGCTGCCGCAATGCAGCGTGCCCTTGGCGACCTTCACCGGGAACGGCGTGTCGCGCTTGTGGGGCGGCGTCTCGCCCTTCTGCATGGCCGGATGGGCGATCTCGTCGGCGGCCAGGCGCCCGTACTGGCGGTAGGCGTAGAGCACCGGCAGGTGGCCGAACAGGGCGCAGGCCGGCCAGACCACGTTCATGATGGTCATGTGCTGCGGATGCCGACGCAGGTCGGCGATCACGTAGAGGGCGCTGGCAAAGCCCAGCAGCACGGAAATCCAGGCCAGCAGGGTCAACCATTCGGGGATCATGACGGGACTCCTTTCCACGACAATGATGAGTGGGATACACGCACCCTACCCAAGGTAGACCCCTTGCCCGGCAACAGGGCAAGCCGGTGTGCGCCATCCGCAAGCTTGACGCGCATCAAGCTCGCCGCCCCGACTTGGCCCATACTGAAGGCATCGTCATCTCGTCGAAGTGGAGGGTCACGATGCGTGTCGAAACCCTGGAGGATGCCCTGGAGTGGGCGCGGCGCACCCATGTGCGGCTGGCCGGTCAGATCGAGCGTGACCTGGGCAAGGTCAACGACGAGCGCGCGCAGATGCTGCTGGCCTACCTGGCCAAGCACGAACGCACACTGAGCGAAACGCTGGAAATGGCACGTCACGACGCCTCGCCGGCGGCCCTGCACACCTGGTGCTACGAATACTTCGAGAATGCACCGAGCCACCCCGAGCGCCACGAGGCGAGCGATTTCCGCGAGCTGGCGCCGGACGCCATCATGCGCAAGGTGCTGGCCGAGCACGAGCACATCGGCGAGCTGTTCCGCTACCTGCGCGACCAGGTCGATACCCCCACCGCCCACGAGCTGATCGACAACCTGGTCTCGCTCGAGGAGCACGAGACCATGCGCCTGGTTCGCGACGCCGAGCGGATGGAGGATCTGTAGGGCGCGCCCCTCAAGGCGCCGTGCGTGACGCGTCCGCCTTCCCCAGCAGGCGGGTGACCAGGCGGCCGATGGTCGGCCCCTGGACGAGGATCGAGAACAGCACCACCAGATAGGTCACGGTCAGCAGCAGGTCGCGCGCCTCTCCCTCCGGCAGGGCCAGCGCCAGGGCCACCGAGATGCCGCCCCGCAGCCCGCCCCAGGTGAGGATGCGTGTCGACCCCCGGCGGAAGCCGAGACGCTCGCGCAGCAGCATGACCGGCACCCCGACGGTGACGAAGCGCACCGCCAGGACGGCCGCCACCAACCCGGTGCCCACCCACAGGTAGGCCGGCTCGAAGGGGATCAGCAGCACCTCGAGGCCGATCAGCACGAACAGCAGGGTATTGAGGATCTCGTCGACCAGCTCCCAGAACGCATCCAGATAGCGGCGGGTGGTCGCCGACATGGCGCTGTGGCGCGCCTTGTTGCCCACCAGCAGGCCGGCGACGACCATGGCGATGGGCCCCGAGACATGCAGCTGCCGGGCCAGGGCGTAGCCGCCCAGCACCACCGCCAGCGAGATCAGCACCTCGATGCGGTACTCGTCGATGCCGCGCATCGTCACATAGGCAAGGCCGCCGATGCCCAGCCCCAGCAGCACCCCGCCGCCGGCCTCCTGCAGAAACAGCGTGCCGGCGTGGACCGCCGTCAGCGAGGTCTCGCCGGTGAGGCCACCCAGCAGCAGCGTGAACACCACCACCGCGACGCCATCGTTGAACAGCGACTCGCCGACGATGCGCAGCTCCAGATCCTCCGGCGCCCCGGCCCGGCGCAGGATGCCCAGCACGGCGATCGGGTCGGTCGGCGCGATCAGCGCCCCGAACACCAGGCACGCGAGCCACGGCACCGCCAGGCCGAACAGCGTGCACAGCCCCTTGGCCGCCGCGCCGATCGCCAGGGTCGAGACCGCCACCCCCAGCGTCGCCAGGAAGCCGATCGACCAGCGGTAGCGGCGCAGCGCCGCCAGATCGACATGCAGGGCGCCGGCGAACAGCAGCAGCGAGAGCATGCCGTCCATCAGCAGCCGGGTGAAGTCGATCCGCGACAGCCAGGCCTCGGCCTCGGCGTGGACGGCCGGCAGCCCCAGCCAGGCCGCGCCCTGCAGGGCCCCCGACAGCACCAGGGCGATGGCCATCACCCCGATGGGGCTGGGCAGGCCGACGACGCGATGATTGAGCCACGCCAGCGCCGCCGTCAGCGAGACCACGATCGCAATGAGATCCAGCATGAGATGTCCTCGACGTTTCCTGGCCAGGGGACCTGGTGGCCCGGCCACGAAAACGCCGCCCCGGGAACGGGGCGGCGTCGGTTGAGCGCCCGAAGTCGGGCGGGCTCAGTAGCGGTAGGCGTCCGGCTTGTAGGGGCCGTCGACCGCCACCCCGGTGTAGCGGGCCTGGTCCTCGGTCATGCGCGTGACCACGCCGCCGAAGCCCTCGACCATGTAGCGGGCCACTTCCTCGTCCAGCGCCTTGGGCAGCACGCTGACGCTCAGCCCGCCGGCCTTGGCGTCGTCGGTGAGCTCGGCGAACTTGTGCTCGAAGAGGTGGATCTGCGCCAGCACCTGGTTGGCGAAGGAGCCGTCCATGATGCGTGACGGGTGGCCAGTGGCGTTGCCCAGGTTCACCAGGCGCCCCTCGGAGAGCAGGATCAGATAGTCGTCGCTGGTCGGGTCGTAGTCGTCCGGATCGCTGTCACGGTAGATCTTGTGGACCTGCGGCTTGACCTCTTCCCAGTGCCACTGGCGGCGCATGTAGGCGGTGTCGATCTCGCTGTCGAAATGGCCGATGTTGCACACCACCGCGCCCTTCTTGAGCGCCTTGAGCATCGGCGCATCGCAGGCGTTGATGTTGCCGGTGCAGGTCACCACCAGATCGATGCGGCCGAGCAGGTCGCGGTCGATGCTCTCGACGCCCTTGTTGACGCCGTCGACGTAGGGCGAGACCACCTCGTAGCCGTCCATGCAGGCCTGCATGGCACAGATCGGGTCGATCTCGCTGACCTTGACGATCATGCCTTCCTGGCGCAGCGAGGCCGCCGAGCCCTTGCCCACGTCGCCGTAGCCGACCACCAGCGCCTGCTTGCCGGCCATCAGGTGGTCGAGCCCGCGCTTGATGGCATCGTTGAGGCTGTGGCGGCAGCCATACTTGTTGTCGTTCTTCGACTTGGTGACGGCGTCGTTGACGTTGATTGCCGGCACCCTGAGCGTGCCCTCGCGCAGCATTTCCTGCAGGCGATGCACGCCGGTGGTGGTTTCCTCGGAAATGCCGTGGATGGCCTCGAGCAGTTCCGGGCGCTTGTCGTGCAGCAGGGCGGTCAGGTCGCCGCCGTCGTCGAGCACCAGATTGGGTGTCCAGCCGTCCGGGCCTTCCACCGTCTGTTCGATGCACCACCAGAACTCCTCCTCGGTCTCGCTCTTCCAGGCGAACACCGGGATGCCGGCGGCGGCGATCGCCGCGGCGGCGTGGTCCTGGGTGGAGAAGATGTTGCAGGAGGACCAGCGCACGCTGGCGCCGAGCTCGATCAGCGTCTCGATCAGCACCGCGGTCTGGATGGTCATGTGAATACAGCCGGCGATACGGGCGCCCGCCAGCGGCTGCTGATCGCGGTACTTGGCGCGGATCTTCATCAGCGCCGGCATTTCGGTCTCGGCGATGCGAATCTCGCGACGCCCCCACTCGGCCAGGTCGATGTCGGCGACCCGGTGGTCCGGCAGGGTGGCGGATTGCGCGTTGGCCATTGCTGTCATCGTCTTACTCCATTCCGGGGGAATGGGCGCCGTTGCGATTGACGACCGCCTGTCCGAGCCTCGCGCATGGGTCTCATGCGCTGCAGCGCCCCTCGGACGGCAGCTTCACGACTCCGATACGGCACGCGACCGTGCCAGCAGTTCACTACAGGATGGCCGGGTTTGCAATCGCGTCGCCTACGCGCATGTCGCCTGCACGCAGTCACCCCCCGCAGGGGGGTCGGTACTGAAAGAGAACGGGGCGACCGTGATGGCCGCCCCGGAGGACAACGATGGCGGTCAGGCGTCCATCGTCCTACTGGGTGGTGTCCTCCTCGTCGCTGCCGGCCTCGCCGGTACCGGTTTCCTGGGTCGTCGAGCCGTCACCGCCGGAGCCGTTCTGCATCTCGCCGGTGGTACTCGCGCTGTCGCCCGAGTCGCTCTGCATGTCCATGTTGTCGCTGGAGTCGGCCATGTCACCCGTCTGGCCGGTCTCCGAGGAAGTGCTGTTCTGCGAGGTGCTCGATGCCTCGCTCGTGCCGGTGGCGGAACCCTCCGTCGAGCCGGACGACGCGGTGCTCGACGTCTCGGTGGCCGTGGACGACTGGCCGCCGTCACCGGCCGCGTCATCGCTGTCGTCGCCGCAGCCGGCCAGCAGCACGGCGGAGAGAGCCAGCGCGGCAATCCAGGGTATCTTGCGATCTAGCATGGTCGAATCCTCATTCCGTGGATAAACGAACCCTTCATTGTCATTCCCTGATGGACCTGTTGTTCTCTCAGCGTAGACGGCCCCTGCCCGTTTCCCCAAACCGCGAGTGCGAGTCCCGGGCCCGGGCAGGCACGGCCTTCTCGAACACTGTTCGACATCGCATGATGGCATGGGTTCCCCTTGCGGCGCCAGCCCGACGCAAGATGCCCCGCACGGGGCGGGGCATCGAGGGAAGGCGGTCGCTGGTGGCGCCGGCTCAGAGGTCGGCGGCAGCGCGCAGCGCCTCGGCACGGTCGAGCTTCTCCCACGGGAAGGCGGTGAAGGTCTCGTGCTGGGTCTCGCCGTTGACGTCGGTCCAGGTATAGGTGTGCTCGAACGGCTCGCGACCGAAGTGGCCGTAGGAGGCGGTCAGCTGATACATGGGATGCTGCAGGTCGAGCATGCGGGTGATCGCGTAGGGACGCAGGTCGAAGTGCTCGCGCACCAGCTCGATGATCCTGTCGTCGCTGATCCGGCCGGTGCCGAAGGTGTTGATCGACACAGAGGTCGGCTCGGGAACCCCGATCGCGTAGGAGACCTGGATCTCGCACTTGTCGGCCAGCCCGGCGGCGACCACGTTCTTGGCCACGTAGCGCCCGGCATAGGCGGCGCTGCGGTCGACCTTGGAGGGGTCCTTGCCGGAGAAGGCGCCGCCGCCGTGACGCGCCATGCCGCCGTAGGTGTCGACGATGATCTTGCGCCCGGTGAGCCCGCAGTCGCCGACCGGCCCGCCGATCACGAACTTGCCGGTGGGGTTGATGTGGTACTTGGTGGACGACGTCAGCCACTCGGCCGGCAGCACCTGCTCGATGATCTCGCGGCGCACCATCTTGCGCAGGTCGTCCTGGTCGATCTCCGGGTCATGCTGGGTCGAGAGCACCACCGCGTCCACCGCCACCGGCTTGCCGTCCTCGCCGTAGCGGAAGGTCACCTGGCTCTTGGCGTCCGGGCGCAGCCACGGCAGCATGCCGTTCTTGCGCAGCTCCGACTGACGCTCGACCAGCCGGTGCGCGTAGTGGATCGGCGCCGGCATGTAGGACTCGGTCTCGTTGGTCGCGTAGCCGAACATCAGCCCCTGGTCCCCGGCGCCCTGATCCTCGGGCTTGGTGCGGTCGACGCCCTGGGCGATGTCCACGCTCTGCTTGCCGATCAGGTTGAGCACACCGCAGGTCTCGCCGTCGAAGCCGACATCCGAGGAATCGTAGCCGATGTCCAGGATCACCTTGCGCACCAGGTCCTCGAGGTCGACCCAGGCGCTGGTGGTGATCTCGCCGGCGACGATCGCCACCCCCGTCTTGACCATGGTTTCGCAGGCCACGCGTGCCTGCTTGTCGCGGGCGATGATGGCGTCCAGCACCGCGTCGGAAATCTGGTCGGCGATCTTGTCCGGATGCCCTTCGGACACGGATTCGGATGTGAACAGGGAGTATTCGCTCATGACGTGCTCGACCCTCTCTTAGGCTGTCCGTTAGCGTCAGATGATGAAGGGTGACTTGCTGCGGCGTCACGCCCCTGAGACGACAGGGCGGCAACGTGCGACCTTCCGGCACGGCGACGACACCGCCGGGCCCGGGGGTCCCGAGTCTACACGCTGCCCGACCGGCTGCCTAGCGAGGCCCCGCCACGCGGGCCCGGGGCAAGCGCAGATAGCGGCATGCTCAGGCTGAACCGGCAACAGGTCTACGAGGGGCGCTATAAACCCATCCATGGGCGCTACTTTGGCCATCCATGGCCAAAAACCCCCTCTAGGACCTGTTCCCGGTCCCTCGTCCTGAAGAACGTCGATAGCCCCGCCACACGGGCCGTGGCGATTTGATGGCAGGCGGCTTCTCGGCGACAATACGGCGCTGATTTCCGCGCGTCGCCCGCCCGGCGGCGCGCTCCAGCCAATCAGGAAGAGGTACGCGGCCACCCGACCCTCACGCACAGCCGCGACCGCTGCCCATTTGCCGCAGGCGAGGAGCTAGAGAATGCCGTCCCGTTTCGAGTTGGCGAATGCCATCCGCGCGCTGTCCATGGACGCCGTGCAGAAGGCCAAGTCAGGCCACCCCGGTGCCCCCATGGGCATGGCCGACATCGCCGAGGTGCTGTGGAACGATTACCTCAAGCACAATCCGGCCAACCCGCACTGGGCCGACCGCGACCGCTTCGTGCTGTCCAACGGTCACGGCTCGATGCTGCTCTATTCGCTGCTTCACCTGTCCGGCTACGACGTCACCCTGCAGGACCTGCAGAACTTCCGTCAGCTGCACTCGCGCACGCCGGGCCACCCGGAGCTGGGCTACACCCCGGGCGTGGAGACCACCACCGGCCCGCTCGGCCAGGGCCTGGCCAATGCCGTGGGCATGGCCATCGCCGAGCGCACCCTGGCGGCACAGTTCAACCGCCCCGGCCACACCGTGGTCGACCATCACACCTACGTGTTCCTGGGCGACGGCTGCCTGATGGAGGGCATCTCCCACGAGGCCTGCTCGCTGGCCGGCACCCAGGGCCTGGGCAAGCTGATCGCCTTCTACGACGACAACGGCATCTCCATCGACGGCGAGGTCGAAGGCTGGTTCACCGACGACACCGCCAAGCGCTTCGAGGCCTACGGCTGGCATGTGGTGCCCAACGTCGACGGTCACAAGCCCGAGGAGATCAAGGCGGCCATCGAGATGGCGCGCACTCACGACGACCGCCCCAGCCTGATCATCTGCAAGACGGTCATCGGCTTCGGCGCGCCCAACAAGCAGGGCACCGAGTCCTGCCATGGCGCTCCGCTGGGCGACGACGAGATCGCCGCGGCGCGTCAGCAGCTGGGCTGGCCGCATCCGCCCTTCCACGTGCCCGAGGCGCTCTACGGCGCCTGGGACGCCACCGAGCGCGGCGCGGCCGTCGAGCAGGACTGGCAGAGCCGCTTCGAGCGCTACCAGGCCGAGCACCCGGAACTCGCCAAGGAGCTCAGCCGGCGCCTCAAGGGCGAGCTGCCCAGCCCGCTGTCCAGCGAGAAGCTCATCCAGGACGCCCAGGAGAAGGCCGAGACCCTGGCCAGCCGCAAGGCCTCGCTGGGCTGTCTCAACGCGCTCGGCCCGCAGCTGCCCGAACTGCTCGGCGGCAGCGCCGACCTGGCACCGTCCAACCTGACCTTCTGGAAGGGCGCCCGCGCCATCAATCGTGACCATCACGACGGCAACTACCTGCACTACGGGGTCCGCGAGTTCGCCATGGGCGCGATCATGAACGGCATCAGCGCCCACGGCGGCTTCATTCCCTACGGCGCCACCTTCCTGACGTTCATGGAGTACATGCACAACGCGGTGCGCATGGCCGCGCTGATGAATCGCCAGGCAATCTACGTGTTCACCCACGACTCCATCGGCCTGGGCGAGGACGGCCCCACCCACCAGCCGATCGAGCAGCTCAGCGCCCTGCGCTCGACCCCCAATCTCTCGACCTGGCGCCCGTGCGACGCCACCGAGACCGCCGCCGCCTGGCATTCCGCCCTGCACCGCCGCGGCGCGCCCACCGCGCTGGTGTTCTCGCGCCAGAATCTCGCCGCCCAGCAGCGCGACAAGCACCAGCTGGCCGACATCCAGCGCGGCGGCTACGTGCTCAAGGACAGCGACGACCCGGCCGAGGCGGTGCTGATCGCCACCGGCTCCGAGGTCGACCTGGCGATGCAGGCCGCCGATGAGCTGGAGGCCAGGGGCAAGGCGATCCGTGTGGTGTCGATGCCGTCGACCGACACCTTCGACGCCCAGCCGCAGAGCTACCGCGACAGCGTGCTGCCGCCGGCCCAGCGCAAGCGGGTGGCCATCGAGGCCAGCCATCGCGCCTACTGGTACAAGTACGTGGGGCTGGACGGGCGCATCATCGGCATGAACAGCTTCGGCGAATCCGCCCCGGCGGGCGATCTGTTCAAGTACTACGGCTTCACCGTCGACAACGTCGTCGCCGAGGTCGAGGCGCTGCTCGCGGAATGACCGCGCGTCGCCGCTGACACCGGACGCGGCGAGAAAGCAACAGGGGGCACGGCCATCGGCCGTGCCCCCTGTCGTTTCGGACCCGCTGCTTCAGGCCACTGATGAACCGCGGGCGCGTCAGGCCACGGTCACGTCCTTCGCCAGATAGACGTCCTGGATGGCATTGAGCAGCTCGACGCCTTCCTTCATCGGCTTCTGAAACGCCTTGCGACCGGAGATCAGGCCCATGCCGCCGGCCCGCTTGTTGATCACCGCGGTGCGCACCGCCTCGCCCAGGTCGGAATGGCCCTTGGAGCCGCCGCCCGAGTTGATCAGGCCGATGCGCCCCATGTAGCAGTTGGCCACCTGATAGCGCGCCAGGTCGATGGGGTTCTCGGAGGTCAGCTCGTCGTAGACCTTGTCATGAGTGTGACCGAAGCCCACTGCCCGATAGCCGGCGTTGGTCTCGGCCAGCTTCTGCTTGACGATGTCCGCCTTGAGGGTGGCCGCCAGATGGATCGCCTGGCCGGTCAGGTCCGAGGCGACATGGTAGTCGGTGCCGTCCTTCTTGAAGGCCGGGTTGCGCAGGTAGGCCCACAGCACCGTGACCATGCCCAGCTCGTGGGCGCGTTCGAAGGCCTCGCTGATCTCCTCGATCTGGCGCCGGCTTTCCGGCGAGCCGAAGTAGATGGTCGCGCCGACCGCCACACAGCCCATGGCATGCGCCTGCTCCACCTGGGCGAACAGCGTCTGGTCGTAGAGCGCCGGGTAGGTCAGCGTCTCGTTGTGATTGAGCTTGAGCATCATCGGGATCTTGTGGGCGTAGCGCCGCGCCACCGACGACAGCACCCCCAGCGTCGAGGCCACGCAGTTGCAGCCGCCCTCGATCGCCAGCTCGATGATGTTGGCCGGGTCGAAGTAGAGCGGGTTGGGGGCGAAGGAGGCGCCCGCGGAGTGCTCGATGCCCTGATCGACCGGCAGGATGCTCACGTAGCCGGTACCGCCCAGCCGTCCGTGGTTGAAGATCGACTGGAGGTTGCGCAGCACGTGCGGGCTGCGATCGGTATCGGTCATCACCCGATCGATGAAGTCCGGTCCCGGCAGGTGCAGGGTATCCCGGGGGAAGCCCCGGCAGGTGTGGTTGAGCAGGCTGTCGGCCTCGTCACCCAGCAGCTTGGCGATATCCGTCATGATCTTGCGCTCCTCCCTAGAGAGTGGTCCTTGCAATACCCGCGATCGCGGGGTCCATCCTCCCATCTTGACGTCTCGCGCGAATGCTTTCCAGCCTGAAGGCATAGCGCCGCCTCGACTCGGGCTAACACGGCGACAGGTCTGCGAACGGGGCCGGCCCGGGGCGCCATGAACCTTTCCCAGGCCCCCTTGCCATCCCCAACCTCGATTTCCCCTGACTTGCAGGCCCGGCGGTCACCCCGCCTCGGGCGTTCGCCTGATCCACCAGGCGTAGACCAGCCCGGCCACCATCAGGGTGGCGGCGAAGGCATAGATGCCCACCGAGATGCCGCTGCCGACCAGGATGCTCCAGTCGCCGCCGGAGATCGCCAGGGCACGGCGCAGGTTGAACTCCATCTCCCCGCCCAGCAGCAGCCCCAGCACCACCGGCACGGCCGGCATGTGCAGCTTGCGCAGCCCATAGCCGAGCACGCCGAACGCCAGCATGACGTAGAGATCGAAGGGGCTGTTGTTGAGCGAGTAGACGCCCACGAACGCCACCAGGATCACCACCGGCATCAGCAGCCACGAGGGCGCGCGCAGCACCCGGGCAAACAGCCCGACCAGCGGCACGTTCAGCACCAGCAGCATGACGTTGCCGATGAACAGCGCCGCCACCAGCCCCCACACCATGTCGGGCTGCTGATCGAACAGCAGCGGCCCCGGCGTGATGTTCATGGACAGCAGCAGCGCCAGCAGGATGGCCGTCGTCCCGCTGCCCGGAATGCCCAGCGACAGCATGGGGATCAGCGCACCGCCGGCGGCGGCATTGTTGCCGGCCTCGGGGGCCGCCACGCCGCGCGGGTCGCCGTTGCCGAAGTCACCCTGGCGCCCCAGCCAGCGCTTCTCCAGCGTGTAGGAGAGGAAGCTGCCCAGCGAGGCCCCGGCGCCCGGCAGCACGCCGGCGATGAAGCCGATCAGCGAGCCGCGGGCGATGGTCGCCTTGCACGCCCCGGCGCGGCGCATGCCGGGGATCGCCGAGCCCAGCTCGCGGCTGGCGCCGGTGGTCTGGTGGCGATCCTCGAGGAAGAGCAGGCACTCCGAGATGGCGAACAGCCCGACCAGCGCGGCGATGAAGTCGATGCCGTCATACAGCTCGTACCAGCCGAAGGTGTAGCGCGACACGCCGCTGGCCGGGTCGAGCCCCACGGTGCCCAGCAGCAGGCCCAGGCAGGCGGCCAGCAGGCTCTTGGTGAAGCTGCCGCTGGTCACGCCGCCGATGGTGGCGAAGGCCAGCATGAACAGCGCGAAGTACTCGGCGGGGCCGAAGCGGATGGCAAACCCCACCAGCAGCGGCGCGAAGAGTGTCAGACCGATGGTCGCCACGGTGGCGCCGACGAACGAGGCCACGGCGGACAGACCCAGCGCCTCGCCGCCGCGCCCCTTGAGCGCCATCGGGTAGCCGTCGAGGGTGGTCATCATCGCCGGCTCGTCGCCGGGGATGTTGAGCACGATCGAGCTGATGCGCCCGCCGTACATGGTGCCGTAGTAGACGCTGACCAGCAGGATCAGCGCGGCGGTGGGCGACAGCCCGAAGTTGAACGCCAGCGGGATCAGCAGCGCCACGCCGTTGACCGGCCCCAGCCCCGGCAGAGCCCCGATCAGCGTGCCCACGGCACAGCCGATCAGGGCCAGAAGCAGGTTCTGGGGCTCGAGGGCGACCGCGAACCCGTGCAGCAGAAAGCCGAGAATCTCCATGTCATGTCCGCTCTCAGAGGCCGAGGCCGGGGATGTCGGGCAGCGGAATGCCCAGCGCGAACTCGAACAGCAGGTAGAGGATGACAGTCAGCGACGCGCCGCTGACCAGGGCCTGCCGCCAGGCGGCATCGAACAGCCGCATCAGCAGCACGCTGCCGACCAGCGTCGCCGGCAGAAAGCCCCAGGGCTCGAGAAAGGCGGCGTAGCCGCCCAGCAGCACCAGCAGCCCGGCCTGGCGCAGCAGCGCCGCCCGCCCGGGCCAGCGCGCATTGATGCCGGGTCGAATCAGCAGGTACAGCGCCAGCAGCCCCAGGGGGACGCAGACCAGCCGCGGGAACACATCCGGCCCCACCGCCTGACGAAAGCCGGTCACGAAGGTCCGGGCATGCCACCAGGCCGCGACCGCCAGCAGCACGAGCACGGCCCCGGCGATGCGATCGCCGAGGGCCGAGGCGTGAGACGACGGCGAAGGCACTTCTGCCGTCACTGGATGACCCCGATCTCCCGGGAGATGCTTTCGACCTTGTCGGCCGTGTCACGCACGAAGGTGTTGAACTCGTCACCACCGCGCCACAGCGGCACCAGACCGTTGCGTTCGGCGACCTGCTTCCATTCCGGCGAATCGTAGAGCGTCTTCAGGGTGTCGACCATCGACTGGTAGTCGGCATCCGAGACGTCACCGCCGGTGTAGAAGCCGCGCCAGTTGTAGCCGGTCACGTCATAGCCCTGCGACACCGCCGTCGGCAGATCCTCGAAGGGCGGCGCCAGCGGCTTGTCGGCGAGTACGGCCAGCACGCGGGCATCGCCCGACTTGATGAAGCCCGCGATCTCGCCCAGGTCCGTGGACACGGCGTCCACGTGTCCGCCCATCATCTGGGTCACGGCGGGGCCGCCGCCATCGAACTGCACCCAGCGCACGCTGCCGATCTGGTCATCGGGCAGCCCCGCCGCCTCGGCGAGCATCAGCGCGCGGATATGGTCCCAGCCGCCGACCCCGCTGGAGCCGGCCATGACCACCGACGAAGGATCGTCGACCATCGCCTCGAGCAGGCCGTCGAGGGACTGGTAAGGGCTGTCGTCATCGACCAGCACCACGCCCACGTCGGTGCCCAGCATGCCCAGCCAGCGCATGGTGTCGACGCCGCCGGGATAGCGCCCCTGGGCGATCTGGGTGATCCCCACGGTGCTGGTGGCCACGATCAGGTCGCTGTCGTCGGCGCGCTTGCCGGCGACGTTGGAAAACGCCACGGCGCCCACCCCACCGGGCATGTTAACCACCTTCACGGGGTTGTCGACCAGGTCGAGATCGTAGAGCAGCTTGCCGACGCTGCGGCAGGTGAAGTCCCAGCCGCCGCCCGGGTCGGCCGGGGCGATGCACTCGCTGATGGGCAGCGCCTGGCTCGGCGTGCTGACGCTCAGGCCCAGCCCCAGCAGGGCCGCGGCGGCGACGGTGTGCAGGGATCGCGGAGAGATAGCCATGTTGTTGTTCCTTGTGTCGGTGTCATCTCGGGGTCGCTGGAAGGTCGAGGGTGCCGATCACGCCCTCGTCGTGCAGTGCCTGGATGGCCGCGTCATCGAGCCCCAGCCCGGCCAGAATCTCGCGGGTGTGTTCCCCCAGGGCCGGCACATGACGGTAGATTGCGGCCGGCGCCTCGCTCATCTTCACCGGGAAGCCGGTGGTAGGCACCCGGCCGTGTTCGCCCTGATCGAGCTCCAGGCGCATCTGCTGGGCCTGGACCTGGGGGTCGTCGAAGGTCTCGCGCAGGCTGTGGACGCGCCCGCAGGGCACCCCGGCCGCGTTGAGGTGCTCGATCCATTCCGCCACGCGGCGCGTGCCGATGACCGCGTTGAGCCGTTCGCGCAGCGCCTCGCGATGCGCCATGCGCTGACGGTTGTCGGCGAAGCGCGGGTCGTCGAGCAGCTCGAGGCAGTCCAGCGCGCGCAGCAGCCGCTCGACCATGGCATCGTTGCTGGGCGCGATCGCCACGGCGCCGTCGCTGGCCTTGAACAGGCCGTAGGGATAGACCATGGGATGGTCGTTGCCGGTGCGCGCCGGCACCTTGTCGGTGGCGAAATACTCCGCGGCGAGATAGCCCATCATGCTGATCAGGCCGTTGGTCAGGGCGGTCTCGACGATGTCGCCCTGGCCGGTGCGTTCACGGCGCACCAGCGCGGCACAGATGCCGAAGGCCAGGTTCTGGCTGGCGACCATGTCGCTGAGCGGCGGCGCGGCGCGCATGGGCTCGCCGTCGGCCGGGCCGTTGACGCTCATGAAGCCGCTCATGGCCTGGGCGATGAAGTCGTAGGCCGGGCGGTCGCGATACGGCCCCTCGGAGCCGAAGCCGTTGATGCGCCCCACCACCAGCCGCGGAAAACGCTCGCGCAGCGTGGCGTCGTCCAGCCCCATCCTGCCCAGCACGCCGGGGCGAAAGTTCTCGACCAGCACATCGGCATCCTCGAGCAGCCGCCAGAGGATCGCCTTGCCGCGCGCGCTGCGCAGGTCCAGCGTCAGCGAGCGCTTGTTGCGATTGAACTGGGCGAAGTACCAGCTGAAGCCCCGGACCTTGTTGCCCTGGGAGCGCACCACGTCGCCGTGTTGCGGCGGCTCGATCTTGATCACGTCGGCGCCGTGGTCGCCGAGCATCTGGGTACAGAAGGGGCCGGAAATCACCCGCGTGAGGTCGATGACGCGGATGCCCTCGAGGGAGCCGGTCGTCGGCGATGCCTGCATCCTGCCTACCCCCGGGCCGTGGCGACGGCGTCGCCGTCGCTGAGTGACAGCCGTGGCCCGGCCCTGGACACCTGGGCGGGCAACGCTCGGCCCATCAGCCGCGAGGCCAGCCCCGACGCCTCGATCAGGGCCGGCAGATCGATGCCGGTGTCGATGCCCATCTCGGTAAGCAGGTAGACCAGGTCCTCGCTGGCGATATTGCCGGTGGCCCCGGGCGCGAAGGGGCAGCCGCCCAGCCCGCCGATGGAACTCTCGTAACGGGCGATGCCCAGCGACAGCCCCTGCATCACGTTGGCCAGGCCGATGCCGCGGGTATTGTGGAAGTGCAGGGTCGGCGACAGGGAGGGCGCCACCTCGCGCAGGTGGCGAATGCGTTCCGTGACCAGCGGCGGCGTCGCCATGCCGGTGGTGTCGCCCAGCGACACGCGCCGCGCGCCGAGATCGACGAAGGCGCGGGCGATGTCGCCCACCGCGGCGACGTCGACATCGCCCTCGAAGGGACAGCCGAAGGCCGTGGCGATGGCACCGCGCAGCTCGACGCCGCTGCCGTCGAGCAGTCGCGCGATCTCCGTGAACCCGGCAAGCGAGGCGGCGATGTCGCGATTGACGTTCCGGGCGTTGTGGGTCTGCGAGGCCGAGACGAACAGCACCACCGAGTCGACACCGGCGGCGAGCGCCCGTTCGGCACCGCGCACGTTGGGCACCAGCGCCGACCAGTGCACGCCCTGGACATCCTCCAGCGCCGCCACCAGCTCCGCGGCATCGGCCAGCGCGGGCACCGCCCGCGGGCTGACGAAGGAGGTCAGCTCGAACTCGCGCACCCCGGCAGCCACCAGCGCACGCACCAGCGCCACCTTGTCCTCGGTACTCAGGTGCCGCGCTTCGTTCTGCAGGCCATCGCGCAGGCCCACTTCGGTGACGTGCACTCGCGATGGCATCGGCTGGGGCTGATCCATGGCAGGGGTGACCTCGTAAACCAGATTGCCGGTGGTATATGAGCCTACCCTTGCCAAGCCGCGTCGCAAAAGCGCGACTTTGGTCGTTCGTGACAGGCCCGAAACCCTCGACTACGCCGCGTCGCGCCGCCCCGGCCCTCGAGTCGTTGCCTCACTCCTCAGGCCGAGACGACGACGTCACTGTTCACTCCTCGGCCAGCGCCGGCAGCAGCACCTTCAATTTCCGGGTCAGGGTGTTGCGCCCCCAGCCCAGCAGCTCGGCGGCTTCCCCCTTGCGTCCGCCGGTGTGCTTGAGCGCGGTCTCGATGAGGATGCGCTCGAAGTCCGGCACCGCCTCCTCCAGCAGGTGGGTGTGGCCGGCGGCCAGCGCCCGGTCGGCCCACTCGCGGAAGGCGCCGCGCCAGTCGCCACCGGCGGCCTCGGCACCCTCGACGTCGCGCAGCTCCGGCGGCAGGTCGTCGACGAGCACCTCGCGGCCCGAGGCCATCACCGTCAGCCAGCGGCAGGTGTTCTCGAGCTGACGCACGTTGCCCGGCCAGGCCAGCCGGGTGAGGTGCTGCTCGGCCTCGCGGGTCAGCACCTTGGGTTCGGTGGCCAGCTCCCTGGCGGCCTCGGCGAGGAAGTGCTGGGCCAGCCGCGGGATGTCCTCGCGACGCTCGGCGAGCCGCGGCAGGTGCACGCGGATCACGTTGAGGCGGTGGAACAGATCCTCGCGGAAGCGCCCGTCCTCGACCAGCTTCTCGAGGTTCTGGTGGGTGGCGGCGATGATCCGCACGTCGACCTTGACCGGGGTGTGGCCGCCGACGCGATAGAACTCGCCGTCGGCCAGCACGCGCAGCAGGCGGGTCTGGGTGTCGGGCGGCATGTCGCCGATCTCGTCGAGGAACAGCGTGCCGCCGTCGGCCTGCTCGAAGCGCCCGCGGCGCTGGGCGGTGGCCCCGGTGAAGGCGCCCTTCTCGTGGCCGAACAGCTCGGACTCCATCAGGTCCTTGGGGATCGCCGCCATGTTCAGGGCGATGAACGGGTGCGCCCGGCGCGGGCTGTGCTGGTGCAGCGCCTGGGCGACCCGCTCCTTGCCGGTCCCCGACTCGCCGTTGATCAGCACGGTGATGTGCGACTGCGAGAGCCGGCCGATGGCGCGGAACACCTCCTGCATGGCCGGCGCCTCGCCGATGATCTCGGTGGTCAGCCCCTCCGGCGCGCTGGCTGGCGCCTGACGCTCGCGGGCGTGGGCCACCGCCCGGCGCACCAGCGCCAGCGCCTCGTCGACGTCGAACGGCTTGGGCAGGTACTCGAAGGCCCCGCCCTGGTAGGAGGCCACCGCGCTGTCCAGGTCGGAGTGCGCGGTCATCACGATCACCGGCAGGTCCGGATGGGCCTCGCGCAGCCGCGCCATCAGGTCCAGGCCGTCCAGCCCCGGCATGCGGATATCGGTGAGCAGCACGTCCGGCGGCTGGCGCAGCAGGCTTTCCAGCGCCGTGTCGGCGCGGTCGAAGCTGGTCACGTCCAGGTCGGGCTGGGCCAGGGCGCGCTCCAGCACCCAGCGAATGGCACGGTCGTCGTCGACGATGACGATACGAGCGGCGTCGGTCATAAAGCCCTCCAGCGGGTAGCAGCGGGTTCGCCTCCGGCGAACGTCACGAGGGGCGCGCCGGTGGCGCGATGGGGTAGCGGCCGGCTCACGCGGAACACGCCAGCGGAATCAGCAGGCGGAACTCCGTGCACCCGGGCTGCGAGTCGCACTCGATCAGCCCCTGGTGCTGATGCAGGATCGACTGGGCGATCGACAGCCCCAGCCCGCTGCCCTCGGCGCGGCCCGAGACCATCGGGTAGAACAGCGTCTCCTGGAGCGCGGGGGGAATCCCGGGGCCGTTGTCGATCACCGCCACCTCGCAGACCAGCCGATGGCGCTCGGCGCCCAGGGTGAACTGGCGCCGGGCCCGGGTGCGCAGCGTCAGCCGCGGTGCGTCGACGGCGCTTTCCTCCAGGGCCTGAACGGCGTTGCGGGCGACGTTGAGCACCGCCTGGATCAGCTGTGCCTCGTCGCCGTGCAGGTCCGGCAGGCTGGGGTCGTAGTCGCGCGCGTAGTCGACCCGCGGATGCTCGGCCTCGAGCAGTGCCCGCACCCGCTCGAGTACCTTGTGGATGTTGAGCGGCTCGTGGCCAACGAGGCGATTGGGGCCGAGCATGCGGTCGACCAGGTCGCGCAGGCGGTCGGCCTCCTCGACGATCACCCGGGTGAACTCGGCCAGCTGCGGGTCCGGCAGGTCGCGCTCGAGCAGCTGGGCGGCGCCGCGGATGCCGCCCAGCGGATTCTTGATCTCGTGAGCCAGCCCGCGCGAGAGCACCTTGATGGTCTCCTGACGGGTGATCAGCGCCTCCTCCCGGGAGATGCGCATCAGCCGGTCGCGAGGCTCGATCTCGAGCAGCAGCTCATTGTCCGACAGCGGCGTGGCCGTGAAGTCCACCGTGACCGGCTCGCCGCCGGCGGGCAGCAGCACGGCCTCGCGCTGGGTGAAGGGGTGCTGCGCCGCCAGCGCCTTGGTCAGCACCGCCGCGATGGCGCCGCCGTCGCCCTCCAGGCAGTCCAGGCGCGTGCCCCGGACCCGGCTCTCGCTGACCGCCAGCAGCGCCTCGGCGGCGGGATTCAGCCAGCGCACGCGCAGCGCATCGTCCAGGTAGACGACCGCGGTGGTCAGGTTCTCCAGCAGGCGTTGATACATGGGCGCTCTCCCCGTCGGGACATCTCACGACAAGCACTGCAAGAAGCGCGCCATGCCGGGCAGCCCGACAGCCAGCGGGATGGACGCCGGTGGCGCGCCCTTTCACGCACCATTATGGTGCATTTGTGCGTGCAGCGCTGCGCCGGGGTGGCGACACCGGCGTGTCGAGCGGGAGAAGCAGCGACCCGCCGTTCAGGGCGAGCGGGCGGGATTGTTGGGGTTGGCGGGCAGGTGGACGCTGGCACGCTGCACGTAGAGGGTCACCGGTGCACTGCGATGGCGCACCTGCCCCCGGGCGTCGAGCAGCTCCGCCTGCAGGGTGTGCTCGCCGCGCACCAGCCCCGTGACCATGAACACCCGGGCGTGCAGCGCCGACTGGCTGACCCGGCCGTCGACGAGCAGGCGCACCTTGTGATCCGGGCGCAGGGCGGGCTCGATGGCCAGCGCCACCTGGACATTGCCGGCGGCGCCGGTGGGCAGCGTCTCGCCATCCTCGGGCTGCGCGATGCGAAAGGTGGTGTAGGGCATGAACGGCGTGTCGGCACCCGCCGGTGGCCGTGCCGTGTCGCGCCCGGTGTCACGCGCCGCGGGTTCGCGCACGGGGGCGGACGGCAGCACGCTCAGCGGCTCCAGCTCGACGCGCTCGCCCTGCTCCACCGGCCGGTCGGTGAAGACCACGTTGCCCTGGGCATCGGTGGTGCGATAGACGCTGGCCGCCGAGGCGACGCCCGGCACGGTGCTGAAAACCAGGCAGACGGCCGGCAGCATGGCCGACAGGCAGCGGTTCATGGGAGCCCTCCTCCATGGCGTGGCGACACGGCCGCGTGTTCCGTCCGAGTGTAACGCAAAAAAAGAGCCCGCCGGTTGGCGGGCTCCGTGTCGCGGCACGTCCGGCGCGCGAGTGCGCCGGACGGGGACGCGGGATCAGCAGCTGTAGTAGAGGTCGAACTCCACCGGGTGCGTCGCCATGCGCAGGCGCTGGACGTCTTCTTCCTTGAGCTCGATGTAGGCATCGATCATGTCGTCGGTGAACACGCCGCCTTCGGTGAGGAAGGCCCGGTCGTTGTCCAGGGCTTCCAGGGCCTGGTCGAGGCTGTTGGCCACGGTCGGCACCTTCTTGCCCTCTTCCGGCGGCAGGTCGTAGAGGTTCTTGTCCATCGCGTCGCCGGGATGGATCTTGTTCTTGATGCCGTCGATGCCCGCCATCAGCATCGCCGCGAAGGCCAGGTAGGGGTTGGCGGTCGGGTCGGGGAAGCGAGCCTCGACGCGCTTGCCCTTGGGGCTGGCGGTGTACGGGATACGGATGGACGCGGAGCGGTTGCGCGCGCTGTAGGCGAGCATGACCGGCGCCTCGAAGCCCGGCACCAGACGCTTGTAGGAGTTGGTGGAGGCGTTGGTGAAGGCGTTCAGGGCCCGTGCGTGCTTGATGATGCCACCGATGTAGTACAGCGCCATCTCGGACAGGCCGGCGTACTCGTCACCGGCGAACTGGTTGCTGCCGTCCTTCCAAAAGGACTGGTGGACGTGCATGCCGGAGCCGTTGTCGCCGACGATGGGCTTGGGCATGAAGGTCGCGGTCTTGCCGTAGGCATGGGCCACGTTGTGGACCACGTACTTGAGCTCCTGGACCTCGTCGGCCTTCTTGACCAGGGTGTTGAACTTCACGCCGATCTCGTTCTGGCCGGCGTTGGACACCTCGTGGTGATGAACCTCCACCGACTGGCCGATCGCCTCCAGGGTGTTGCACATCGCGCTGCGGATGTCGTGGAAGCTGTCCACCGGCGGGACCGGGAAGTAGCCGCCCTTGACCCGCGGGCGGTGGCCCAGGTTGCCGCCTTCCACGTTGGTGGAATCGGTGGCCCAGGCGCCTTCCTCGGAGGTGATCTTGTACATCGCGCCCTGGAGATCGGTCTTCCAGTGCACTTCGTCGAAGATGAAGAACTCCGGCTCCGGGCCGAAGAAGGCGGTATCGCCCAGGCCGGTGGACTGCAGATAGGCCTCGGCGCGCTTGGCGATGGAACGCGGATCGCGCTCGTAGCCCTGCATGGTGGCCGGCTCGATGATGTCGCAGCGCAGCACCAGGGTGGCGTCCTCGGTGAACGGATCGAGGAAGCCGGAACCGTCTTCCGGGCGCAGGATCATGTCGGACTCGTTGATGCCCTTCCAGCCTTCGATGGAGGAGCCATCGAACATCTGGCCGTTCTCGAAGAACTCTTCATCGACGGCACCGGCCGGAATCGTGACGTGCTGCTCCTTGCCCTTGGTGTCGGTGAAGCGCAGGTCCACCCACTTGACGTCGTGTTCTTCGATCAGGGCGAGTGTCTTCTCAGACATGATGTCCTCCACAAATGAGCCGATGGCTTGCGTGTCCAGCGTCGTTGTAGCACGCCGCATCAGGATTGCCCATGACGTGCCGTTCTGAAAAATGAAATGCAGACACCGTGCCAAGATGGCGCACTCCCCGGCCAGCCCTCTCCAACCCCTTGAAATTCTGCGACAAACCGCGCCCCTGCCGAGGCGAGAAGCGATCACAAATGCCGAGACCGGAATGGCATGCACCCGTTTTTGCCACACTCGTGCACCATGAACGATCATACGCCCCCGCTAAAGCACCATAATGGTGCATGCGCTCACGGCGGCCCGACCATCTCGCCCCGATGGGTCTTCTCAGCCATGCGCACAGGGAAAAATCAGCCACGAAGGCGTGCAAAATCAGCAGGCTGCCACATTGATACTTTCTGAAACCACTGGCTACGCTTTATTACAAACAACGCGCGGGACGGCAGGGCACGCTGGAGACACCGAGACCGAGCGCCACGGGCACCGTGCTGCGGGCGGCTGGCAACATGGCAACCCGGCAACCCGGCCAGCACCGTCACTGGGGCGCCATCATGCATTCCTACAGTGTCATCCTCGACGCCCGGCGCGGCTACGCGCGGCTGGGGCGCTGCCTGGCCGGCCTCGCGCGAGACTTCGACCAGACGCCCGCCCGCCACGAGATCTGGCTGCTGCTCGACAAGCCCCGCAGCCGGGTCGAGCGGCTGGCCGACACCCATGGCGCCCGGCTGCTGTTGCTGCCCGACCTGCCCCGCGGCCAGCGCCTCAACATCGCCGCCAACCGCAGCCAGGCCGACGTCCTGCTGTTTCTCGACCCGGCGACTGACCCGCCGCCGGGCTGGCTGGTCCTGGTCGACCAGGCGCTGGGCGCGTCGCAGTGGGACGTGGTCGCCCTGGTCAGCGACGGCTGGCGCGCCATGCACTGGCTGTCGCGCCTGCCCGGCGGCGGACGCATCCGGCTGCTGGCGATGCGCCACAGCTGGTTCGAACGGGTCGGCGGCTTCGACCCGGAGCGGGAAGGCACGGCCGAGCGCGATCTGCTGGCCCGCCTGCGCGCCTGTCACGCCAGCGTGCTGCAACGACGGGCGGATGACGGCCAGCCGGCGGCGGGGTGAACCGCACCGTCGCCTGCCGTGCGATAGACTGACGAGACACGGAGGTGGCGCGCGACGGACGCGCGGGGAGGAAAAGGCCATGAACGGGCTGGATATGGCGCAGGAACTGACCTGTCGCCTGCGCGGTCACTGGCGGCGCAGCCAGGCGGAACCGCTGTGGGGGCGCAGTGCGATTCTCGTGCTGCCCCGGGTGCTGCCCAGCGATGCCGAGGCCCGGCTACCGCATCGTGCCCCCTGGTGCCTGGGGCGAGAGAGCCTGGAGCGGCTGCTGATCAACCTGAGCGACATCGCCCGGCTGGTCTGCCTGGGCACCGCGCTGCAACCCCATCATGACCCGCAGGCGCGCATCGCCCTGACCTTCGATGCCGGCTGGCGCAGCACGCTCGAGGTGGCCATGCCGCTGCTCGCGCACTACGCCATTCCCGCCAGCGTGTTCCTGAGCACCGGCTGGTTGCGCCATCCGCGGGGCTGCTGGCGTCTGACCATCGGCGAAGGCCTGTGGGAAGGCCACGGCGCCCGGCACATCCACGACACCCTGGCCGACGCCGGCCTGCCGCTGCCGCCGCTGCCGCCCGCGTCCCCCGACACTGCCTACAGCCGCGCCCTGGCCCGCTACCTGACGCAGCTCGAGCGACAGGACCCGCGCCGTCTCGCCGCGGTGGCCGACTACCTGCACGGCGAGCTGGGCCATGCGCCCCACAACCTCGACCCCTTCAGCATCCGTCGGCTGGAGCACGAGGGCCTGGTGCGCTTCGGCTGGCGCGGGGTGGGCCTGAACGACCTGGAACCCCTCGACGATGACGCCGTCCGCGGCCAGGTGAAGCGCGCGCGCAAGGAACTCGCCCAGTTATGCCGCGAGCCGCTGCCGGTCTTCGCCTACCCCGACCGGCAGCCCTCGCCGCGCCTGCGGCGGCTGGTCAGCCAGTGCGGCGTCAGCATGGCGCTGGCCGGGCAGGGCGGCTGGCTGTCGCCGCGCAGCGACCCGCTCGCCCTGCCCCGCATCCCGCTGACCCAGCCGCTGGCGCAGAGCCCCGGCCGGCTCTTCGACTACCTGCTCGGACAGTTGTGAGCCCGAACACTCACGGCGACTTGTCCTGCTGGCCCTGCTCCATCATCTGGTAGAGCTGTTCGTGCAGCTGACGGGCGTTCTCCTGCATCTGGCGCCGCAGGCGGAAGATCTCCGCATAGACCTTGCCGGCCTGTTCCGGGTCCGCCTTGTCGTCCAGAGACAGCTCACGCAGTCGCAGCCGCTGCTGCATCATCTGTTCCATCAACGGCTGCTGTTCCTTGTAGAAGTCGCGCTGGAGCTGGCGCAGCTTCTCGCGCTGCGGCCCCTGCAGCCATGCCGGGTCGCCCGCCATGCCGCGGCCATACCAGCCGCCGGCGTCATCGCCATCGTCGTCCATCATGCCGGGGCCCATGCCCGGGCCGTAGCCGCCCATCATCCCGGGACCATAGCCGCCCATCATGCCGGGGCCCATGCCGGCGCCGTAGCCGCCCATCATGCCGGGCCCCATGCCGGCACCGTAGCCACCCATCATCCCGGGGCCCATGCCGGCACCGTAGCCGCCCATCATGCCCGGTCCATAGCCGCCATGACCGAACCGGCCGTCCTCGTTGCCGTGAGCCAGCGCCAGGCCGGAACCCAGGCCCAGCGATGCGGCCAGCAAGCCACCCAAGAGCCATGCCTTCATCGTCTACCTCCTCGCGAGTCGTCTCGAAACCGTGCCTCTCCAGACTAGAAACAAGGCCGCCCCGACGGCTTGACGAGGGTCAAGACAGCGACAAAGTGGTCGAAAGCCGTGGCGAATGGTGGCAGTAGCCGGGGGCTAGCCACTATAATGCGCCCCCTATTTTCCCTGCAGGATCCCGTCGTGATCGAGAAACTTCGCAACATAGCCATCATCGCTCACGTCGACCACGGCAAGACCACCCTGGTCGACAAGCTCCTCCAGCAGTCCGGCACCCTGGACCGCAAGGCCGAGGGGCAGGAGCGCATCATGGACTCCAACGACCAGGAAAAGGAACGCGGCATCACCATCCTGGCCAAGAACACGGCGATCCGCTGGCAGGCACCCGACGACCAGGTCTATCACATCAACATCGTCGACACCCCGGGACACGCCGACTTCGGCGGCGAGGTGGAGCGCGTGATGTCGATGGTCGACTCGGTGCTGCTGCTGGTCGACGCCGTCGATGGCCCGATGCCGCAGACCCGCTTCGTCACCCAGAAGGCCTTCGACCAGGGCTTGAAGCCGATCGTGGTGGTCAACAAGATCGACCGCCCCGGCGCTCGCCCCGACTGGGTGATCGACCAGATCTTCGACCTGTTCGACAACCTCGGCGCCTCCGACGAGCAGCTCGACTTCCCGATCATCTACTGCTCGGCGCTCAACGGCATCGCTGGCCCCGAGCCGGACGCCCTCGCCGACGACATGACGCCGATGTTCCAGTCGATCATCGACATCGTCGAGCCGCCCAAGGTCGAGCTCGACGGCCCCTTCCAGATGCAGATCTCGGCGCTCGACTACTCGAGCTACGTCGGCGTCATCGGCCTGGGTCGCATCAAGCGCGGCAGCGTCAGCCCCAACCAGCAGGTCACGGTGCTCACCAAGGAGGGCAAGAGCCGCCGTGGCAAGATCGGCCAGGTGATGACCCACATGGGCCTCGAGCGGGTGCAGACCGAGCAGGCGGAAGCCGGCGACATCATCTGCATCACCGGCATCGAGGATCTGGCGATCTCCGACACGCTGTGCGACCCGAACGCCGTCGAGGCACTGCCGCCGCTGACCGTCGACGAACCCACCGTGTCGATGACCTTCCAGGTCAACGACTCGCCGTTCGCCGGCAAGGACGGCAAGTTCGTCACCAGCCGCAACATCCGCGACCGCCTCGAGCAGGAGCTGATCCACAACGTCGCGCTGCGCGTCGAGCAGGGCGAGTCGCCCGAGAAGTTCACCGTCTCCGGGCGCGGTGAGCTGCACCTGTCGGTGCTGATCGAGACCATGCGTCGCGAAGGCTACGAGCTGGCCGTGGGCCGCCCGGAAGTCATCATCAAGGAGATCGACGGCGTCCGGCAGGAGCCGTACGAAGAGGTCATCATCGACTGCGAGGAGCAGCACCAGGGCGCGGTGATGGAAGAGCTCGGCTACCGCAAGGGCGAGATGACCAACATGAACCCCGACGGCAAGGGGCGTGTGCGGCTGGACTTCATCATCCCCGCGCGCGGGCTGATCGGCTTCCGCGGCCAGTTCCTGACGCTGACCTCGGGCACCGGCATCCTCACCAGCCGCTTCGACCACTACGGCCCGCTCAAGCCCGACGCCGCCATCGAACGGCGCAACGGCGTGCTGGTCTCGATGGTGCCCGGCAAGGCGCTGGCCTACGCCCTCTACGCCCTGCAGGATCGCGGCAAGCTGATCATCGAGCACGGCACCGAGGTCTACGAAGGCATGCTGGTGGGCATCAACAACCGCGCCGACGACATGGTGGTCAACCCCACCAAGGCCAAGAAGCTCGACAACATGCGCGCCTCCGGCAACGACGAGAACATCGTCCTGACCCCGCCGGTGCGCTTCACCCTCGAGCAGGCGATCGAGTTCATCGACGACGACGAGCTCGTCGAGATCACGCCCAACCACATCCGTCTGCGCAAGAAGCTGCTGACCGAGAACGAGCGCAAGCGCGCCCGCAAGAAGTAAGCGCCACCCGCCTCACGACGACCCCGCCGGTGCCTCGCCCCGGCGGGGTCGTCGTTTCTTGACCTGAAACAAATTTCGCAAGTGCCGGGCGCACGACCCGACCCGGAACTTGTCCCAGCGCAAATACCCACACAAATTGAAGGGCTATTGTTGCGGAGCTTGTCCCGGCGGCGCGTCCCCTCGCGCGGCCATGATCCACCTCTGCTCAGGAGACTTCGAGATGCGCACCCCCGCCCTGCTTTCCGCCGCCCTGCTCGCCGCCGGCCTGATGACCAGCGCCTCCGCCCTCGCCTATGGCCAGGGCGACCTGTTCACCCGCTTCGGCATCGCCAAGGTCGACCCCACCGGCGACAACGGCCGCTTCAGCGACCTGGGGCTCGACGTCGATGTCGGTGACGACAGCGCCTTCGCCTTCACCCTCGGCTACCGCTTCACCGACAAGCTGGGTATCGAGCTGCTCGCCGCCCAGCCCTTCGAGCACGACATCGCGCTCAACGGCGACAACCTCGCCTCCACCAAGCACCTGCCGCCGACCCTGACCCTGCAGTACTACCCGCTGGGCGGCACCACCTCGCGCGTGCAGCCCTATCTCGGCGCCGGCATCAACTACACCCACTTCTCCGACGAGACACTCGATGTCGGCAAGCTCAACCTCGACGATTCCTGGGGCGCCGCCGCCCAGGTCGGCGTCGACCTGCTGATCGACGAGCACTGGGCGCTCAACGCCGCCGCCTGGTATCTCGACATCAACAGCGACGCCACCGCCACCGTCGGCGGCGTGAACTACGACGCCAACGTCGAGATCGATCCGGTGGTGGTGATGGGCGGACTCAGCTTCCGCTTCTGAGTCCGTGTCAGCCAGCCCCGGCATGTCGGCCGGGGCTGCGCGCAGACGCCGTCAGGGATGTGCCGCCGCGACGTTGACGCCGATCTCGTAGACCAGATCGCCGCCGCGATCCGCGGTCATCAGCATCAGCACGACCCCTGCCAGGCCCGCCAGCGGCATGACCCAGGACAGCGCCCGGTTGAGGGCGATCCGCCGCCAGTAGATCACCGCCTGGACCAGGGTGAGCAGCCCGAACACGGTCAGCGTGGTCATCGCCAGTTCCTCGTGGGCCTCGATGGGCGCCGTGGGGAAGCCCTTCTCCCGGGCGATATCGAAGGCCGCATCGCCGAAACCGGCCGCGACAAGCCCGCCGAGCGTGCCCAGCACCAGCAGCCACAGCGACGCCTTCTGCCAGCTGCGTCGCCGCTCGAACGTCTCGCCGCGCAACACCACCAGCCCCTGACAGGCCACGGCCAGCATCCAGAGCACGATGGGAAAATGGACCAGCATGGGATGAATATGGGCCAGCGACATCGGGTACCTCCCGTTACCGAGGCATGGCCGCCGGACGGCCACGCGTTAGCGTCAATTCGCCACCCCAGCACAGCGCATTCGTCTTAACACTGGCTTAACGACCGAATGTCCGCCACCCCCATGGGCGAGCCGCGCCTGGCGCGCTACCCTGACGGTAACTCCACCCCGCAACAGGAGATTTTCATGCACAAGCACATCGAATGGGATTCCCCCGGCGCCGAGAGCGTCAGCGCGCATTACGCCAAGGACCCCAACGACTACGGTGAACCCCACCCCGGCAGCATCCTCACCGGCCGCTATCGCGGTGTCAGCGTGCGCGTGCGCGTCGAGGCCTACCGCGACGCCACCAGCATCGGCGAGGTGGTCGCGCTGATCGACCCCGACAGCGGCGAACGCATGAAGTCCTTCGGCGATCTGGAGCTTGGCGACATGGTGCGCCTGCCCGACGACAAGCGGGCCTTTCAGCCGCCGGGGAAGAAGGAAGGATAAGCAGGCTGCCTGGGCGGCAGCGAACGCGGTTTGTCAGCGTGAACTCGCCCTCCTGTTTTTCTGAACTGCCTGGGCGGCAGCGAACGCAAACGATTATCCCCGCACCTGCGAGGATCGACTGAAAAAGCCAGCCTTGCTGGGCGCCTACCTCGGGTTATCCCCGCGCCTGCGGGGATCGGATGGCGCCCACTTACCCGCGCGGGTCGATCATCGGGTTATCCCCGCGCCTGCGGGGATCGGAATTCGCATGACACATTTCAGTGCCATCAATACGGGTTATCCCCGCGCCTGCGGGGATCGGCCGACGAGGCCGACAGCGGCATACAGCATCAGCGGGTTATCCCCGCGCCTGCGGGGATCGGCTGAACGCCATGCTCGGCACCGAACGAATACGCGGGTTATCCCCGCGCCTGCGGGGATCGGAGCGGCCCGCCCTGGTACCAGTCGGTGGATGGCGGGTTATCCCCGCGCCTGCGGGGATCGGTCAGATACTCGCCGATATTCGAGCCGAGCCAACGGGTTATCCCCGCGCCTGCGGGGATCGGCCATATTCGGCCCAGTCGCTGATCCAGCCCTACGGGTTATCCCCGCGCCTGCGGGGATCGGCCTCGCATCTCGCGCGCCGCCCCGCTACCCTCCGGGTTATCCCCGCGCCTGCGGGGATCGGGCATCGCCGCCCTCGAGCGGGAGACCGAGGATCGGGTTATCCCCGCGCCTGCGGGGATCGGCTGTTGCGGGCCGTTTTCCGGGCGTCGGCATCCGGGTTATCCCCGCGCCTGCGGGGATCGGTGCCTGGCGTTGGCAGTGTTTCTGGCCGGTGACGGGTTATCCCCGCGCCTGCGGGGATCGGCAGAGGACCGAGCCGCCGAACTGATGCACAAGCGGGTTATCCCCGCGCCTGCGGGGATCGGACATCACGGAAGTCATCACGGCGCTCCGGGAGCGGGTTATCCCCGCGCCTGCGGGGATCGGCCTTCCGCGATGCGCACGCGCTCGAGCACTTGCGGGTTATCCCCGCGCCTGCGGGGATCGGATGCCGACCTCTTCCCATGCGCTGTTGAGTGCCGGGTTATCCCCGCGCCTGCGGGGATCGGCGCGAGAGTGGTACCAGGTGGTCACGCCGCATCGGGTTATCCCCGCGCCTGCGGGGATCGGGCAGACATGTATGCAATTCTTGCCATTGTATGCGGGTTATCCCCGCGCCTGCGGGGATCGGCGTGAGCATGCCCCGCATCGCCGGCTCGGTGTCGGGTTATCCCCGCGCCTGCGGGGATCGGCGGGTAGTGCCAAAGGCGCGGCCGGCATCCAGCGGGTTATCCCCGCGCCTGCGGGGATCGGCAGGAGGACGTGCCCCAGGGCGTGGACCCAGGCGGGTTATCCCCGCGCCTGCGGGGATCGGCTGGCACGCGGGCGATTCCGAGCGAGGACGAGCGGGTTATCCCCGCGCCTGCGGGGATCGGTGCGCCTCGGTGCTCGAGCCGGGATAAGTGCCCGGGTTATCCCCGCGCCTGCGGGGATCGGTCCTTCGCGCGCCCCTTGTAGACGCCTGCCTCCGGGTTATCCCCGCGCCTGCGGGGATCGGACTATCTTGTGGCGGGCGGAGGCGCGGCCTCCCGGGTTATCCCCGCGCCTGCGGGGATCGGCTGGCCAAGGACTACTCGCAGCGCGAGCTGGACGGGTTATCCCCGCGCCTGCGGGGATCGGGGCGGTAGTGCGCTTCGGGCGAGGCGCGCGTGCGGGTTATCCCCGCGCCTGCGGGGATCGGCCCAAGACCGTCGACCTGGAGTGCACCAGCGCCGGGTTATCCCCGCGCCTGCGGGGATCGGGTGAAGACGTTTGGCATTTCGATAGGCCATGCCGGGTTATCCCCGCGCCTGCGGGGATCGGCGAGATCAGCATCGTCTCCGTGCCGGCGGATGCGGGTTATCCCCGCGCCTGCGGGGATCGGTAGCTGGCGTGCCCCCGGAACGGCCGGGCCGCCGGGTTATCCCCGCGCCTGCGGGGATCGGAGCAGCTCGCGGTACGCGGACTCTTCCAGGAACGGGTTATCCCCGCGCCTGCGGGGATCGGGGCCTGCCGATCGGCAACCTGTCGAGCCAGTTCGGGTTATCCCCGCGCCTGCGGGGATCGGATCGACCAGCTCGCTGCCGATGCCGATGTCACCGGGTTATCCCCGCGCCTGCGGGGATCGGGCAGCAGCGCATCACCGACCGTTACCTGGTCGACGGGTTATCCCCGCGCCTGCGGGGATCGGCAGGCCAACCGGATCACCGACGAGTACTGGTACGGGTTATCCCCGCGCCTGCGGGGATCGGGTCCTGCCGGATCTCGCTGCGGCTGCCGAGGGCGGGTTATCCCCGCGCCTGCGGGGATCGGCAGGCAAACATCAGGAAGCCACCGGGGTAGCTCGGGTTATCCCCGCGCCTGCGGGGATCGGCTGCTGGGGCGGTCGGTGGCCTATCAGGCGGTCGGGTTATCCCCGCGCCTGCGGGGATCGGGCCGCCGAGATTGTTCATGGGTTCCTCGAGGACGGGTTATCCCCGCGCCTGCGGGGATCGGGGCACCACTGACGCCTCGGATAGCGACTATCGCGGGTTATCCCCGCGCCTGCGGGGATCGGTCACGCAGCGCCGGGCCGAGGAAGGGATGGGCCGGGTTATCCCCGCGCCTGCGGGGATCGGGTATCAAGGCCCGAGCCGGTTTGATCCGGTCCCGGGTTATCCCCGCGCCTGCGGGGATCGGTGAACGCCACCTGTTCGTCAATCCCAAGACGGCGGGTTATCCCCGCGCCTGCGGGGATCGGACCACCGAGAACGGGATGGAGAAGAACGGCATCGGGTTATCCCCGCGCCTGCGGGGATCGGTTTCACAACCCGGAGTGCTCGGCGGTCAACGCCGGGTTATCCCCGCGCCTGCGGGGATCGGGGACGCGGGAGGTGCAAACCATGGCTGACACCACGGGTTATCCCCGCGCCTGCGGGGATCGGGTCACCCAGCGCCGAAACGGTTTGGCCGTCGGCGGGTTATCCCCGCGCCTGCGGGGATCGGCAGCCCCATCGGCTCAGGACGCAGGCGGCAGGCGGGTTATCCCCGCGCCTGCGGGGATCGGGAAGTGGTCGAAAGCCTGAATCGCCTCTGCGCCGGGTTATCCCCGCGCCTGCGGGGATCGGGCGCCACAGCTGCCCGTCACGAGTAACCGCGACGGGTTATCCCCGCGCCTGCGGGGATCGGGCCTGGCCGGCAAGTACCGCGCAAACGCCGAGCGGGTTATCCCCGCGCCTGCGGGGATCGGGCCTGCTGAGCGTTCAGCCCCCACTCGAGCGCCGGGTTATCCCCGCGCCTGCGGGGATCGGGCGCGGCAGAAGCTGGCCCAGCTGTTCGGCACCGGGTTATCCCCGCGCCTGCGGGGATCGGGCGATCTCGGCGAGGCCGCGAGCAAAGACGCCCGGGTTATCCCCGCGCCTGCGGGGATCGGATCGAGGCGCCGGATCTCGCCACCGTCGACTACGGGTTATCCCCGCGCCTGCGGGGATCGGACCTCGTAGCAGGCCTTGAAGAACGAGGCGCCCGGGTTATCCCCGCGCCTGCGGGGATCGGTGGCTGACAATCAGGTCGAGATTGGCCTCGTACGGGTTATCCCCGCGCCTGCGGGGATCGGTCCCACCAGGTTGGAGACGTAGGCCTCACGGGCGGGTTATCCCCGCGCCTGCGGGGATCGGGACCGGCAGAACCAGCGGGCCTGAGCCCGCGCCGGGTTATCCCCGCGCCTGCGGGGATCGGACCTGCGCCTGGCTCTCGCGATCGGTGCGCACCGGGTTATCCCCGCGCCTGCGGGGATCGGCCGATGACCGCCGCCGATGCGCTGGCGCTGGCCGGGTTATCCCCGCGCCTGCGGGGATCGGTCGCCGGTGCCCAGGAGCTGGTGCGCAAGGACCGGGTTATCCCCGCGCCTGCGGGGATCGGCGGTCGGCACGGTCGATGATGGCCGCTGCCACCGGGTTATCCCCGCGCCTGCGGGGATCGGACTTCTACCCATTCAATCTTTTCTTGCCAAGTCGGGTTATCCCCGCGCCTGCGGGGATCGGATAACACAGTCCGGTATAAAGTATCTGAAAATCGGGTTATCCCCGCGCCTGCGGGGATCGGACATGAAGGGATAAGTAGAATGAATAACGTTGCGGGTTATCCCCGCGCCTGCGGGGATCGGATCTCTAGAATCGTTTGAGAACATTAGTAAGACGGGTTATCCCCGCGCCTGCGGGGATCGGTTGCCGCCCCAGATCAGCAGCGCCAGCGCCGCCGGGTTATCCCCGCGCCTGCGGGGATCGGATTTTTCAAGACGTTCAATCTCATTGTTTAAACGGGTTATCCCCGCGCCTGCGGGGATCGGAAGACACACTAATCAAGGAGGAAACGTTATGACGGGTTATCCCCGCGCCTGCGGGGATCGGTAAGCATTCTACAGGCTGCCTTCACAGGTGGCCGGGTTATCCCCGCGCCTGCGGGGATCGGGCGGCGAAGCGCACGGCGGTGGTGAAGCCGACCGGGTTATCCCCGCGCCTGCGGGGATCGGCCGATCATCCTCGACAATGGCGCGGAGCTGCACGGGTTATCCCCGCGCCTGCGGGGATCGGGCGGCGGTGAAGAGGTTCTCGGCGCGCTGTTTCGGGTTATCCCCGCGCCTGCGGGGATCGGACCTTCTGGCGTTCGCTGTTGATCTGCTTGAGCGGGTTATCCCCGCGCCTGCGGGGATCGGACCAACGGCCTGGCCAAGAATGCCACCGCCGCCGGGTTATCCCCGCGCCTGCGGGGATCGGGCCCTGGTCGGCCGCGCCTTCCTGCTCAACCCCGGGTTATCCCCGCGCCTGCGGGGATCGGCACTGCCTGCGCTTCTCCTCCCACGGATCAGGCGGGTTATCCCCGCGCCTGCGGGGATCGGGTAAACTTCACGTCAGACATGCTGGCACCTCGACGGGTTATCCCCGCGCCTGCGGGGATCGGAGCCAACAATGACGCTGGGCGAGGTACTGGACCGGGTTATCCCCGCGCCTGCGGGGATCGGTCGTGCATGCTCATCAGGTGCCAGCCGGCGCCCGGGTTATCCCCGCGCCTGCGGGGATCGGACCATCCAGGTATTCCTGAATCGTCATGGCGCCGGGTTATCCCCGCGCCTGCGGGGATCGGCTCAGCGGCGCATTGCGGAACAAACGTCACTCGCGGGTTATCCCCGCGCCTGCGGGGATCGGATGCTTCGTAGCTACGACCAGGGCCGACGCATCGGGTTATCCCCGCGCCTGCGGGGATCGGCTCGGCAGACATGCGGGCCAGCTCGGCGCCGGCGGGTTATCCCCGCGCCTGCGGGGATCGGGCGCCTGGCGTCAAGCCACTCATTACTACCTTGCGGGTTATCCCCGCGCCTGCGGGGATCGGAATGCGCTCATAATTCGGAATTCTGCTCATCACGGGTTATCCCCGCGCCTGCGGGGATCGGCTGATTTTTCCGTTGATGAACAGTTTGTAGCGCGGGTTATCCCCGCGCCTGCGGGGATCGGCGGGCTGTGCCGGGGCTGGGTGGTTAGGGCGACGGGTTATCCCCGCGCCTGCGGGGATCGGGAACTGATCGAGTGGCTGATCGTCGCCGCTATCGGGTTATCCCCGCGCCTGCGGGGATCGGCAGGTGGAAGATCCCAGCCAGCGCACGTTCTACGGGTTATCCCCGCGCCTGCGGGGATCGGGCGTCCGGGGAGAGGGTTAGCTGATTCGCAGACGGGTTATCCCCGCGCCTGCGGGGATCGGCGGAATGACTCGACAGTGACTCCGGAATAGTCCGGGTTATCCCCGCGCCTGCGGGGATCGGGCTTCTCGGCTTACTTCGATGTTTCCCACCATCGGGTTATCCCCGCGCCTGCGGGGATCGGTGGAGGCGTTGCAGGTCTGGTTCGTTGTGTATCGGGTTATCCCCGCGCCTGCGGGGATCGGGCAAGGGCGCTCTCGATACACTGGCGCATCACCGGGTTATCCCCGCGCCTGCGGGGATCGGTGGGCGTTGGCCACCTCGCCGTAAACCAGCGGCGGGTTATCCCCGCGCCTGCGGGGATCGGTGCTCGTAGATGTCAGCGACGTTGCCACCACGCGGGTTATCCCCGCGCCTGCGGGGATCGGACCTCCATGGGCAGATCGAACTCTGCGTGATGCGGGTTATCCCCGCGCCTGCGGGGATCGGCTGCCGTGGGACAAGGCGCGAGACCTGCTGCGCGGGTTATCCCCGCGCCTGCGGGGATCGGAATAGTGCGGTGGTTACAGATAGCAGCGTGTCGGGGTTATCCCCGCGCCTGCGGGGATCGGATCCCTGCATGGGTAAGCGCGTCGAGTAGTGCCGGGTTATCCCCGCGCCTGCGGGGATCGGATCAGTGCGGCGCCACACACCTTCTTGCACGTCGGGTTATCCCCGCGCCTGCGGGGATCGGCTGTAAGCGCCAAGGATCGGCACGACGCAATGCGGGTTATCCCCGCGCCTGCGGGGATCGGATCCTCGACACTTGGAAGTCCGAGGCGACCGACGGGTTATCCCCGCGCCTGCGGGGATCGGCTTCGTGCTTTCTGTCTGTCCTACAGCCCGTACGGGTTATCCCCGCGCCTGCGGGGATCGGCCACGTTGGAGGCATGCATGGCTGGGTGGTCCCGGGTTATCCCCGCGCCTGCGGGGATCGGTTCCAGCGGCGATACAGGCTCGGTCGCTGTTTCGGGTTATCCCCGCGCCTGCGGGGATCGGCGATGTTTTCGGACGATGATCTCTGCGAGACCCGGGTTATCCCCGCGCCTGCGGGGATCGGACTCGGCGGTATTCGCTGTAGGCGTCTTCGAGCGGGTTATCCCCGCGCCTGCGGGGATCGGCGTGTGAATCGCATGGGGATACCTCAAAAAGGCGGGTTATCCCCGCGCCTGCGGGGATCGGAGCCATGCTCAACGTGGTGTGGAACATCGTCGCGGGTTATCCCCGCGCCTGCGGGGATCGGCTGATCCGGCTCCACGCCCTCAATCGCCCCGCCGGGTTATCCCCGCGCCTGCGGGGATCGGCTGCGAAGGAACACACACCACGTCGACAGCCACGGGTTATCCCCGCGCCTGCGGGGATCGGTGCGGGTCAATCTCGCCATCAGCGAGAGCCGCCGGGTTATCCCCGCGCCTGCGGGGATCGGATGATTTCACGGATAGCGTCGATGACGGCAGGGGGTTATCCCCGCGCCTGCGGGGATCGGACTAATTGTAGCCACTTGTTTATAATGAAGAAAATCGCCAGCGGAATTTCCACCAGCGATTTTGATCACTTTTTAACCAGACTGCATTGTTAAAGAGCCTGAAAAATCAGCTAGTTGGCTCAGGAGGTAGAAACCGCACCAAGCGCAGACCATCATGGTCGACAGGAACACGCCGGTTATCACCATAGGTCTGGAACTCGAAGCCGGACTCATGATTGCTCGCCCAGGCCATGGCGACATTGCCCTCTTCAGCCAGGGCTTCGATCTGCTCCCAGATCATTTCGCGAATCCGCTTGCTGACATCGCCCACGTAGACGCCGGCGCGAATCTCTAGCAGCCAGACAGCGAGACGACCACGCAGGCGTGGTGGAACCGCTTCAGTCACGACGACAAGCATTGCCATATCATTTACTCCGATGGCCACTATCGCCTATCGATTCCGGCTCGGGGATTGCCGGTGGTACCGCCTCCGGGGCGGGAGGCGGCGGCTCGATCTCGCCGGCTGCCAATACCTCCTCGATCATCGGTATCAGCCGCTGTAACAGCCGTGTCTGCTTGAAGGCATCTCGACAGGCGATTCGCACTTCCCTTTCCGGCATCGGCGGATTGCGTGCCGCGACACGGAAGGCCGCCGGAACCACGGTCTCGAACTTGACGATATCGGCGATATCGTAGACAAAGCTCAACGGCTTCCCGGTATGCAGGAAACCGATCGCCGGTGCATACCCCGCCGCCAGAACCGCTGCCTCGGTGATGCCATAGAGACAGGCCGTCGCGGCAGACAAGCACTGATTCGCGACGTCTGATGCATCCCATCGCGTCGGATCGTAGCGACGTCCCTGCCATTTGAGCCCATATTGCTTGGCGAGCAGCTGATAGGTCTTGCGAACCCGGGCGCCTTCCATGCCCCGAAGTTGATCGACGCTGCGTCTCGAGGGTGGCGGCTCACCGAATCGCAACTCGAACATCTTGCGAACCACCTTCAGGCGCAGCGAGTCGTCCAGTGCCAACTGCGCCTGATAGAGCAACTTGTCGGAGCGAGCCCCACCCGGCTGGCCGGCGCTGTAGAGCCGCACACCGGCATCACCGACCCAGATCAGCAATGTTCCCACCACCGCTGCCAGTTTCACGGCAGCATGGGAGACCCGAGTACCGGGCTCGAGAAGCAGGCAGGCAACCGAACCGACGGGAATATGCATGCGCTCGCCGTTGACCTCGTCGATGACGACAAAGGCACCATCGCGTACATCGATCTGCCCCATGCCTATGAAGATCATCGACATGCGATCCTTCTCGGGGATCGGCTTGAGCGGAATGAACCCCATCTTGCACTCCTTGCCCGCTATCGATCAGGGACGACGCAACAGCATCAGGCCACAGCCAAAGGCCTTGGCTCGCCCGAGACCCTGCGCTAGGGTCTCGATCAACCGGCCAGGATCCGTGACCTCAATCAGGCCTTCATAGTCGACGCTGGAAAAGCGGATAGGACGCCCCTTGTCCTTCGGCAAGGCATGCTGACGATAGGCACCGACTTCAGGTTCGGCCGGCAAATGGAATCCCCAGGACTCGGCACGCTCTGTCAGCCATTCGCGAGCGGCCGCATCCATCGCCTCGACACATGCCTGACTTTTCCTCTCGCCACCGGCCTCGAAGGGATACTTGGCGGCCATCAGCACGTCGGCACGCTGTCCCCGCTTGCCTGATACTGACTTGGCCACTGTAGGATTCGCCCGCAGGCGAAAAGCCAGCCGTTCCCCGACTTCCAGCACGGGGATAAATGGCTTGCACTGAGCCTCAAGCAAGCCAGGGCTGGAGGCAGGCTCGCGATCGGACAGCACATAGAACAGCGGGAGCCCTCGCGGCGCTCCCCCTTCTTCGGATTCCTCCATTTCCTGGCGAAACAGGAAGGGCCGAGGTCCCTGATACTCAGGGAACAGTCGCCACAGCAATTGATGAGCGGCATAGGCCCTGCCGTCCATGATGTCGAACAAGGCCCCTCGGGACAGGCCGTTGAGGTCGACTCGCACTCGAGAAAGATACATCAGTACTCCTCCCTTGCCCGGACCACGCGGCGATATTCGGTGCGCGGGCCGAACTGCCAACGGCTACGATTGAGCGGGGCATCCCAGGTCTCGCTGGACTCCACGCCTCGAGCATCGCCATCCAGACAGGCTGCTTCACCCTCCCAGGCGTAGAGCACGTTATCCGGCAGCCTCAACGCCCGGCGCTCCTCTTCGACGTTCCTGCCGCACAGCGGCGGAAAGTCGGCGTCCAGCGCGTCGCGCAGCCGAGAAAACGCCTCGCGCCGTGGTGCGAGCGGTGCCCCCGGCGGACAGGCCTTGCGTCCCAGATAGAGCGGGAAGTGCGGCGTCTTGAGTGCCTGTTCCAACGCCTCGAGCGTCAACTCAGCCTGTGGTGTCAGCCAGACGGCGACGGTCCAGAGTCCGTCACAGCGGTAGTCACGGCTGGAAAGAATGGTATTGATGACCTTCCTCGGGGCATTCAACTCGTCCCGTCGAGTGCGGTAGGTCACCCTGGACTGCGATGCCGGCACCTGCACCGTGTGGTAATCGCGCAGCAGGCTGCCCGGCGACCGCTGCTTGATGGCGATACCGACGCTATCGCGCAGCCGCCGCTGCCCCTCGTCATCGTCGCGGCGAACGCCCAGCGCTGCCCCCAGCAACCCGACGATGGCGCTGCGCCCGGGGTAGGTGGCGGTGGGGCGCGACTCCCCCACCGCCGCCTCGCCCCAGCTGGCAAGCGGCGCATAGAGTCGAAAGACCAGATACTCCGTCATGACGACTCCTTCAGTGGTCCCGGTTGAGGAACTCGACCAGCTCCGACAGGCTGCCCTTGAGCACCCCGCCTGACAGCTGCGGCTCCCGGTAGTCGGGGTCGGCCGCCACGACGAAGCGCTGATCGGCGCCAGCGCCATAGGCCTCATCGAAGGCCTGGGTCTGGCGCTCCAGTCGGGCGATGGCATCCAGCGTCTGATCTTGGCCCGCCACAGGGCGCAGGAAGGCCGGCGCCAGCGAACGCGGCTGCTGATCGCCCTTCTCGGCGAGTACATAGCTGGCATGAGCGCGGGAACCGAAGCTGTTCTGCTTGCCCTTGGGTGAGGTCTTCACGGCCGCCTCGGCCAGCGCCGCGATGGCGCGATCGGCCAACGCTTCGTCGCCATTGAGGTTCTCGATTAGCTGCTGGCGGTCAATGCACACGTAGCTGTAGAACAGTCCTGCGCCAAAGCCTGCCTCACCGACGTGCGCCGCTCCGCGATGCTCGTCGCCGGTATTCAGGTCGTCCACCGCCGTGAAGTAGTCGTCCTCGACCTCGGCGGCATGCACGGTGACGGCATGCGCGACCTGGCAGGCGGCCTCGACGTTGAAGGCCGGCGACGCCGCCAGCATGCGGCCGAACAGTGCGATATCCACGGCCGAGGGCTTGTGGCGCAGCAGGTCGAGATCCTCCTTGGTCGGCGCACGATTCTCGCCGGCCAGCGTTTCGACCAGGGCGTCGACCGCCGCCTGCTCTTCCGGCCCGATATGCACCAGCTGACTGGTCTCCAGTTCGCCCTTGGCCACCTCGCCGAAGACCTTGGCGATCTCCGTGGCCCAGGCACGGGCATCTTTCTCTTTCACACCCTTTTCCTGAAGGCGCTTGGCGGCCTCGACCCCCACGCGCTTGGTGCGCATGCCGCGGTGCTGGCCCACCGCCTCCTCGAACAGGGCGGAGGTCCGCCAGGTCCGCTTGAGGCTCTGCGACGAGACCCGCAGACGCTTGGCTCCGCCCATGATCGCGGTCTTGGGTCGCCCCAGGTCGTCACGGTTGAGGTTGGCGGGTGGGTAGGCAGTCAGCAGATGTAGCTGGATGAAATGGCTCATGAGGTTAACTCCCTGACGTGGTTGACGGATCACGGGTTGTCTTGTCGATAGCCGGCTGTAGCGCCGAAGTAGTCGTTGGCCCAGATAAAGCCCAGCCGCTCTGTCGGCTTTGGCGAGATACTGCCCTGATATTCGCGCCACCACAGCGCGATGTTGTCGGCCAGATGGACGACGCTGACGCCACGTTTGTCGATCAGCGCCAGGGCGCGGCGCAGGCGCTGCACCAGCTCCTCCGGGGTGCGTGACGTCATCAGCTGTTGGAAGCGCAACTCGCTCATGTACGGTTTTCCCGTCTCGCGCTTCTGCTGGCCGAGACGTGCGCCCAACGGCATCCTGGGCGTGTCTTCACGCAGCTCGGCCACCACCAGGGCAACACAGGACCAGACCTGAAGCCGCTGGCTGCGGCGCCAAGCGGGTTCGTCATCCTCGGCCGGCAGCCAGTGCCACAGATGGCGGAACGCTTCCGTGAGCATTGCCGCCTCGCCGGTATCGCAGCGGCGCAGCGTCGCCCGCAGGCCCTTGGGCCAGGACGGCGCATCGGTATGGGCCTTCAGCGCTTCGGCCGACAACGTCAACCGCTGCCACCAACGCCGCAGGGCATCGGCCTCCCGGCGATCGATGGCGTACAGATATTCGGGATCACGCGGAGAAGCCTCCGCCACGGATGCAGGCTCCGTTTCGCTCATGACATGCCCTCTTCGGTAGTGGCCGGCCGGGCGGTCAAATCAAAACCACCGGTCTCGGCAAAGTGACGAATGACCTTGCTGCCCTTGCTGCGTCCGGCCAGGAAGCCTTGAAGCTGACGACGAGCCGCGGTGGCACGTCGCAGATCCGCCGCTTCCGGTGCCCCGCTGAGCGCCTGCTCCTCGAAAAGCGCCAGCCCTTCGCGCTTGAGGGTGCGATACCACCGCTCGGCCACGTCGGAAGGCAGTTGCGGCGAGGCCTCCGTGGCTTCCAGCGCGTCCTGCAACGCCAACAGGGCACGGAAGAAGGCATGGCGAGTGGCATCGTAGAAGGCGAGGTCGAGATGGCTCATGTCGCCCTTGGCATCGGAGGGGCGCTCGAACCAGGCATTCTTGACCTGGGTGCGTACCATCCAGGCGACCTGCCGAGCCAGGTCGGTGAATTGCTGAACCCAGCCACGTAGCCGCTCCTGCTGGGTGGGTGGCACCGCCACCAGCGGCATCTCGACGCTGTACCAGCCACGGGGCTTCATGTTGTCCATGTCATAGCCGAAGGCCCACAATCGGGCATGTCTGAGCAGCGCCGCCATGTCCTCTCCGGCACGACGCTCCTCATCGACCAGACGCACTTTCTGCGAGACGTAGTCCTTTACCACCAAAGCGGGCAGCGCACCGCTGCCATCGGCGTCGTGCAGCACCAGGTTCGACCAGTGCTGATACCCCAGGCCACCCGGCTGCCCCTTGGTGGAAAGAGGCGGCTCGCTGGGTTTCTTGGGATCACGACGATAGGGCGTCAGCGGGTGCAGCCAGGGGCCGTCGTAGTTGGCGCCCTGCTTCTTGGCACGAATGCGACGCACGGTGCGAGCGGCGTCACGACCGCAGATATCGCAACGACACGGATCATCCTCGATCAGCAGCCGGAAGCGTCGCGGCATCGACCAGTAGGGATGCAGCGGATGCATGTCGTCGGGCAGCACCTCGGTTCCCTTCTTGTCGCTGACCCGGGTCGGTGCCATCCACAGGAACAGGGAGTCATCGTCGATGCGTGGCGACTGCCATGCACGCCCGTCACGGGCAAGCTCTTTGGGAGTCACCACATTCAGCCACAGTCGAGACCACAGGTCGGCATCGGCCGAGTCCGGCAGCACCAGCGTGGTCAGCGGCCCACCGCCTCGCAGGCCGACGCGAATGCCCGCGCCGCCGGCCGGGGCATTGATCTGCATGGTGAAAAGGGCCATCGCCGCGCAGTCCTCGCACATCGCGTCGACACGGCCACGTTTCACGAAGAAGTCGGTGTTGTTCTTGATGCCATTCGCCCCAGGCGCGTCAATGAGCAGGCCGCTGACGGTGGCCTCCTTCACATCATCCAGAGGATCGAGATCCTGCATGAAGCGAGGGCCGTCACCGTCCAACTCGAAGGCATCGCTGAAAGGCGCGAAGGCGGCCTCCAGATCGGCGACGCTGGGCGGCTCGAGAAAGCGATCCAGCCAGTCGCCATGATCCTGTGGCGGCAGCGCGGTCTGCAGCAGGCCGATCAGGAACTGGTAGGCGGCGCCCTGGAAGTCGGCTCGCGGCAGGGCGAGATCGACGATCTCGGAATCAGCCACTGCGGTGGGTGGCCGATATTCGATGGTGCCTTCCCGGGTGCGGAAGGGCAGCCATGGGTCATTGAGCAGATTCACACCCATTCCCCCTATTTATTGTCCGTGTTCGTTGTAAATCTCACGCCCCACCGGGCGTCATAGGCACAGACGGAATCGGCCTCGACCAGCCAGGGTCGAGTGAAGCGCAATGCCTTGTAATGTTCCTGAAGGACTTCCCACTGAGCCTGGCTCTCGGCCGGCAGGTCCATTAGCTTCTCCGCCTGGCTCTGGCGCAGCTTCACCTGGCTGAGCATGGCGGCATGACGCTCGCCCTCCGCCCACAGCACCAGCGCGCCATCGGCATCACGCTTGAGCAGCACAACGTTGAGCGCCGGCTCGTCGACCAGCCGCGTGCCGATCTCCAGCTCTTCCTGCCACTGATCGATATCCAGCTGGCGAAGATAGCCCTGCTCGAGCGACAGGGCGTTGAAGTTGGCCATCGAGACGGCCACGCCCTGCATGCCGCGCTGCTCCCATCGTGCTTCCTGCAGGCCATCCGGCACCCGATCGGCGACCGGGCCATAGACACTCTCGATCAACACCCGCGCCTCGTCGGGCATGCGGATCGCGCCCAGTTCGCGCAGCACGCGCTGAGTCAGCCAGAGCAGGGAGGTGTCGCGATAGACCGCCTGTGTGCCCGGCAGGGCACGCTTGAGCCACTGGGCATCCGGCGTCTCATTCCACTCGGGAGCCAGAACAGAAAGGACGGGCGCGCGACGCGAGCCGCGCACATGGCGCTGAAGGCGGCCGGCGCGCTGAATCAGCAGGTCGATGGGCGCCAGATCGCTGATCATATGGTCCACATCGCAATCCAGGGATTCCTGGAACACCTGGGTACTGATCAAGACCTGGCCACGGCGCCGGCCGGGGGTGGAAGTTTTCCCCAGCCGCTCGATGACGTCCGACTCGATGTGCTGGCGATCGACCATCGCGAAGCGGCTGTGGAACAGCAGGCAGCGCTCGGGCTCCGGGTGGCGCTCGCGGATTGCCTCGAAGGCGCGAATGGCATCATCCACGGTGTTGCGCACCCAGGCGACGCACTCGCCCGCCTCGACGGCCGCCATCACGGCATCGAGCGCCTGCTCCTCGGACGTCAGCCAGTCGATGCCGACCTCACGCGATACTTCCGGGCGTGTGGCCAGCGGGGTCTCGCGCTCCAGACCGTCGCCAACCTGGGTCAACAGCGGGAATGCATCGTTCTGCAGCGAGGCCGGTGCCTGCCCCAACCCTTCACGCCATGCCGCGGCCAGCGCCTCGCGCATGGCGCGCGGCATGGTGGCCGTCAGCAGGATGGCGCTGCCGCCCTGACGCGCATGATGGGCCAGCAGCTGGTTGAGCAGGGTCTGCATGTAGTGGTCGTAGGCGTGCACCTCGTCGACGATCAGCACCTTGCGGGCCAGGCCATAGAGGCGCAGCGACTGGTGCCGAAACGGCAGCAGCCCCATCAGTGCCTGATCGATGGTGCCGACGCCCACATCGGCCAGCAGCGACTTCTTGCGGGAATCGGCCAGCCAGCGGTTGCAGCGTGTGGTGGCCGTCATGTCGTCGGCGGCGTAATCACGATCTCCCGGCTGCTCGGCGGCGATGGCCTGCATGAAGGTATCGTTGAGCTCGCGGGCACCATGTGCCAGCACGCAGGAGGGATGCGACGCCTCGGCGTAGAAATGCCGATGCAGATGGCCGAGACGCTCGTACATGGCGTTGGAGGTTGCCATGGTCGGCAATGCGAAATAGAGCCCTTCGCCGTGGCCCGCTGCCAGCAGACGCTGGGCGAGGATGCAGGCCGCCTCGGTCTTGCCGGCACCGGTCACGTCTTCGAGCACGAAGAGCTGTGGACCATCGCCGAGAATCAGGGTCTCGGCCTCACGCTGCAGCGGAGTCGGTGAGATAGACTGGCCACCGAACCAGCTGGCCAGCCCGGCGTAGGGTATCGGCTCGGGAGGGTGAGCAAATCCCGTCTCGGCCAGCGCTCGTTCGGCCCGCTCGAGTGCCATGGGCCAGTATTTGGCCAGCGGCATCGGATTCTGGCAGTAAGTGAAATGATCTCGGTTGGAGCCCAGCCAGTCGCTCAAGGTGGCCCAGCCGGCAATCGTCCAGCTCACCGACAGAAAGGCTTCCCGCCACTGGGGAGAGACCAGCTTGTCGATCGGCCAATCGAGCTCGATCAGTGCGACCCAGTCGGCCACGAACCGACGCGCAGCTTCGATATCAGACGCGTGTTCGTCTTCACCGAAAAACTGGCCCGCATTCAACTGGCCGGCCTCTACCGGCTGGCCATGATGGCCGAACATCGGCGCCAGCAAGGCTCGCAGCGTATCAGCCAGCTGGTGACGCTCGCGTCGCGGCGGCAGTTTTTCTGCGGTGCCCAGGAAGCCATCCTGCCACCACTCGATCCAATTCGATTGCCACACCAGGGCACCCAGCCGGTCATGCCGTTCGGTATAGGCCAGTCGCTCGATCGGCGGAACCAGCTCGACACCGTCGGGCCGGGCCAGCCCCTGGAAGGCGCGAGCGAACTTGCCGAGGTCGTGAAGCCCCAGCAGGAAGACGAAGAAACGCCGCAGCGCCTCGGGCGGCATATCGAGCCGGGCCGCCAGCCGCTGGGTCAAGGGACGCTCGGGGGCGAGCAGGTACCAGCCGACGGCGGCCACGTCCAGACTGTGATAGGGCAGAAGGTGGCACTGCGCACCTGCGCCGTCAGGCCGGGCCTTGCCCCAGTACAGATGGTAATACATATGGGTTAATCCGAATTAAGATAAACCCAATAAAGCAGAACCACTGTTCTCATTCCAGAAGTAGGGTAAAGAACCAGTCAACTTTTCAGGCTGCCTTGATCTCGATGATCTACCTGTAATCCCGGGATTACATCCCCTGTCAGAAATCGATGACGGGTTCTTGGTTCAGCCGGTGGGCTATTGAATTCCAGAGACATCGGCGCCGAAATCCAAGGCTTTTTCTCCAAAAATAAGAAAGAAGTATATCGTCAATTTCATGAATCCTACCGACGCCAAAAATGCCTCTTCCGACAAGCTTCGGTGCAGCGAAGCGGAATGACTATCGTCCAGGCGTTTCCCTGCCCGCCCCCGGGAATGACCGGCCCCGGCGCCCCCCCCTGCACTCGCCCGTCATAGCCACTATGGTTGAAAGGTGCGTCAGCAAGACAATCAAGGGAGGTTCATTCACGACACCTGGCCGCGGGACCGGCGAGGCGAAGGCCGGCACGGCGCCGCTGGCGCCCGAGCCGCCCACCGCCGGGTCTCGGGGCCGGCGCACGCGACAGGGAGACCGCCATGGCGACGAACGATTCGACCACGTCAGCCCAGACAGCCAGGGACGGGGCACAGCCCACGCCGGACTACGGGCAACGGCCGCTCGCCCCCACCGCCGATGCCGTCGACGAACCGGCATCCGCGTCCGCCACCGGCGACACCGAGACGGCCGATACGGCGCCTGAACCGCTATCCACCGACGACCCGTTCACGGCCTGGAACCGGCAGACCCATGCCGCCATCGCCCGGCTCACCGCCGGCCTCTCGCCGGCGTCGATCCTGCAGGCCTACGGCGACTGGTGGACCCACCTGCTGCTGTCGCCGGGCAAGCAGGCCCAGCTGGCCCTCGCGACCCAACACGGCGCGGCCCGGCTGACCGACTACGCGTCCCGGGCCTGGGGCACGAGCGACTGTGCGCACTGCATCGAACCGGCGGAGCGCGACGACCGCTTCGACGAGCCGGAGTGGCAGCACTGGCCCTTCAACCTGCTGCACCAGGGCTTCCTGCTGACCGAGAAGTGGTGGGACGATGCCATGTCCGGGGTGCCGGGGGTAACGTCGCACCACGAGGCGGTGGCCAACTTCATCACCCGCCAGGTGCTGGACCTGTTCTCGCCCGCCAACACCCCGCTGACCAACCCCGCGGTACTGTCGCGCACCGCCGAACGGGGCGGGCGCAATCTGGTGGAGGGCGCCCGGCACGCCTGGGAGGACGCCTCGCGCTTCGCCGCGCATCGCCCGCCGGTCGGCGCCGAGCGCTACACTCCCGGCGAGGCGGTGGCGGTCACCCCCGGTCAGGTGGTCTACCGCAACCAACTGATCGAGCTGATCCAGTACCGGCCGACCACCGAGCGGGTCCACGCCGAACCGCTGCTGATCGTGCCGGCCTGGATCATGAAGTACTACATCCTCGACCTGTCGCCGGAGAACTCGCTGGTGCGCTGGCTGGTCGACCAGGGCCACACGGTGTTCATGGTGTCGTGGAAGAACCCCGGCGAGGCGGAGCGCGACCTGGGCCTCGAGGACTATCGCCGGCTCGGGGTGATGGCGGCGCTCGACGCCGTCAACACCATCGTGCCCTCGCAGAAGGTCCATGCCGTCGGCTACTGCCTGGGCGGGACCCTGCTGTCGATCGCCGCGGCGGCCATGGCTCGCGACGGCGACGAGCGCCTGGCCAGCCTGACCCTGCTCGCCAGCCTCACCGACTTCGCCGAGGCCGGCGAGCTGGAGCTGTTCATCGACGACAGCCAGGTGCACTTCCTCGAGGACACCATGCGCGAGCAGGGCTACCTGGAGGACTGGCAGATGAAGGGCGCCTTCCAGCTGCTGCAGTCCAACGACCTGATCTGGTCGCGACTGGTGCGCGAGTACCTGATGGGCGAGCGCCAGCCGACCTTCGACCTGATGGCGTGGAGCACCGACGGCACCCGCATGCCCTATCGCATGCACTCCCAGTACCTGCGCCGGCTCTACCTCGACAACGCACTCTCCCGCGGCCACTATCGCGCCGACGGCCAGCCGGTGCTGCTCGGCGACATCCGGGTTCCCGGCTTCGTCGTCGCCACCCGCAAGGATCACATCTCGCCGTGGCGCTCGGTCTATCGCAACCAGTCCTACCTCGGCGGCGACGTCACCTTCCTGCTCACCAGCGGCGGCCATAACGCCGGGGTGGTGAGCGAACCCGGCCATCACCACCGGGTCTACCAGGTCGCCGACAAGCCGGCCACGGCCACTCGGGTCAGCGCCGAGACCTGGCGCGAGCAGGTCGCCGAACGTCCCGGTTCGTGGTGGCCGGAATGGCAGGCCTGGCTGCGCCAGCACTCCGGCGACCGGGTCGCGCCACCCTCGCTGGGCGAGCCGGACGCGGGCTATCCGCCGCTGGGCGAGGCTCCGGGAGACTACGTGCTCGAGCGCTGAGCCCGGCCGGGGATCAAGCGGTCACCGAGGGCATCTCGCCGGCCGGCAGCCGGTCGTCGAGCTCGCCCTTGAGATACTGCTCGGTGGTCAGCAGGAACAGCCGGCAGAACAGCTGATGCACGGCGCGTTCCCGCTCCAGGGCCAGCAGGTCCGGGTCGGCGGCTTGATCTCCGGATGGCTGGCGCGGGTATTCCCAGGCCAGCCGCACGCTGCCGGAGCTGGCGTCGAGGATTTCCAGGCTGGGGTTGGCACCGTGCAGGGTGCTGTGGATGCGATAGCTCATGGGCGTTCTCCATCGGCCTTTAATTGATAATGATTCTCATTAACTATGATAGAATCTAGGCGGAGCCCCCTCGCCTGTCAACACCAGTACCGGCCCGCGATCCCCTATACTCCAGAGGCTTGTTGCGGCGGGACGCCCGCCATGTTTCGGATGCACGCTGACAGGGGGTCCGCATGTCCCGCCTTGCTTGTTTCGCCCGGGTCGTCGCGCTCGGGATGCTGGGGCTCATCGCCATCCCGGCGCTGGCCCAGCCGGCCCCGGCCGACGCCGAATGGAATGCCTATCTCGACGCCCTCGAGGGCGGGGCCCACCAGGCCACGCTGTGGCGCTACGGCTGGGGCGGGGTCTACGCCGCCAGCCTGGCCGACAACGCCTACCAGGCCAGCGAGGCCGACAGTGCCGATGACCGCTTCGATGCCCGGGTGGGCGGCGTCAAGTCGGCGCTGGCGCTAGCCGGGGTGATCACCGACCCGCAGCCGCATCCGGCCGCCTACCGGCGCCTGCAGACGCTGGCCGAGCACCGCGACGCGGCCCACCTGGCCGAGGCCCGCGCGCTGGTGCGTGCCACCGCCGCCGAGGAACGCCGGCGCCGGGCCTGGCGGGCGCGGCTGAGTTCGCTGGTCATCAACACCCTGGGCGGGCTGGCGATCGGCGTCGGCGACGACCGCCCGCGCGACGGCGCGATCAGTTTCGCCACCGGCATGCTGGTCGGCGAGATCCAGCTGAGAACCCAGCCGGGCCAGGCCGGGGTGGCGCTCAACCGCTTCCAGCCGGCCCGGCTGACGCTGGGCGACGTGAATCTCGACTACCAGTACGCCTGGACGCTCGCCCCCGACCGGGTGGGGATGCAGATTCGCTACTGATCCCGGGGGCGACCCGTCGCGGACGATTGGCCACGCTGTTTTGTTATGTTATAACTTTTTGCCGTTTTCCCGAGATCGAGCCCCGCCATGCCGCATCGACACCGCCACCGCCCCGACGGGCCCTGTCACTTCTCGCTGATGTCGCTGTCGGCCCGCCGCCGGCTGCTGATGGCCCTGGTGCCGCTGGCGGTGCTGTGGCTGGCGGCGGCCTGGGCCGGGGGGCTGCTGGGCTGATGGCGCGGCTGGCACTCCACGACCTGGCGCTGGCCCAGGGCGGGCGCACGGTGATCGAGCATCTCGCGGGGGCCTTCCCGGACGCCGCCATCACCGCGCTGATCGGCGCCAACGGGGCGGGCAAGAGCACGCTGATCCAGGCGATCATGGGCGTGCTGCCGCCCATCGCCGGTCGCATCGAGTGCACGATTCCCCGCGAACGCCGCGCCTGGCTGCCCCAGCAGCTGGCGCTGGACCTGAGCTTTCCGATGAGCGTCGAGGAGCTGGTGATGACCGGCAGCTGGCCGACCCGCGGCGCGCTCCGGGGCTACCGGCCGGACCAGTACCGCCAGGCCCGCGAGATCATGCAGCGCCTGGGCATCTCGCAGCTCGCCCACCGGCCGCTGGGCGAGCTTTCCGGCGGGCAGCGCCAGCGTGCCCTGCTGGGGCGCACCCTGATGCAGGAGGCCGAGCTGCTGCTGCTCGACGAGCCCTTCGCCAATGTCGATGCCGACACCGTCACCGTGCTTACCGGGGTGCTGCGCGACATGGCCCGGGCCGGCACCACCATCGTGGTGGTCCTCCACGACCGCGACCAGCTCGCCGCGCTGGCCGATCGCGTGCTGCTGCTGGCCGAGGGCCGCGGCCACTGGCACGACCCGCAGGAGCTGCTGCAATCCGGCGGCATGGCGGCCGCCCCCGCGCCCCTGCCCCTGCACCTCGCCCGCGGAGCAACGCGATGATCGATACCCTTCAGGCCCTGCTCGTCTCCCCGCTGACCGACTACGGCTTCATGAAGCGGGCGCTGGTCGCCGGCCTGGCCCTGTCGCTGGCCGCCCCGCCGCTGGGGGTGTTCCTGATGCTGCGCGGCATGAGCCTGCTCGGCGACGCCATGGCGCACGCCATCCTGCCGGGCGTGGCGCTGGGCTTTCTGCTCGCCGGCTTCTCGCTGCCGGCGATGAGCCTCGGCGGCATCCTGTCCGGGCTGCTGGTGGCGGGGCTGGCGGGCAGCGTGTCGCAGCTCACCGGCCATCGCGAGGACGCGGCGATGGCCAGCTTCTACCTGATCTCGCTGGCCGCCGGGGTGATGCTGGTGTCGCTGGGCGGCAGCAGCGTCGACCTGACCCATGTGCTGTTCGGCTCGATCCTGGCCGTGAACACCACGGCGCTGTGGCTGATCGCCGGGGTCGCCAGCGTGACCGTGCTGGTCATGGCGATGGCCTTCCGCGCGCTGGTGGTGGAGTGCCTGGACCCGCTGTTCCTGCGCGGCCAGGGCGTGCACAGCGGCCTCATCCAGGGGCTGTTCCTGGGGCTGGTGGTGCTCAACCTGACCGCCGGCTTCCAGACCCTGGGCACGCTGATGGCGGTGGGGCTGATGATGCTGCCGGCCACCGCTGCGCGCTTCTGGTCGAAGCGCCTGGAAGGGCTGATGGCCGTCGCCGTGGTGATCGCGCTGTTCGCCAGCACCGGCGGGCTGCTGCTGTCGTATCACCTGGGCCTGCCCTCGGGGCCGAGCATCATCCTGCTGGCCGGCGGGGTGTATCTGCTGTCGACCCTGCTGGGCCGCTACCACAGCCTGCTGGCCCGCGTGCGCCGGCGCGCGACACCGCTGGACACGGCCGACGAGAGCGCCTGACCGCTCAGGGCATGCCGCGGGCGGGCAGCGACTCGGCACGCCAGGCGGCGCGGAACTCGGCCGCGCTGATCTCGCCGTGCAGGTAGGCGATGAGCAGCGCATCGTCGCTGGCGTGGCGGGCCTCGCCGTCGCGACGGCGGCGCATGATCAGGCAGGCCCGGTAGTAGTTGAACACGCCGCCGAGGAAGAACAGCACGCTGCCGACCAGGTACTGCCAGGCGAAGAAGGTGAACAGCCGCTGCGCGTCGTGGTGGGTGTCGAAGGTCCACAGGTAGGGAATGGACGCGACCACGAACAGCACCGAGCCGACGACGAAGGTGACCGCGGTGAGGTTGGTCATCTGCAGCGACAGCAGCGACGGTGCCTGGACCACCTGCAGCACGTTGACGCAGGCGCCGAGCACGAACAGCGCCGAGCCGATGACGAAGCACCAGGCGCCGGCGATGAGCCAGCCCCACCAGCTGAGGAAGAACAGGCTGCCGGCGGTGAACAGCAGGGTGCCGCCGAGATAGCTGGAGGCGGCGATCATCTCGAGCCGCTTGCCCATGGCGTGATGACGACTGCCCTGCCAGAACTTGCGCACCTCGAGCATGTCGTGGCCGGTCACCACCAGGTAGAGCAGCGAGCCGATGAAGAAGACCCAGGCGCCGACGTCCTCGTAGGGATGGAAGCGCGGAAAGAAGAAGACACTGCCGACGATGAACAGCAGCCCGCCCAGCTTGTAGAGCATCGCGTTCACGGTCTCCCAGCGAAAGTCGGCACGCCATTCGGGCCGGTCGCGGTTGAGGGCGGAGCGCTTGGGGCGGTTGGTGAACAGATGCGGCACGGCGAGACGTCCTTGCGGTGGGCGCTCGCCATCGTAGCAAACCTGCCGCCCATCCCGTAGCCGACGATGCCGGCGGCAGCCCTCACGAAGGAGACAATCTCATGCGTCATGCACTGCTGGCCGGCCTGATCGTCGGCCTTTCCGGCGTCACCACCGCCAGCCAGGCCGCCGAACCGCTCGACGTGGTCGCCAGCTTCAGCGTGCTGGCCGACATGGCCGAGCAGGTGGGCGGCGAGCACGTCGAGGTGACCAGCCTGGTCGGCCCCGACAGCGACAGCCACGTCTATACGCCCAGCCCGGTGGACGTGCGCCGCATCGCCGGGGCCGACCTGGTGATCTTCAACGGCCTGCAGCTGGAAGGCTGGATGAACCGGCTGCTCGACGCCAGCGGCTACCGGGGCGTCAAGGTCGTCGCCACCGACGGCATCGATCCACTGCACTTCACCGGCGCCGACCACGGCGAGGACGGCGCCGAGGGCGACGGCCATGACGACCACGCCGAGCACGCCGAGCACGCCACCCATGACCACGGCGACCTGGACCCTCACGCCTGGCTGGATGTCGGCCGCGCCGAGCAGTACGTGGCCAACATCCGCGACGGCCTGATCGCGGCCGACCCGGCTCACGCCGACGCCTATCGCCGTCGCGCCGACGACTACCTGACGCGCCTCGACAGCCTGGACGCCGAGATCCACCGGCTGATCGACGCCATTCCCGCCTCAAGGCGGGTGGTGGTCAGCGGCCACGACGCCTTCGACTACTTCGCCGATGCCTACGGCGTGCGCTTTCTCTCCCCGGTGGGGCTCAACACCGCCGCCGAGCCCGCCGCCGCCGACATGGCCAGTCTGATCGACTTCCTCAAGCACAACCGCATCCCGGCGCTGTTCTACGAGAACATCACCAGCCCCGCGCTGATCCGCCAGCTCGCCGAGGAAACCGGCATCCCCGTGGCCGGCACCCTCTATTCCGGCGCCCTGGCCGCCGAGGGCGAGGCCGCCACCTACGAGGGCATGATGCGCCACAACGCCCGGGTCATTCATGACGGCCTCGCCGGAGCGGAGTGAGAGGTCTGTCACAATGAGGCTGCTTGTGGGAGGGGATTCATCCCCGACGGCGGCGCCCGGTGGCGAGTTCATCGCGACTGAAGTCGCTCCCACAACCACACTGTCCCGATCGGCCGGCCTGACTGAGGGGCTGCTTTAGGGGGTTGTGGGAGGGGATTTATCCCCGATGACGGTGGCCCGGTGGCGCCTTCATCGCGACGGAAGTCGCTCCCACGGCCAGGTTCCGGCACCGAGAGATCACAGCTAGAGGCTTGGGAGCAGGGAGCAGGCTCTAAGACCAACACCCCCGGGCTTTGCTAATATGCTCGGACATGCCCGCAGGAGAGCCCGGCGATGCTGCAACTGACCGACGTGGCCAAGAGCTACCCGACGCCCCAGGGGCCGCTGTTCGTCCTCGACGGCATCGACCTGCATCTGGCCCCCGGCGAAAGCCTGGCGCTGATGGGCGAGTCGGGCAGCGGCAAGTCGACGCTGTTGCACCTGGCCGCGGGGCTCGACGTGCCCGACCGCGGCGAGATCCACTTCCACGAGCGGGCGCTGTCGGCGCTCGACGAACCCGCCCGCGCCGACCTGCGCCGTCGCCACCTGGGGCTGGTGTTCCAGCAGTTCCACCTGGTGCCCAGCCTGGCGGTGATCGACAACCTGACCCTGCAGGCCCGTCTCGCCGATCGCGAGGACCCCGACTGGACCGACCACCTGCTCGAGCGCCTGGGCCTGACCGGGCTCGAGCAGCGCTACCCCGAGCAGCTCTCCGGCGGCCAGCAGCAGCGTCTGGCAATCGGCCGGGCGCTGGCGCCGCGCCCCGACCTGCTGCTCGCCGACGAACCCACCGGCAACCTGGATGAAGCCGCCGCGGACCGGGTGCTCGCGCTGCTGCACGAGCTGATTCACGAGAGCCGCTGCGCGCTGCTGATGGTCACCCACAGCGCGCGGGTCGCCGCCCCGCTGGACCGCTGCCTGCGCCTGCATTACGGCCGCCTGGAGCCGGGCGAGCCATGAGCGGGCGCCGTCCGGCCCGGCGTGCCGGCGTGGTGGGCGTGACGCTGGCCACCCTGCTGTCCCACTACCGCCGCCATCCCGGCCAGCTGGCCATGCTGCTGCTGGGGCTGTGGGTGGCCGGCGCGCTGTGGAGCAGCGTGCAGGCCATCAACGCCACCGCCCGCGACAGCTACGCCCGGGCCGAGGCCCTGTTCGAGACCCGGCTCGACCGCATCGAGCGCCGTGACGGCACGCCGCTGTCACCGGCCACCTATGCGGCCCTGCGCCGCGACGGCATGGCGGTCTCGCCGCTGGTAGCGGGCGAGCTGACCCTGGCAGGCAGCGCCGCCGGGGAAGCGCCGCTTCGCCTGCTGGGCATCGACCCGCTGACCCTGCCCGGGACCTCGCCGCTGGCCCGCCGCACCGGCGATGCCGCCTCGCTGCGCGACTGGCTGCTGCCGCCGCACCGCCTGCGCGCCGCCCCCGACGTGGCCGACGCCGCCCGGCGCGACCCGCGCCTGCCGCCGGTGGAAGTGGACCCCGGCCTGCCGCCCGCCACCCTGGTCACCGACATCGGCGTCGCCCAGCGGCTGCTGGGGCTGGCGGGCCCCACCCGACTGGTGATCGCCCCCGATGCGCCCGCCGAGCTGCCCGAGGCCCTGATGCGCATCCCGGCCCGCCAGCTGGCCTCGCCGGGCCAGCTCGCCGACAGCTTTCACCTCAACCTCACCGCCATGGGGCTGCTGGCGCTGGTGGTCGGCCTGTTCATCGTGCATGCCGCCCTGGGACTGGCGCTGGAACAGCGCCTGGGCCTGCTGCGCACGCTGCGCGCCCTCGGCGTGCCGGGCCGCACCCTGGTCGCCGCCCTGGGACTGGAGCTGCTGACCCTGGGCCTGGTGGGCGCCGGGCTGGGCATCCTCGGCGGCGTGCTGCTGGCCCGGCTGCTGCTGCCGGATGTCGCCGCCAGCCTGGCGGCGCTCTACGACAGCCAGGTCGGCACCCGCCTGGCACTGCCCTGGCACTTCTGGCTGGGCGGCGTGGCCATCATCCTCGGCGGGCTGGCCAGCGCCGGCGCGGGCCTGCTGTGGCGCGTCGCGCGGCTCGACGTGCTGGCCCTGGGGCACGCCCAGGCCTGGCGGGCCCGGCTGGGCGGCCTGCTGCGCCGCCAGGCCTGGGCGGGCGGCGCCCTGCTGGTGCTGGCCGCGGGACTCGGAGGCTGGCTGTGGCTGACCGGCGACCGGCAGCTGGTCGCCGGCTTCGTGATGGTCACCGCGGCACTGCTCGGCGTGACCCTGTGGCTGCCCGCCTGGCTGGCCGGCGGCTGGCGGCTGGCGGCGCGGCTCGTGCGCCGCCGGGCGCTGTGGGCCTGGGCGTTCGCCGACCTGCAATTGCAGCTGCCGCGCCTGCAGCTGCCGATGATGGCCCTGCTGCTGGCGCTGGCCACCAACCTCGGGGTGAGCAGCATGGTCGGCGGCTTCCGCCTGACCTTTCTCGACTGGCTCGACCAGCGCCTGCTCGCCGATCTCTACATCCATCCGGAGGCCGAGCGCCACGATGCCCTGCAGGCCTGGCTCAGCGACCAGCCGGAGGTCGCCACGCTGCTGCCGGCCCGCCACGCCGAGGCCACCCTGCTCGACGCCGCGGCGGCGTCCCCTGAACCGGTGGCGCTGTTCGGCATCCGCCCCGCGCCGGTACTGCGCGCGCACTGGCCGCTGCGCCTGCCCGCGGCAGAGCGCGACGCGGCCTGGCAGGCGCTCGCGGCGGGCGAGGTGTTCGTCAACGAGCAGCTGGCCAACCGCTACCGTCGCCGCCCCGGCGACACCCTCACGCTGCGCGCGGCCGACGGTCGCCGCCACCGGCTGACCATCGCCGCGATCTACCCCGACTACGGCAATCCCCGCCCCGAGGTCGTCATGCCCGTCGCACGCCTGACCCGCGCCTTCGCCGCCCCCCCCGGCAGCCTGGGCGTGGTGCTGCGCGACGCCCCCGAGCCGCGCCGCCAGCGGCTCGACGCCCTCGTCGCGCGCCTCGCCACCCGCTTCGGCCCCGCCACGGCCGAGACCGTGATCGACCAGCAGGCGCTGAAGGCGGACGCGACCCGGGTCTTCGAGCGCACCTTCACCATCACCCGCGCCCTGGATGCCCTGACCCTCGGCGTGGCCGCGCTGGCCCTGCTGACCACCCTGCTGGCCCAGGCCGGGACCCGCCGCGCCCAGCTGGCGCCGCTCTGGGCGCTGGGCGTGTCGCGCCGGCGGCTGGTCGGCGTGCAGCTTTTGCAGCTCACCGGCACCGCGCTGGGCACGGCCCTGCTGGCGCTGCCCCTGGGCATCGCCCTGGCCTGGGCGCTGGTGGCGGTGATCAACGTCGCCGCCTTCGGCTGGCGGCTGCCGCTGCACCTGTTCCCGCTGCAGCTGCTCGTCACCCTGGGGCTGGCGGTGCTGGTCGCCAGCCTGGCCGCGCTGCTGCCCGCCTGGCGGCTGTGGCGGATGCCGCCCCGCCAGCTGCTGCAGGAGTTCGCCGCGACATGAAACACCTCAAGACGCTGCTGGCCGGTGTGCTGGTCGCCCTGCTGGCCGTCGGCCTCTGGCGAGCGGACCCGCCGGAACGCGACGCGGCCCCGGGCTATGCCGGCCTGGGCAGCGCCGCCGCGGGCTACGCCCAGGCCCGCCCCGGCGATCGGCTGGCCTTTCCGGACGATCATGGCGCGCACCCCGACTACCGCATCGAGTGGTGGTACCTGACCGCCAACCTCGAGGACGCCGCGGGCCGGCCGTTCGGCATCCAGTGGACGCTGTTCCGCCAGGCCCTGGCACCGCCCGGCACGACCGACGGGGCCCCCGACTCGGCCTGGACAAGCCGCCAGCTGTGGATGGCCCATGCCGCCGTTTCCACGCCCGACGGGCACCGCGCCGCCGAGCGCTTTGCCCGAGGCATGAACCTCGCCGACGCCGAGGGGCAGGCGGGGGTCAGCGCCGCGCCCTTCGCCGCCTGGCTGGACGACTGGCGACTCGCCGCCCCCGACGACGCCGGCACCGGCCTCGATAATCTCACCGTGCGCGCCGCCGGCGGCGACTTCGCCTACCGCCTGACGCTCGCGGCCCAGGGCCCGCTGGTGGTCCACGGCGACCACGGCTTCAGCCGCAAGTCCGCCGACGGCCAGGGCTCGATCTACTACAGCCAGCCCTTCTACCGGATCGACGGCACGCTGACGGTGGAGGGCGAAGAACACGCGGTGAGCGGCCGCGCCTGGCTGGACCGCGAATGGAGCAGCCAGCTGCTGGGACCGGGGCAGTCGGGCTGGGACTGGTTCTCGCTGCATCTCGCCGACGGCGCCAGGCTGATGGCGTTTCGCCTGCGCGGCGCCGGGCAGGCGGGCGGCGACTACCTCTCGGGCAGCTGGATCGCCGCCGACGGCGCCGTCACCCCGCTCGACGGCGACGCCCTGCACCTGACGCCGCTGGCTCGCTCGCCGGTCGCCGGTCGCGAGCTGCCCACCGCCTGGCGCGTGCAGGTGCCCGCGCATGAACTCGATGTGCACGTCACGGCGGTGCATCCCGACCAGTGGATGGCCACCACCTTCGCCTACTGGGAGGGCATGGTGCGCGTCACGGACACCCGGGACGGCAGCCCGTACGGCGTCGGCTACCTGGAGATGACCGGCTACTGAGCCCCGCGCTTGGCGGCACCGGGGCGGCGTGGCAGGCTAGGCGGACGGCCCCGGGGCGCCGGCGACCAGGCGCCCCTCGATTCTTGTGCAAGGAGCTCCCATGACCCTGTTCACCGAAGAACACCCCGGCGTCGAGACTCACGTGCCGCCGGAAACCGCCGGCTTCACGCTCAATCACTCCATGCTGCGGGTCAAGGATCCGCGGCGCTCGCTGGCCTTCTACAGCCGGGTCTTCGGCATGCGCGTGCTGCGCAAGCTGGACTTCGAGGAGATGCAGTTCACCCTCTACTTCCTGGCACGCCTCGAGGAGGAGGACGAGGTCCCCGAGCAGACCTGCGACCGCACCATCTGGACCTTCAACCAGCGCGGCCTGCTGGAGCTGACCCACAACTGGGGCACCGAGGACCAGGCCGACTTCGCCTACCACGACGGCAACAGCGAGCCCCAGGGCTTCGGCCACATCTGCTTCTCGGTCCCCGACCTCGGCAGCGCCGTGCAGTGGCTCGACGAGAACGGCGTCGAGTTCGTCAAGCGCCCGGAACAGGGCAAGATGAAGAACGTCGCCTTCGTCAAGGACCCGGACGGCTACTGGATCGAGATCCTCGAGCCGGCGCTGATGGGCAACGTCGGCGCCTGACCCGCCGCGCCCGGCCGTCGCCGGGCGCGCCCGCTCCCCCCGCTTTTCCGCTTTCCCGAGGGTCGCCGCGAGGTGACGAGGTCGCCGCGAGGTGGACGAGAGAGTGATTCGGCTATAGCATTAGCATGCTAACATTAAGCCTTGTACTTTCACTCTCTTGCCGGACACCCGTCCGCCGGTCCGGCGGACCGACCGCTATGTCACGAATCCCCCTCGACCACTGGCTGCTGGTGCTGCGTACCGTGCTGGCCGCCTGGCTGGCGCTGTTCCTGTCGATGCGCCTGAACCTGTCGCAGCCCGCCTGGGCGGTGCTGGCGGTGATGATCGTCACCCTGCAGCCGGTGATGTTCACCGGCGGCACGCCGCCGATCGGCATCATCATCGGGCGCAGCATCGCCCGGCTGTTCGGCACCCTGTTCGGCGCCATCGCCGGGCTGGTGCTGATCGTGCTGTGTGCCCAGCAGCCGATGCTCTACCTGCTGTTCGGCGGCGCCTGGCTGGCGCTGTGCATGTATCTGGTGATCCTCGAGCAGGACGCCTACCTCTCCTATGTGGTGATGCTCAGCGGCTACACCGCCACCCTGGTCTCGCTGACGGCGATCGGCACCGGGGTCGAGAGTGTCTGGACGACGGCGCTGGCCCGCTTCACCGAGACCTCGCTGGGCATCGGCTGCGGCCTGCTGATGCATATCCTCATCGCCCCGCGCTTCGGCAGCCACGGCCTGCCCGGGGTACTCTCGCGGCTGATCGCCGATGCCGCCGGCGAGGCGCTGGCCGTGCTCGACGGCACGCCGCAGGGCACCCTGGACGCCCGCTTCAAGGCCCTGCACGGCCACTACCAGCGCTTCGAGTCGCTGCGCGGACTGGCCCGCCTGGAGGCCCGCCGCTGGCGCCACGTGGTGCCGGCGCTGGACCGTTTCGCCAGCGACGGCCTGGCGCTGCTTACCGGCCTGCGCGAACTCGAGGAGGCCTGCGCCTACCTGCGTGCCTGCCCCGATGGGCCGCGCTGGCTGGCGCGGCTGCATCACGATGCCCACCCCCTGCTCCGGGAGCTCCAGCGCCATCCCGGCGGCGATGGCGCGCCGGCGGCCGAGCTCCCGGAGCTCGACTGGAGCGACGAGCGCGTCTCGCCGCGCACCCGGGTGCGGGCGACGCTGGTCCGCCAGCGGCTCGACGAGGTGCTCACCCTGCTCCACCACGCTCGCCACCTGCACCATGCGCTGGAGGATCCGCAGCACCGGCGGGTCGACACCCTGCCGCGCCAGCCCCGGGCGCGCACCACCTACAACGAGCACGGTGTGGCCCGCTACAACGCCCTGCGGGTGTTCGTCGCCTTCGAGCTGCTCGGCCAGCTCTGGATCCACAGCGGCTGGCACTCCGGCTACCTGGCGCAGATGCTGCTCGGCGTGTTCAGCATGCTGTTCGCCAAGGCCCCCAACCCCACGGCGGTGGTCTGGCAGTTCCTGTGGGGCACGATCTCGGCGGTCCTGCTGGGCGGCGTGCTGCTGTTCCTGGTGCTGCCCTTGATCAACGGCTTCTTCCTGCTGGCCCTGGCCCTGGCCGTGCCGATCACCCTCGGCACCCTGCTCACGCCCTATCCGCGCTGGGCGGGGATGGGGCTGTCGGGGGCGGTCACCATGATGACCCTGCTCAACCTGCACACCACCTACAGCTATACGCCGCAGAGCTACATCAACGGCGGTCTGGCCGCGGTGATCGGCACGCTGGCCGCCATGCTCACCTACTCGCTGTTCCGTCAGCCGTCGCCGACGGAGCGCATCGACACCCTGATGGCGGCGTTCTGGCGCGGCCTGTGGCGGTTGACGCGCAACCCGGCGTCGACACTGCCCGAACGGCCCTGGCTGGAGAGCCGCCTCTACGACCGCCTCGGCCGCCTGGTGGCGCTGGGCGGCAGCGAGGAGCGCCTGCGCGAGGCCCTCGACCTGCACGCCCTGGCGATGTGCAGCTGGCGACTGCGCCGGATGCGCGACGACCTCGCGCCGTTTCGTGCCGAGATCGAGGTCTGGCTGGAACACATCGGCCGCCAGGCCGCCGCCCGCAATCGCCACGACGACGCCTTCTGGCGCCGCCAGGCCGAACAGGCGGAGCAGTGGGTGGCGCGTCTCTATCACCAGACGCAGTTGCCGCTGGCACTCATCGGCGAGATGGGCATGCTGGCTCACCTGCTGCGCAGCGCGCCGGGCGCGCGCCTCGAGACGGCCGACGCCTCGGCTCCCGCCGAACGCGCCACCCCGGGAGGCCTTCCCCATGCTCGCTGAATGGTCGCTGCTGGGCTTTCTGGTTCCGCCGCTGGCGCTGCCGGTACTGCTGGCCCTGGCGCTCTACCTGCTGGTCAAGCGGCTGCTGACGCGGCTGCGTCTCTATCACTGGTTCTGGCATCCGCTGCTGCTGGATGTCGCCCTCTACATCCTGCTGCTGTGGGCGGTGCTGACCCTGTCGGGGGCGCTGCCCATCGGCGACCCCGCAACGCGAGGCTGATCCATGACACTCGATCCACGACTCCGCAAGAGCCTGCGCCTGCTCCTGACCGTCGCCGTGGTGCTGGCGGCGCTGGCCGCCGTGACCCGGATCTGGAACCACTACATGCACGACCCCTGGACGCGGGACGGCCGCATCCGCGCCGACGTCGTCCACCTGGGCACCGACGTCGCCGGCCTGGTCGACGATCTCGAGGTCCACGACAACCAGCGGGTCGAGGCCGGCGACGTGCTGTTCACCATCGACACCCGGCGCTACCGGCTGGCGCTGGACGAAGCCCAGGCCAATCTCCAGCGACTCGAGCAGCAGCGCGACGAGGCGCGCGCCGCCAACAGCCGTCGCCAGCGGCTCAAGCAGTACGCCTCGCGCGAGGACCGGGACAACGCCCGCTTCACCCTGGCCTCCGCCCAGGCCGCGGTGGCCGAGGCCAGGGTCAAGGTGCGCAAGGCACGCCTCGATCTCGAACGCGCCACCGTGCGCGCGCCGGTCGACGGCTACGTGACCAACCTGCTGTTGCGTCCGGGCCAGTACGTCGACGTCGGTGCCGACGCCCTGACCCTGGTCGATGCCCACAGCTTCTACGCCCAGGGCTACTTCGAGGAAACCAAGCTCGTCGACATCCACATCGGCGACACGGCGCGCGTCCAGCTGCTCTCCCGGCAGGCACCGATCTGGGGCCATGTGACCAGCTACGCCCGCGGCATCACCGACAACAGCCTGGCCAGCCAGGGCAACGGCCTGGCGGTGGTCAACGCCTCCTTCGACTGGGTTCGCCTGTCGCAGCGCATCCCGGTGCGCATCGCCCTGGACGACGTGCCCCCGGGCACCAAGCTGTCGGCGGGCCTCACCGCCACCATCTACCTTGGCGAGGACCGTCGGCAGCGCGCCGAGGCACCGCCCTGGCTGGCCACGGTGAGGCACTGGTGGGAGAGCCTGATCAGCATCTAGGCTTCTTGCCTTCGGTGCGGACACCGCCTCGCAACGCGAGGATGTTCGCCGACAGTGCGGGCCCGGAAGGGGCCTGTGGGAGGGGATTCATCCTCGACAGCGGCGGCCCGGCGGCCCGGCGGCCCGGCGCTCCGGTAACACCGTCGCCCCCGCAACGCACGAGGCCGCCCGATGGGCGGCCTCGTCGTGTCCGGCTCGATGGCCTCTCGATGCCTCTTCTCGAGGTCAGGCGTCCAGGTTCTCGAGGTCAGGCGTCCAGGTCGAAGGCCGCCTTGGCCGCCGGCCAGGCCGGCTGGCCGTCGGCGGTGGTCACGCCGTCCAGGAAGGCCTTGACCTTGGCCGGATGCGCCTGCATCCACTCGACGGCGACCTTGTCGGCGGGCTTTTCCTCGTAGCCGTAGCCGCGGATCATCGAGCTCTGGTCATCGGCAGTGAACGTCAGCTGGTCGAGCAGCCGGGTGACGTTGGGGTTGGCGTCGGCAAACGCCTTGGTCACCAGGGTCTTGACGTCACTGCGCCCGCCATTCGGCCCCCACAGGTCCTTGGGGTCGTCCAGGTAGGTGATGTCGTACTCGATGTTCATCCAGTGCGGCGTCCAGCCGGCGAAGACGATCCACTGGTGCTCGTTCATGGCCGCCTTGGCGGCCCCCAGCATGCCCGGCGTGGAGGTCTCGGACAGCTTCCAGTCGCCCAGCCCGTAGAGGTTCTTGTCGGCGCCCGCGTTGAGCTGATCGCTCATCCCGGTGCCGGCCTCGATGGAGTACACGGTACGCCCGAAGCGCTCGGCGTTCTCCGGCTTGTTCAGGTCCTCGGCGGAGGTCACCCCGGCCTCGTAGACATAGGTGGGCACCGCGAAGCCGATCCGCGCGCCGTCGACGTTGTTGCCCAGGTCGACGAGGGTCTGCTTCTTCATCGCCGCGTCGTACATGCTCTGCTGGGCGGGCAGCCAGCCGGCGAGAAAGACGTCGATCTCGTTCTGGTTCATCGCCTGGTAGGTGATGGTGGTACCCAGCTGCTGCTGCTTGGTGGAGTAGCCCAGGGTGTCGAGCAGCTGCGTGGCCAGTGCCGTCTTGACGGTCACCCCCGGCCAGGGCGGCACGGCGAAGGTCACGGGGTCGTCCGCCTGGGCGAATGCCAGGCTGCTGGCGCCGAGCGTGCCGGTCATCAGGACGGCGCAAAGCCAGTGAGTACCCGAGTTTTGCAGCTTCATGCTTGTCTCCTCAACGCATCATTATTCTTTAAGGGGGTGACTATAACACATACTTATCGGATGGCTTCCAGCCCCCGCCCCGGCTGATCGGAGGGTGGTAATCCAGGCCGGCCCGGGGGCGGATTCATCGCGACTGAAGTCGCTCCCCCGGCTAGGCTTATTCGAAAAGCCCTTGAGCAAGCCCTCGAAAAAGCCCGTCGGAGTCCGCCGCATGCCGTATCGCGCCCTCCTGCCCACGCGCCTCGCCATCCGCCCGCTATGCCGCGTGCTGCCATCTCGGCCCCTGGTCACGATCATGCAGCTCACCCTGCTGCTGGCCGTGCTCGGCCTCGCCGGATGCGCCGGGCCGCGGCTGCAGACGACCGACCTCGACGGCGGACAGGCGGCGCCGTTATCCATCGAACGGGCGATGATCCTCGCCAATGCCCGCCAGGCGCTGGGCACGCCCTATGTCCTGGGCGGCGCCTCGCGGCGGGGCGTGGACTGCTCGGGGCTGGTGCAGATGACCTATCGCGCCGCCGGCCTGCAGGTGCCGCGCACCGCCGAGCAGCAGTTCGAGGCGCTGCCGGCCCGTGACGTCGTCCGCCCCGGCGACCTGCTATTCTTCGGCTCGGGGGCGCGCGCCACCCACGTCGGCATCTATCTGGGCGACGGTCGGATGATCCATGCGCCGGGCCGCGGCCGCGAGGTGACCACCACGGCGCTGACGCTCGACTACTGGCAGACGCGCTTTCTCGGTGCGGCGGGGCCGGCGCCCTGACGCCGAGACTTATGTCTTGCGGCGCTTTTCTTGGTCCGAGGGGTTGTTTCCCCCGGCCACGCCCCCGATGTCATAGTAGCGAGTCACGATGTTTCTCATCGCTCCCAACCAAGGAGGTTCGACATGGCACTGCATCTCGGTGATACCGCTCCGGATTTCACCCAGGAAAGTACCGAAGGCACCATCCATTTCCATGAGTGGGCCGGCGACAACTGGGTCATCCTCTTCTCGCATCCCAAGGACTTCACCCCGGTCTGCACCACCGAGCTGGGCGAGGTGTCGCGACTCAAGCCGGAATTCGAGAAGCGCAACGCCAAGGCCATCGGCCTGTCGGTGGATCCGCTCGAGGACCACAAGGCGTGGGCCGGCGACATCCAGGAGACCCAGGGCCACGCCCTGAACTTCCCGCTGCTCGCCGACGCCGACCGCAAGGTCAGCGACCTCTACGACATGATCCACCCCAACGCCAACGACACCCTGACGGTGCGTAGCGTGTTCATCATCGACCCCGACAAGAAGGTCCGCCTGACCATCACCTACCCGGCCAGCACCGGCCGCAACTTCGCGGAGATCCTGCGGGTGCTCGACAGCCTGCAGCTCACCGACAACGAGAAGGTCGCCACGCCGGTCAACTGGAACAAGGGCGACGACTGCATCATCGTGCCGGCGCTGTCCAACGAGGAGGCCAAGCAGCGCTTCCCGCAGGGCTGGGACGAGAAGAAGCCCTACCTGCGCATGGTCAAGCTCGACAAGTGATCCCTCGGTCCCGGCCGCTCGGCCGGGACCTCGTTGCTCCCGCCGCTCCCCCTGAGCGCTTTCCTCGACCCGCCGCCCTGCCACGCTTGATCCATATCAAGACTCGCGCGTTTTATGGGGCTGAGTGACAGCAGCGAATCCTTGCCGCCCACCTGAATCACGGCAAGCAACCCTGAAAAATCAGACGGATAAATGAACCCCTTCCGCTCGCGACGGCGAATCCGCGACGATTGGGGATTACGCTGCAGCGCAGTATGCTGGACCCGGGTCCACGACGGTGCCGGGCGCGCCGCGGCCCACCCTCGTCAACCGGGGCGGCCCGAGCCGCCGAAGGAGGCGTCGCATGGCGGAAACCGTCACCTCGTTTCAGGGCATCACCGCGATCGTCGGCGACATCGTCGAGATCGACGTGGCCGCCGCCCGGCGCATGGGGCTGATGCCGCGCAACCGCGAGCTGGCGCTGATCGAGCAGGACGGCCGCCCCTTCTCGCTGGCCCAGGTGGTGCGTCTGGCCCACGACAGTGCCTCGCTGCAGGTGTTCGCCGGCACAAAGGGCCTGTCCAGCCGCGCCGGCATCCGCTTTCTCGGCGAGATGCTGCGCGCCATCTACTCCGAGAACATCTACGGCCGGGTCTTCGACGGTGCCGGCCGTCCGATCGACGGCGGCCCGAGGCTGGCCGACGATCGCCGCATCGCCATCGCCGGGCCCACCGTCAATCCCATGTCGCGGATCCTCGCCTCGCGCATGATCCGTACCGACATCCCCATGATCGACGTCTTCAACTGCCTGGTGGAGAGCCAGAAGATCCCCATCTTCTCGGTGCCCGGCGAGCCCTACAACGCCCTGCTGGCGCGCATCGGCATCCAGGCCGATGCCGACGTGGTGGTGTTCGCCGGGCTGGGGCTGATCTTCGACGACTTCCACACCTTCCGGCAGGCCTTCGAGGATGCCGGCGTGCTGTCGCGCACCGTGATGTTCGCCAACCTGGCCTCCGACCCGGTGGTCGAGCGCACCCTGATCCCCGACCTGGCGCTGGCGGTGGCCGAGCACCTGGCGGTCGAGGAGGGCAAGCGGGTGCTGGTGCTGATGACCGACATGACCGCCTTCGCCGATGCCCTGAAGGAGATCGGCATCGCCATGGAACACATCCCCTCCAACCGCGGCTACATGGGCGATCTCTACTCGCAGCTGGCGCGCCGCTACGAGAAGGCCTGCGACTTCCGCGGCGCCGGCTCGGTGACCATCCTCTCGGTGACCACCATGCCGGGCAACGACGTCACCCACCCGGTCCCCGACAACACCGGCTACATCACCGAGGGGCAGTTCTACCTCCACGACGGCATGCTCGACCCGTTCGGCTCGCTCTCGCGGCTCAAGCAGCACGTGATCGGCAAGCAGACCCGCGAGGATCACGGCGCGCTGATGAACACCATGATCCGCTATTACGCCGAGGGCACGGAGGCCGAGCAGAAGCAGGCGATGGCCTTCGATCTGTCGGATCACGACCGCCGCCTGATGCGCTTCGCCGCCGCCTTCCGCGAGCGCTTCATGCGCCTCGACGTGCGCCAGCCGCTGGAGGCGGCGCTGGATGCCTGCTGGACGCTGCTCGCCGAGTGCTTCACGCCCGACGAGGTGGTGATCAAGCAGTCCCTCAAGGAAACCTACTGGCCCGAGCATGCAGACACCCGCCCTCAACAAGAGCTCCCTGAGTCGTCTTGAGCGCCAGCGTACGCTCTATCGCCGCTACCTGCCGGCGCTGGAGATGAAGCAGCGCACCCTGCTGATCCAGCGCCAGCAGAGCGCCGAGCGCCTGGCGACCCTGCGCGAGCGCGCCGAGCGCCAGCAGGCCACGGTGGGCCACGAGCTGCCGATGCTCGCCGATACCGACGTGCCGCTGGAGGGCCTGGTGCGCGTGGCCACGCTGCGCCTGGGCCGCGAGAATCGCGTCGGCGTGAGCCTGCCGACGCTGGCCGAGCTGACCCTGGAGCGCAGGCCCTACGACCGGCTGGCCCAGCCGCACTGGATCGACACTCTGGTCGAGCGCCTCGAGACCCGCCTGCGCCTCGAGGTCGAGACGCGCATCGAGACCCGCCGGCTGGCCCGCCTCGACGACGCCGTGCGCACCGTCACCCAGCGCGTCAACCTGTTCTCCAAGGTGATGATCCCGCGCCTCGAGAAGGCCATCGCGCGCATCGAGCTGTATCTGGCCGACCAGGAGCGCGCCGCGGTGGTCCGCGCCAAGCTGGCCAAGCGCAAGCTCGCCGCCGGCGGGCAGGGGGCCATGCGATGAGCATCGCCCCCATGCAGCGGGTGACCCTGATCGGCCTGGCCGAGCGCAAGCGCGAGATCCTGCGTCGCCTGCAGGCGCTGGGCGTCGCCCACGTGATCATGCGCGGCGCGCCGGTCGAGGAGGACCGTCGCGAGCACCTCGAGCTGCGCGCGGCCCTCGACTACCTGCTCGACAGCCCGCTGCGCCGCCGCCTGCAGCGCCCCGCCGAGGTGCCCGAGCTGGCGGCGCTGCTCGAGACCATTCACACCAACCGCCGCCGCCGCGAGGATGTCGTCGACCGCCTGACGCTGCTGCGCCGCCACCGCCGCGCCCTGGCCCCCTGGGGCGAGTTCCGCTTCCCGCCGCTCGAGGAGCTCGGCGGCCGCCGCCTGTGGCTCTACCTGGTACCGCTCGGCCGCCGCGAGGCGATCGATGCCATCGAACTGCCCTGGGCGATCGTCAACCGCGACCACCGCAACCTCTACCTGGCGGTGATCGCCGCCGACGAGCCGACCCCCGAGCAGGTGCCGTTCGCCCGTTCGCACACCGGCGGCCGCTCGCTGACCGATATCCGCGCCCTCGAGCAGGCCGCCCACGGCGAGCTCGAGGAACTCGATGCCGAGCGCTACGTGCTGACCCGCTGGATCGCCAGCCTCGCCGACCGGCTGGCCCGCGCCGCCGACGACGCCGAGCTGGGCCGGGTAATGCGCGAGGGCGACGACGACGCTCCGCTGTTCGTGCTCGACGCCTGGGTACCGCGCCGCGCGATGGCGACGCTGAAGACGCTGTGCCGCGACGGCGATGTGGCGCTGCACGCGCGAGCGCCGCGCCCCGACGAGGAACCGCCGGTGCTGCTCGACAACCCCGAGTGGCTGGCCGGCGGCGAGGAGGCGGTAAAGTTCTTCCAGCTGCCCGGCTATCGCAGCGCCGATCCCTCGGCGATGGTCTACGTGTCGTTCGTGCTGTTCTTCGCCATCATCCTCGCCGACGCCGGCTACGCACTGGCCTTCGGCGCCCTGGTGTGGCTGGCCCGGCGGCGCTGGAAGCGCAGCGTCATCGGCCGCCGCCTGGGCAGCATGGGCCTGGCGATGAGCGGCGGCGCGCTGCTCTACGGCATCCTGCTGGGCAGCTACTTCGGCCTCGCCCCGCCGCCGGGCTCCCCGCTCGCCGCCCTGCAGTGGCTGTCGATCGACGACTTCGGCGCCATGATGACCCTGTCGATCGCCATCGGCGTGCTGCACCTGATCGCCGCCAATGCGCTGGCCGCCTGGTATGCCCGGCCACGGCGGCTGGCACTGGGCAACCTCGGCTGGATCCTGCTGCTGGGCGGCGGCTTCGCCCTGTGGCGGGTCACCCAGGGTGCGCTGCCGACGCCGCGACTGCCCTGGCTGACACTGATGGCCGGCGGCGCCCTGCTGGTGCTGCTGTTCTCGCGGGCGACGCCGTTCGACGGCTGGCGTCACGCCGCCCAGCGCCTGGTCGGCGGCCTGATCTCGCTGGGCGGGCTGTCGCAGGCCTTCGGCAACGCACTGAGCTACATGCGCCTGTTCGCCCTGGGGCTGTCGAGCGCCTCGCTGGCGGTCACCTTCAATCAGCTCGCCGTCGACGCGGGCCATGCCGCGGCCGGCGCCGGCCCGCTGCTGTTCCTGGTGGTGCTGCTGCTCGGCCATGCCCTCAACTTCGCGCTGGCACTGATGGGTGGGGTCGTCCACGGCCTGCGCCTGAATCTCATCGAGTTCCTGCGCTGGGGCATCAAGGGCGAAGGGCGCCCCTATCAGGCATTCGCCAATAAGGAGGAATCGACGTGGATCAAGTGATACTGGTGCTCGGCTGGCTCGGCATCTATGCCCCGGTGGCGCTGGGCACCATCGGCAGCTCGATCGGCTGCACCCTGGCAGGCCAGGCGGCGGCGGGGGCGATGCTCGACGTCGAGAGCGGCTACGGCAAGTACATCGGCCTGGCGGCGATGCCATCGACCCAGGCGATCCTGGGCATCGTCATCATGTTCTCGCTCAATCGCGGCGTGACCCTGACCAACGCCCCGGGCCTGGCGGCGATCGGGGTGCTGTCGGGCGTGGCGCTGCTGTTCAACGGCGTCTACCAGGGGCGCTCGCTGGTCAGCGCCATCGACACCGTCAAGAACAAGCCCGAGGTGTTCGGCCTGTCGCTGGCCCCGGCGGCGATCGTCGAGGGCTTCGCGGTGTTCACCTTCGTCTTCGCCCTGGTGCTGAGCGGCGCCCTGCCGCAGTGAGGAGCGCGTCATGAGCACACCGTCACAGCCCGACAGCCACGGCATCCAGGCACTGCTCGACACCCTGCGCGAGCAGGGCGTCGAGGCCGGCCGGCAGGAGGCCACCCGGCTGGTCGAGGAGGCCGAGCAGCGCGCCGCCTGGCTGGTCGACCAGGCCCGCGAGGAGGCCGCGCGGCTGACCCGCGAGGCCGAGGAAGAGGCCGAGCGACTGCGCGAGTCCGGCCGCCAGGCCTTGACCCTGGCCTATCGCGACCTGTGCCTGACCGCCCGCGACACCTTCAGCCAGCAGTTCGCCGGCGAGCTGGAGACGCTGATCCACGACACCCTCGACGACCCGGAACTGCTCGCCCGGCTGATCCAGGAAGCGGCACGCCGCGCGCCGCTGCCCGAGGACGCCCGCGGCGAGGGGCTGCTGCCCTCGCGGGTGGTGGGCATCGACGAGCTGCGCGAGAACCCCGAGGCCCTGCACGAGGGCGCCCTGCCGGCGCTGCTCGCCCGGGTCGCCCGCGAGATGCTCGAGCGCGGCATCGTGCTCAGGGGCGACGACGCCGTCGAGGCCGGGGTGCGCTTCGTGCTCGACGACGGCCACATCCATGTCGATCTCAGCGACCGGGCGATCGCCGGGTTGCTGCTGCGCCACCTCCAGCCGCGCTTCCGGGCGCTGCTCGAGGGCGTGATCGCCTGACCGGGAGCCCGCCGTGGCCGACGACGCCTACCGCTACGTCACCCTGCTGTGCGCCCTGCCGGCGCTGCGCCGCCCCTTCCACTGGGAGCGCCCGCCGATCTCGCGGGTCCGCCTCGAACAGCGCCTGGCCATGCTCACGCCCGGCGACCGGGCCCGGATCGCGCGCATCGAGGCGCTGGTCCGGCCGTCGCGCGCCGACCCGCCGCCGGCTGCCGATACGCTGCTGCGCGACGCCGCCCGGGTGCTCGCCGAACTCGACTCGCCGCCGCTGCGCGAGTGGCTGCACTGGTGGCTGAGCCTGAAGGTACTCACCGCCGCCCTGCGCGCCCGCCGCGACGGCCAGGCCGATCCCGGCGTGCTCGGCGAGGCGCCGCGGGTGGGCCGTGCGCTGCGCGAGCACTGGACGCATCCGACCTTCGCCCTGGCCCGCCACCATCCCTGGCTGGAGTCCCTGGCGCCACTGATCCAGGCCGGCGACGCCGCGGCGACCGAGCAGGCCCTGCTGGAGCTGGCCTGGCAGTATCTCGACCGCCGGCGCCCCGAGCCGCCCTACGGGCTCGCGGCGGTGGTCCACTACCTGCTGCGCTGGTCGCTGGTCGAGCGCGGCTGCCAGCGCGACGAACGCCGGGCCGGCGAACGCTTCCGGGCGCTGCTCGACGCCATCCCCGATCTGGACGCATCCCTCGAGGCCGACTCATGACCCCTACCGCCCCCGACACCCCGGACGCCACCGCCCACGTGATCGCCATCAACGACGACGTGGTCACCCTGCGGCTCGACGATCCCGAGGCCGGCCGCTGGGTCAAGAACGAGGTGGTCCACCTCTGCCTGCCGCCCGACCCGGGCATGGAGCGCACCCGCCTCGAGGCCGAGGTACTGCGGGTGCGCGGCGCCGAGGCCGACGCCCAGGTCTACGAGGACACCGCCGGGGTCGGGATCGGCGATCCGGTGATCCAGAGCGGCGAACAGCTGGCGGTGACGCTCGGCCCGGGGCTGCTCGGCCAGGTCTACGACGGCCTGCAGAACCCGCTGCCGCGACTCGAGGCGATCGGCGGGCGCTTCCTGCAGCGCGGCCTCGACGTGCCGGCGCTGGACCGTCAGCAACGCTGGTCGTTCGAGGCGACGGTGCGCAGCGGCGACCGGGTGGTCGCCGGCGATGTGCTGGGCAGCGTCCAGGAAGGGCGCTTCGCCCACCGCATCTTCGTGCCCTTCGGCTGGGCAGGGCGCTTCACGGTGTCCTGGGTCCAGGCCGGCAGCGTCAACCTCGACGCGGTGATCGCCCGGCTGCGCGACGAGAAGGGCCGCGAGCATCCGGTGACGCTGACCCAGCGCTGGCCGGTGCGCCGGCCGCTCACCGCGAGCCTGCAGGCCGGCGGCCGCACGCAGCGCACCTACCCCGACACGCCGCTGACCACCTCCCTGCGCCTGATCGACACCTTCTTCCCGATCGCCAAGGGCGGCACCGCCTGTATCCCCGGGCCGTTCGGCGCCGGCAAGACGGTGCTGCAGAACCTGATCTCGCGCTACTCCGACGTCGACATCGTGATCGTCGTCGCCTGCGGCGAGCGGGCCGGCGAGGTGGTCGAGACGATCAACACCTTCCCCCAGCTGGCCGATCCGCGCACCGGCGGCACCCTGATGGACCGCACGATCATCATCTGCAATACCTCGTCGATGCCGGTGGCCGCCCGCGAGGCGTCGATCCACACCGGCATCACCCTCGGCGAGTACTACCGCCAGATGGGCTACGACGTGCTGCTGATCGCCGACTCCACCTCGCGCTGGGCGCAGGCGATGCGCGAGACCTCGGGGCGCCTCGAGGAGATCCCCGGCGAGGAGGCCTTCCCCGCCTACCTGGAGTCATCGATCCGCCAGCTCTACGAGCGCGCCGGGGTGGTCCAGACGCCGGCCGGCGACACCGGCAGCCTGACGCTGATCGGCACCGTCTCGCCGGCCGGGGGCAACTTCGAGGAGCCGGTCACCCAGGGCACCCTCAACACCGTCAAGACCTTCCTGGGACTGAGCTACGACCGCGCCTACCGGCGCTTCTACCCGGCGGTCGACCCGCTGATCTCCTGGTCGCGCTACCGTGACCAGCTCGATCCCTGGTTCCGCCGCGAGCTGGGCGCCGACTGGCGCCACCGCGTCGAGCGCCTGCAGCAACTGCTGCGCGACGGCGACGACATCCAGCGGATGATGCAGGTCACCGGCGAGGAGGGCATCAGCGACGCGGACTTCCTGACCCACCAGCAGGCGGCGCTGGTCGATCGCGTCTACCTGCAGCAGGACGCCTTCGACCCGGTCGACGTCTCGACGCCGCTGGCACGCCAGAAGGCGATGCTCGAGCTGCTCGACCAGGTGGTGGCGATGCACGGGCCCTTCGCCGACAAGGCGGCCATCCGCGCCACCTTCACCCGCCTGACCGACCTGTTTCACAACCTGAACGGGACCGCGAGCGACAGCGATGCCTATCGCCAGTACCGCGATCGCATCGAGGCCCTGGCGTCCGGCAAGACGGAGGCGGCGGAAACGCCCGCCCCCGGGCCCGACACCGGCGACAGCGACCGCGAAAACGCCGGCGCCTGAGCGGCCACGACGTCGCTCACCGGGCCCGTCCCGACCTCGCCCGAGCACCGGGGAATATGGTTATTCCAAGATCATAGAGGCAGAAATTTCTTCGCGGGCGACGAGTCGCTATAGTTTCGGGCCTGACAACCACCGCCCGGAGACCGCTCATGCGACGACTGTTCCAGTGGGTCGGCGCGCTCGCGCTGACCGCCCTGCTGCCGAGTGCCGCCCTCGCCCAGGATGACAGGACCACCCTCGAGGTCGGCTACATGCCGATCCTGCCGGTGGCTCAGCTGTTCGTGATGGAGGGCGCGGGCTGGACCGACGAGGCGGGGCTCGACCTCAAGCTGACGCGTTTCTCCAGCGGCCCGGCGATGGTCCAGGCGCTGGCCTCGGGCAAGCTCGACGTGATGAACTTCGGCATCGGCCCGGCGATGGTCGCGCGCGCCAACGGCGTGCCGCTCAAGGTGGTGGCCTCCAGCATCCAGGAGCAGATCGGCCTGGTCGCCCGCGGTGACTTCGCCGATGCCTTCGACGGCAACGACGCGGCCACCGCCATCGCCCGCTTTACCGAGGAGCACGGCCGCAAGCCCAAGATCGCCACCTTCCCCAGCGGCTCGGTGCCCTACACCGTGTTGCGCTACTGGCTGCAGGAGCAGGTCGGCGTGGACCCCGACGCGGTCGACATCGTCACCATGGGCGCGTCACGGGTCCAGCAGTCGCTGCTCGCCGGCGCGGTGGATGCCGCCTCGACCCTCGAGCCGATCCTCAGCGTCGTCCAGGGCCGCGACCCCGATGCCAAGGTCGTCGCCCGCGGCAGCGACATGCTGCCCAACCAGCCCGGCGCGGTACTGGCGGTGCGTGAAGCGGCGATGAAGGAACATCCCGAGGCCATCAAGAAGCTGGTCGCCCTGCACGTGCGCGCCACCCAAATGCTCCAGGAACATCCCGACCAGGCCGCGCCCTATGTGCGCGACTTCGTCGGCAAGCGGCTGATCAGCGAGGACACCGTCAGGACCGCGCTGGCCTCGCCGTCGTCCAACTACCTGGCCGACCCGCACGCCATCGTCGACGCCACCCGCACCATGGCCGACTTCCAGAAGCATATCGGCACCCTGAAGAAGCCGGTGGACGTCGACGCCCTGTTCGACACCTCGATCTATGACGCCGTGACGGCCGGGGAGAGCAAGACGCCATGAAGCGCCTGGCGCGCCATCGACGCACCCTGATCAGCGCCGCCAGCCTCGTCGGCCTGGTGGCGCTGTGGGAACTCGCCCTGCGGCTGGGCTGGCTGCCGGGCAACCTGGTCCCGCTGCCGTCGTCGATCCCCGCCGTGCTGTGGGCCGAGATCCACGACGGCATCTGGCTCGAGGTGGTGCTGGCCAGCCTGTCGCACTACAGCGTGGGGCTGGCGATCGGCTCGCTGCTGGGCATCGCGGTGGGGGTCGCCGCGGCGCTGGTGCCCACCTTCGACGCCGCCCACAGCTGGCTGGCGCGGCTGCTGCGGCCGATCCCGCCGCTGGCGTGGATCCCCTTCGCGATCATCTGGTTCGGCGTCACCGAGACCGCCGCGGCGTTCATCATCAGCATCGGCGTGTTCTGGATCAACTACTTCACCAGCTACAGTGCGGTACGCGCCGTCGACGACGGCTACTACGAGGTCGCCCAGGCCTTCGGCCAGGGTCGCTTTACCGCGCGGCTGGCCAAGATCAGCCTGCCGGCGGCCGCGCCGGGCATCCTCGGTGGCCTGCGCGCCGGCCTCGGCCAGGGCTGGATGACCGTGGTCGCCGCCGAGCTGTTCGGCATCCCCGGCATCGGCCAGCGCATGATGGAGGCCTCGGGGCTGCTCGCCACCGACGTGGTGGTGGTCTACATGCTGACCATCGCCGCGCTCTATGCGCTGTTCGACTTCCTGTTCATGAGCATCCAGCGGAGGGCCCTGCGGTGGCAGAACTGAGATCCTCGCGCCCCGCCGCCGACGCCCCGGTGCTCTCGGCACGCGGCGTGCGCCTGGGCTTCGCCGGCGACGTGGTGCTCGACGGCGTCGACCTGGACGTGTCCCCGCGCGAGTTCGTCGCCGTGGTCGGCGCCTCGGGGGTCGGCAAGTCGACCCTGCTGCGCGCCCTGGCCGGGCTGCTCACGCCGCAGCACGGCGAGGTGGCGCTGAGCACCACCGACGAGCCGGCCACCCGCCCCTGGTCGATGGTCTTCCAGGCGCCACGGCTGTTCCCCTGGCGGCGGGTGCGCGCCAACGTCGAACTGGGTCTCGAGGGGCTCGGCCTGTCGCGGGCCGAGCGTCGCGCCCGGGCCATGGCGCCGCTGGAACTGGTCGGCCTGGCCCCGCTGGCCGAGCGCTGGCCGCGCACCCTTTCGGGCGGCCAGCAGCAGCGGGTGGGCATCGCCCGGGCGCTGGCGGTGAAACCGCGGGTGCTGTTCATGGACGAGCCGTTCTCGGCACTCGACGCCCTGACCCGCCAGCGCCTGCAGGGCGAGCTCGCCGAACTGCGCCGGCGCAGCGACGCGGCGATCGTCTTCGTCACCCACGATATCGAGGAAGCGGTGCTGCTCGCCGATCGCGTCGTGGTCCTGGCCAGGCCCGACGAGCACACCCCGGCCGGCGTCCGCGACATCGTCACCGTCGACCTGCCGCTCGATCAGCGTCGTGGCCAGGCCGGCTTCCGAGACCACGTGCAGCGCCTGGAACGGCATATCGGCGTTGCCGCCACCCACGAGGAAACCCCGTCATGAGCCCGCTTCGCGTCCTGCTTCACGCGCCCACCGCCGACAGCCTGGCCCGGGCGCGGCGCAACGCCCGCAATCTGGTCACGTCGCGCCCCGGCGCCGAGGTGCTGATCGTCGCCAACGGTGCCGCGGTCCCCGCCGCCCTGGCCGAGCCCGACCCGGGCAGCGACGACCGGCTGCGCCTGTGCCGCAACACGCTCGCCGCCCAGGGACTCGACAACCCCGCCGGGCTCGAGGAGGTCGAGGCCGCCGTGGTCTTCCTGGCCGAATGCCAGGCCGACGGCTGGGCCTACATCCGCGCCTGATCCCTGCTGACCGCACCCGCCGGTGGGGGCATGGCTAGTTATGATCTCTCGGTAGGTTGTTCATCCGGAGCCTGGCCGTGGGAGCGACTTCAGTCGCGATGAATCCGCCACCGGGCCACCGCTGTCGGGGATCAATCCCCTCCCACAAGACCCTCAATCAGGCCAGTCAGCATGGCCACCGTCGTTGTGGGAGCGACTTCAGTCGCGATGGGTCGGCCACCGGGCTCCACAGTCGGGGATGAATCCCCTCCCACAGAAGACTCCGGCGGGCCGACCAGCCTGAATGCCCCCTCCGGTTAACCGGTTGGTCCTTTCCGTGAACAACCTGGTGGGTTTACACAGCTAGTCATGGAAATGCCGCCCGGCGGTCACTGCCGCGACGTAGCCGGTCCGAATGGTGAAGTCGCCGAACGCCTCGCCCGCCTGGCGCTCGGCGGCGTAATGGCGGAACAGGCCGTCGAGAATCTTGAGGATCTCGGCCTCGCCGATGTTGGCGCGGTAGAGCCTGTTGAGCCGCTGGCCATGGAAGCCGCCGCCGAGATACAGGTTGTACTTGCCCGGGCCGCGCCCGGTGAAGCCGATCTCGGCCAGGTAGGGCCGTGCGCAGCCGTTGGGGCAGCCGGTCATGCGCACCACGATCGGCGTGTCGGCGATGCCGGCGTCGGCGGCGCGGCGCTCGAGTGCGTCGATCAGTGACGGCAGGTAGCGCTCGCTCTCGGCCATCGCCAGCCCGCAGGTGGGCAGCGCCACGCAGGCCATGGCGTTGCGCCGCAGCTGGCCCATGCGTTCCGCCCGCTCCAGGCCGTAGTCGGCGATCAGCCGCTGGATCGCGTCGCGCTCGCCCGGTTCTATGGCGGCGATGGTCAGGTTCTGGTTGGGGGTCAGCTGAAACTCGCCGCCGTGGACCTCGGCGATCGCCCGCAGCCCGCTCATCAGCGGGTAATCCTCCCAGTCGCGGATGCGCCCGTTCTCGATGAACAGCGTGTAGTGCCAGCGGCCGTCGTCGCCCGCGACCCAGCCGTAGCGGTCGCCGTTGTGCTCGAAATGCACCTCGCGGGCGGGCTCGAGCGACCAGCCCAGGCGACGCTCGAGTTCCTCGCGGAACCAGTCGACGCCGCGGTCGTCGATGGTGTACTTCATCCGCGCGTGCTTGCGGTCGACGCGATCGCCGTAGTCGCGCTGGATCGCGACGATGGTCTCGGCGAGCGCGTTCACCTGTCCGGGGCGGCAGAAGCCGATCGGGTCGGCGAGCCGCGGGAAGGTCGCCGGTTCGTTCTCGGTGCGCCCCAGCCCGCCGCCGACGCACACCGTGAAGCCGACCAGTTCCCCTTCCTCGACGGCGGCGATCAGGCCGATGTCCTGGCTGTAGACGTCGATGTCGTTGACCGGCGGCACGGCGAAGCCGATCTTGAACTTGCGCGGCAGGTAGGTGGGCCCGTAGAGCGGCTCCTCGTCGGCGTCCGGATCGACGCGCTCGCCGTCGAGCCAGATCTCGCGATAGGCGTGGGTACGCGGCGCCAGGTGGTCGCTGACCTCGCGGGCGCAGCGCTGCACCGCGGCGTGGACGCGCGACTGGTGCGGATTGACCGCCGCCATCACCGTGCGGTTGACGTCGCCGCAGGCGGCCAGGGTGTCCAGCAGCGCGGCGTCGATGCCCTGCAGCGCGGCCTTGATGTCGCGCTTGAGCACGCCGTGGTACTGGAAGGTCTGGCGGGTGGTCAGACGCAGCCCGCCGTCGCCGTAGCGCCGGGCCAGGTCGTCGAGCGCCAGCCATTGCTCGGCCGTGCAGGTGCCGCCCGGCAGGCGCAGACGAATCATCATCTGGTAGGCCGGCTCGAGTTTCTGGTGGCGCCGCTCGTCGCGCAGGTCGCGGTCGTCCTGCTGGTAGAAGCCGTGGAACTTGGTCAGCTGGGTGTCGTCGGCGGCCAGCGCCCCGGTGATCGGGTCGGCCAGGCTCGCCTCGATGGTCCCGCGCAGGTAGCGGCTGTCGAGCTTGAGCCGCTCGTTGGGGTGCTTGGCCTCCAGCGGCGCGGTGATGTCACGGGTCCGTGAGTCCGCCATGCGACTCTCCTTTCAGGGCGGGAGTGCCGGTCGTCGGGGCCGGGCTCCCTTAGTAAACGTCTCGTTGATAGCGCTTGTCGCGTTGTAATTGCTTGAGATACTCGCCGGCCTGTTCGGCGCTGCGCCCGCCGTGTTCGGCGACGATCTCGACCAGCGCGGCATGGACGTCCGGCGCCATGCGCTCGGCGTCGCCGCAGACATAGAGATGGGCGCCGTCCTCGAGCCAGCGGAAGAGCTCGGCGCCGCGCTCGCGCAGGCGATCCTGGACGTAGACCTTGTGCGCTCCGTCGCGCGAGAAGGCCACGTCCATGCGATCGAGCACGCCCTCCTTGAGCCAGCGCTGCCACTCGGTCTGGTAGAGAAAGTCGGTGCGAAAGTGCGGATTGCCGAAGAACAGCCAGTTGGCACCGCCGGCGCCGGCCACCTCGCGCTCCTGGAGAAAGGCGCGAAACGGCGCCACCCCGGTGCCCGGACCGATCATCACGGTCGCCGTGTCGGGATCCTCGGGCAGCCGGAAGTGCTTGTTGCGACGCAGGTAGACCGGCACCGTCTCGCCGGGTTCGGCCTGCTCGGCGAGGAAGGTCGAGGCCACGCCGTGGCGCGCGCGGCCGAGGCTCTCGTAGCGCACCGCGGCGACGGTGACGTGGACCTCGCCGGGGTTGGCGAGGTGACTCGAGGCGATCGAGTACTCGCGCGGCTGGAGGCGGCGCATCATGCCCAGCAGCGTCTCGGCGTCGACACCGCCCTCGAGGGGGTGTTCCTCGAGCACGTCGATGACGTGTCGCCCGTGCAGGTAGTCCATCAGCTCGCCGCGCTTGCCCTCGGCAAGCAGCGCCTTGAGCGCCTCGGCCTCGGCGAGCTCGGCGTAGGCCTCGATGAACGCCGGGGTCAGGGTGGTGATCTCGTAGTCGTCGCGCAGCGCCTGGGCCAGGGTCCGCTCGCCGCTGTGACTGGCCACGGTCTGGTCGGGGTCGAGGCGCAGCGCCTCGAGCAGCTCGCCGGCCACCGCCTCGCGATTGCGCGGCATCAGGCAGAGGATGTCACCGGGCTGGTAGTCGAGCCCCGAACCTTCCAGCGACAGCTCGATGTGGTGAGTGGCCTTCTCCGAGCCACGGCCGTTGAGGATCTGGTTCTCCAGTACCTCGGCGTGGAAGGGGGTCTGGCGATCATAGGTGACCGCGGGCTGGGCCGGTGCGGCGACGGCCGCGGCAGGCGCCTCGATGACGTGTGCCGCGGCGGCGTCGAGCACGTTCCGGCGCCAGGCCTCGGCGGCCTCCTCGAAATCGACGTCGCAGTCGACGCGCTCGAGCAGCCGCTCGCCGCCCAGCGCCTCGAGACGGGCATCGATATCGCGTCCGGTCTGGCAGAAGTGCTCGTAGCTGGAATCGCCCAGCGCCAGCACCGCGAAGCGCGTGCCCTCGAGCCGGGGGGCCTTGCGGCCGTGCAGAAACTCGTGGAAGTCCAGCGCCGGATCGGGCGGATCGCCCTCGCCGTGGGTGGCGGTGACCACCAGCAGCAGGTGTTCATCGCGCAGCTCGCGGGGCTTGTAGTCGGCCATGTCGACCACCCGCGCCGGCAGCTCGCGGGCCAGTGCCGCCTCGCCGAGCCGTTCGGCGACGCCCTCGGCATTGCCGGTCTCGGACCCGTAGAGGATGGTCAGGGTGTGAGGCTCGGCGGCATGCTCGCGGGGCTCGGCACCCTCGCCGGAGGCCGCCTGCAGCCCGGCGAGGTAGCCGCTCAGCCAGGTCCGCTGATCGCCCGACAGGGCCTGGATCAGCCGGTTGGCGTCGGCGGCCTGGGCATCGGTCAGCGGGCTGTTGGTGGCATCGAGCGCCGTGCGGGACATGACACCTTCCTGTCCTTGGGAAGCGGGAAAACTGCTTCCAGCCTAGCGCCCATCCTTCATGCTTTTAAGGAATCGTTGCTTATCTTTTTATTCTCCTGACATCTATCCATCAGGTACTGCTGGGCCGGGCCTTGACCGCCACCCGCCGCTCGTGAAGGGCGATCGCCAGGCCGCTGGCGATGATCACCCCGGCGCCGACGAACACCCACACGTCCGGCACCTCGCCCCACAGCCACCAGCCCAGCAGCACCGCCCAGACCATCGCCGTGTAGTCGAAGGGCGCGGCCAGCGCGGCCGGGGCATAGCGAAACGCCAGGGTGATGAACGACACCGCGCCCATGCCCAGCACCCCCGAGCCGACGAATCCCAGCCAGTGCAGGCCCTGGGGGGTGCGCCACACGCCGGGCAGCAGCAGGGCGCTGACCACCAGCGGCACCAGGGTGGCGTAGAAGACCATGGCCCACAGCCGTTCCTTGCCGCCGTAGCGCCGCGCGGTGATCATCATCAGCGCATAGCAGACCGCTGCCCCGATGACGATCAGCGCGCCCCACTGGAAGCCGGCCGCGCCGGGACGCACCACGATCAGCACACCGGCGAAGCCCACCAGCGAGGCGGCGAACGGCACCGCCGCGACGCGCTCATTGAGCAGCGGCCCCGACAGCAGGGTCACGAACAGCGGCGCGGCGAAGGCGATCGCCGTGGTCTCGGCCAGCGGCAGCAGGGTCAGCCCGGTGACGAAGCAGAACATGGTGCCGGTGAAGATCAGCCCGCGCAGCAGGTGCACGCCCGGCCGGCGCGTCCTGAGGGCCGCCCAGCCGCCGCGCCAGCGGGCCAGCAGGGCGATCAGCGGCAACGAGACCAGGGTGCGGAAGAAGATGATCTGAATCGGGTCGTAGGTACCGCCCAGCCACTTGGACACCGCGTCGCCCAGCGCCAGACACAAGACGCCGGCACACATGATCAGGATACCCAGCAGCGACGATGACATCTCGACCTCCACGACGAGCGATGGCCGCGAGTGCGTCGCGGCCATCGACAGGAAACGGACCGGCCGTTCGGCCGGCCTTCGAGCATAGCCGAACGGGCTACGCACCGCGATGGTGCAAGCGCTGCCAGGAGTTGGTAAAACGACACCCCGTCCTATCCCTCGAACCACCGGAGATGCCAGGCCGATGACCCTCGACACCACCGCGCTCAATCGCCGCATGACCCACTTCGACCAGCACGACTCGGTGTGGCTGTTCGGCTACGGGTCGTTGATCTGGAAGGCGGGGTTTCCCTACCGGGAGCGGCGCCCGGCGTCGATTCGCGGCTGGACGCGACGCTTCTGGCAGGCATCGCACGATCATCGCGGCACGCCCGAGGCGCCGGGTCGGGTGGCGACCCTGGTCGCCGAGGCAGGCGCCGTCTGCCACGGCATGGCCTACCGCATCACGCCGGACGTGTTCGCGCCGCTGGACGTGCGCGAGAAGAATGGCTATCTGCGCGTGATCACGGAATTGACGTTCGCGGATGGCGGGCAGGACACCGGCGTGGTGTATATCGCCGGCGAGGACAACGCGGCCTTTGCCGGCCCGGCGCCCGAGTCCGAGATCGCGCGGCGGATCGCCGCGTCGCACGGACCCAGCGGCGCCAACCGGGACTATCTCCTGAAGCTGGCCGAGGCACTGCGCGAGCTGGGTGTCGACGACCCCCACGTCTTCACGCTGGAGCGCGAACTGCTCGCCCTGCTGCGTGACCGGCCGGGGCGGGCCGACGGGGCCTGAGGATCAGGTCGGGATTCAGCGGGCCTCGCCGCCGTCGCTTTCCTTGCCGGCGATGCTGGTGGTCACGCCGGACGTGCCGTGGACATCCTGGAACGCGTTCGCCTCGCTCTCGGTGACGACGGTGAACGGCAGCATGGCGGAGACGACCACGGCGGCCAGCATGGAGAAAAGGCGATTGAGTACCTTCATGACACCCTCCTTCGGTGGTGTGCGAGCTGCGACTTTTTGCCGCAACACACTGATAGATTGCTACCTACCGAAGTGCGTCGTCAAGCCGAGTGCCGTGCAAACTGCAACAGAACTGACACAGCTCCCCGGAGGCACGAAAAAAATCAATGGTTTGCCGAGGCAAACTTGCCTTGACAAGGCACTCCTATATGCTGGGCGCCATCCCGTATCCGACCTTCCGTGAGACGACCATGCCGCACAACCTGCCCATCGCGCACATCATGCAGACCGGCCTGCTCACCTGTTCCCCGGCCACGCCCCTGCGCACGGCGGCCGCGAGGATGGCCGAGCGTCGCTGCAGTTCGATGCTGGTGGTCGAGGACGACCGGGTGGTCGGCATCTGGACCGAGCACGACAGCCTGCGGGTCGACTTCGCCGATCCCGGCTCCCTGACCCGCCCCATCGCCACGGTGATGAACCCGTCGCTGGTCACCCTCTCGCCCGACACGCCGATCGGCGAGGCCGCGGTACGCTTCAAGAACGACGACCATCACCACGTGCTGGTCGTCGATGCGGCCGACAAGCCGCTGGGGATCGTCTCGCGGACCGACGTGGTGCTGCGCCAGGGCATCGAGCCCTATTTGAAGCTGCGCGACGTGAACGCGGCGATGCGCCCCGTCGCGCAGGTGGTGGCCCACGACGCCTCGCTCACCGAGACCGCCGAGACCATGCGCCGCCAGGGCAGCGACGCGGTGATCGTGCGCTGCGGCGCGGACCTGGGCATTCTCACCGAGCGTGACCTGGTGCGTTTCATCGCCCGCCACCCCGGTGCCACTCCCGTCGGCGAGCTGGCCAGCCAGCCGTTGCTGACGGTGCGTCGCGACGACGTGCTGATCCATGCCCGCGACCTGCTGATCGACCACCATGTGCGTCATCTCGCGGTGCTCGACGAGGCCGGGGCCGTGATCGGCCTGCTGGGCTTCGAGGACATGCTGGCCGGCGCCGAGCAGCTCTATCTCGATGACCTGCGCCAGGCCCTGGAACAGCGCGATCATGCCCTGGCCCAGTCGCGCAAGCACCTGCAGCTGGCCGAACGGGTCATCGACTCGTCGCTGGAGGGCATCATCATCACCGACGCCCGGACCCGCATCGAGTTCGTCAACCCGGCCTTCACCCACATGACCGGCTACACCCTCGAGGAGGCGGTCGGTCGCACCCCGGCCATGCTGTCCTCGGGGCGCCACGACGCCGAATTCTACCGGCAGATGTGGGAGGCCCTGCAGACCCGGGGCTTCTGGCGAGGCGAGATCTGGAACCGGCGCAAGAGCGGCCAGCTCTATCTGGAGCTGCTGACCATCACCGCGATGCGCGACGAGCAGGGCGAGATCACCAACTTCGCGGCACTGTTCAACGACATCACCCACCTGCGCGAGAACGAGGAGCGCGTTCGCCGGCTGGCCTACTACGACGCCCTGACCCAGCTCCCCAACCGGCGCCTGCTGGAGGACCGGCTCTCCCTGGCGATCCGTCACGCCCACCGCCAGGGCCAGCCCCTGGCGGTGGTCTTCATCGACCTCGATCACTTCAAGCAGGTCAACGACAGCCTCGGCCATGCCCTGGGCGACGAGCTGCTGGTGCAGGTCGCCCGGCGTCTGTCGGCAGAGCTGCGCGAGGATGACAGCCTGGCGCGGCTGGGCGGTGACGAGTTCATCGCCCTGCTGCCCGAGGTCCGCTCGCCCGCGGAGGCCGCACGGGTGGCACGACGGCTGATCGACACCATCAGTTCACCCTTCACGCTCGGCGGCCGCCAGTTCCGCATCGGCTGCAGCGTGGGCATCAGCCTCTACCCTACCGACGGCGACGATGCCGAGTCCCTGGTGCACCATGCCGACGCGGCGATGTACCGTGCCAAGCAGGAGGGCCGCAACACCTACCGCCTGTATCGCGCCGACATGCATGCCCAGGACAGCCAGCGGCTGACCCTGGAAACCGCACTGCGCAACACCGCCGAGACCGGTGACGGCCTGGTGGTCCACTACCAGCCCCTGTTCGACCGCGACAGCGGCCAGATCCGCGGGGCCGAGGCGCTGCTGCGCTGGCAGCATCCGACCCTGGGGATGATCTCGCCCGGCGACTTCATTCCGCTGGCCGAGAGCTCGGGGCTGATCCTGCCCCTGGGCGAACAGCTCATCGACGTCATCATGGGCCAGCTGCGCGCCTGGCTCCAGGCGGGGCTCGACCCGGTTCCGGTGGCGATCAACCTCTCGCCCCGCCAGTTCTGGCAGAGCGGGCTGGCCAAGTGGGTCGGCCGGCGCCTCGCCCATCACGACCTGCCCGCCAGACTGGTAGGCTTCGAGCTGACCGAGAGCTGCCTGCTCGACCAGTCGCAGGCGGCGGCCGCCATACTCCGGGGCCTGCAGTCGCTGGGCTGCTTCACCGCCATCGACGACTTCGGCACCGGCTACTCGTCGCTCAGCTACCTGCAGGACCTGCCGTTCAACGAGCTCAAGGTCGACCGCACCTTCATCCGCCGCCTCAACGACGGCACCCGCAGCAGCCGCGCCATCCTCGGCGCGGTGACAGGGCTGGCCAGCGAACTGGGCCTGACGGTGGTCGCCGAGGGCGTGGAAACCGCCGAGCAGCTCGAGCGGCTCAAGCCCTACCAAATCGACCTGATCCAGGGCTTCCTGATGGGGCGGCCATCCCCCGCCGCCACCTTCGCCGACACCTGGCTGGCGCCGCGACGCCTGACGGCGGACGACGCCAGCGATCGCTAGCCCCCTAGAACTCGCTCCACTCCGGCTCATCGCTGCCGGTGTCCGCTACCGTCTGACGGCGCCGGGGAGCCGGGGCGTCCTGGCTCACCGGTGTCGCCCGGCGGGTCCCGTCGGCGGCCGCGCTCGGCAAGGCCCGGGCCGGCGTGCCGCCCTCCAGGCGGAAGCGCGCGATCATTTCCGCCAGGCGTTGCGATTCGCCACGCAGCGAACCGGCCGCGGCACTGGTCTCCTCCACCAGCGAGGCATTCTGCTGGGTCACCGAGTCCATCTGGGTGACCGCCGCACCGACCTGCTCGACCCCGGCCTTCTGCTCGCGAGCGGACATCGCCAGTTCGTCGATCAGCTCGGCGACGCGGCGAATCGAGGCCACCACCTCGTGGATCTTTTCCCCGCTGCGACCGGCCTGGGCGGAGCCGGAGGTGATCGTCCGCGAGATCTGCTCGATCATGCCACGAATCTCCCGCGACGACTCGGCGGTGCGGGTCGCCAGGGTACGCACCTCGCTGGCCACCACGGCGAAGCCACGGCCGTGCTCGCCGGCGCGGGCCGCCTCGACCGAGGCATTGAGCGCCAGGATGTTGGTCTGGAAGGCGATCGAGTCGATGACCTCGATGATCTCGCCGATCTGCTTCGAACTCGACTCGATCTCCTGCATCAGGGCCACGGTCTGCTCGACCTCGCCGGCGCCGCTCTCGGCCTGGTCGGCGGCCGTGCTCGACAGGTTGTTGGCCTGCTCGGCGGTCTCGGTGTTCTGGCGCACCGTCGAGGCGATCTGCTCCATGCTCGAGGCGGTCTCCTGCAGTGCCGAGGCCTGCTGCTCGGTACGCGACGACAGGTCCTCGCTGCCGGCGGCGATCTCCGCGGCGCCGGTGGCCACGGTGTCGCTGCTGGCCTTGAGGGTGCCGACCAGCTCCCGCAGCCCGGCCTGCATGGTCGCCATCGCCGTGTAGAGCTGTCCGATCTCGTTGTCGCGCCGGCTACGGATGTCACTGGTCAGATCGCCTTCGGCGATGCGTTCGCAGTGCGCCACCGCGGCGTCCAGGGGCTCCAGCAACCAGCGCTTGACGGCCACCATGACCGCCGCGAACAGCACGACCGCCAGGCCCATCAGCACCAGCCCCAGCATGTTGGCCAGGCCGGCGAAGCTCGCATCCTCGGCGATCAGGGTATTGCCACGCTGTTCGGCATAATGAACGAAGGCATCGACGGCGTCGGCGAACCGGCCATAGCTCTCGAGGAAGGCATCATCGTTGGCGAGCAGCGCCTGCACGTCACCGGCGTCGAGTGCCTTGAGGAAGGGCGCACTGACCGCCTGCTGGTAGGCCTCGGTGATCGCCTTCACGTAGGACTGCCGCTCGCTGCCCGCCGGCAGGTCCACCTGCTCGAACTGGGCGAAGCGGGCCGTCGCCTGGCCGAAGGAGCTCTGTGCCTTCTCGAGCCAGGCCTGCGCCTCGGCCTCGTTGCCGCGCTGCTGGAAATTCTCGAACTTGACCAGCCGGGTCTGCCCCTGGGCCAGATTGACCTGGGTGCGGTTGAGGGTGTTGACCTGTTCGACGTTGATCTCGGCCAGCTCGTGCAGGCCGCGGCTGCTCACGTCATGGGCGTAATAGCCGAGCCCGCCGATCAGGACGATCATCAGGGCCATCAGGCCGAAGGCCATGAAGAGGCCTTGCTTCACTGACAGGTTGCGCATGAGTCATGTTCTCCCTCGCCATCCCGGAAGGATGCACGAGCCGGATGAGTGGGATACGGATACACAGAGAAGAAGAATCGGCAGGACTGCCAGGAACTTTAACAATTACTATACTAATTGTTCGTTAGACTTGGACACGGAGGACTCATGCCCGCACCTTCGCGGCGCCGCCAGGGCGCCGGACTCCTCGGCTGGTTCGCGGTGTGCTTCGCCGCCGCCGGCATCGGCGCGATCGCCTCGGTGAATGCCGCCACCTTCTACGCCCGTCTCGCGCAGCCGGCCTGGGCGCCCCCCGCCGCGGCCTTCGGCCCGGTATGGACGACCCTCTATGCACTGATGGCCATCGCCGCCTGGCTGGTGTGGCGCCAGGCCGGGTTTCGCGACGCGCGCGGCGCGCTGACGCTGTTCCTGATCCAGCTGGCGGTCAACGCCTTGTGGAGCTGGCTGTTCTTCGTCTGGCACCTGGGGGCCGCCGCCTTCGTCGGCACCCTCGTCCTGTGGGGGCTGATCGCGGCGACGCTGGTCACCTTCTGGCGGGCGAGCCGGCCGGCGGGCGCGCTGCTGCTGCCCTACCTGGCCTGGGTCACGCTGGCCACGGCGCTGACCTGGCACGTCTGGCAGGCCAATCCGCAGCTGCTCGGCTGAACCGGGGCGGGCCGCCGGCGCGACCCGCCCGCTGTCGCCTCAGACCGTCTCGGTCAGTGCCCGCGGCGCCGGTGACGAGGACGCCGTGGATCCGACGCCCGGCAGCGCCTCGCGGGATCGGGTGCTCAGCGTGAAGCCGCCCACGACCGCGGCCAGCCGCCGCGCCTGGGCCTGGAGCTCGGCAGCCGCGGTGGCGGTCTGCTCGACCATCGCCGCGTTCTGCTGGGTCGCCTGATCCAGGTCGGCCACCGCCTGGTTGACCTGGCCGATGCCCTGGCTCTGCTCGCGGGTCGCGGCGTTGATCTCGCCGAGCACGTCGGTGACCCGCTTCACGCTGTCGACGATCTCCTCCATGGTCGCCCCCGCGGCGCGGACCCGCTCGGTGCCGCTGCGGGTCTTGGCGGCGGAGGCGTCGACCAGTGTCTTGATCTGGCGCGAGGCGTCGGCGCTGCGGCTGGCCAGCTGGCGCACCTCGCCGGCCACCACCGCGAAGCCGCGGCCCTGCTCGCCGGCCCGCGCCGCCTCCACCGAGGCGTTGAGCGCCAGCAGGTTGGTCTGGAAGGCGATGCCGTCCATCAGCGTGACGATCTCGGCGATCTGCCGCGACGAGGCCTCGATGTCATCCATGGTCTGCACCACCTCGTCCATCGCCTCGCCGCCCCGCGAGGCGACGTCCGCCGCCGAGGCGGCCAGCTGATCCGCCTGGCGTGCCGAGTCGGCGGTGTGCTCGACGGTACCGGCGAGCTCTTCCATCGATGCCGAGGTTTCCTGGATGCTCGACGCCGCCGACTCGGTACGGGCCGAGAGATCCTGGCTGCCGTGGGCGATCTCGGAAGAGGCGGTGCTCACCGAGTCGCTGCTGTCGCGCACGTCGATCAGCACGTGCTCGAGCTTGTCGACGAAGCGGTTGAAGCCATCGGCGATGCGTGCCACCTCGTCGCGCCCCTGGGCCGGCAGGCGCCGGGTCAGGTCACCGCTGCCCGAGGCGATGTCCTCGAGGGCGTCACGCACTCGCTCGAGCCCGGCGAGCATGCGCTTGAGCCACAGCCCCAGCAGTACCGCCGCAGCCCCGGTGGCGATGACCAGGGTGATCAGCAGCGTTTTCAGGACAGCCTGCAGCCCGGCGGTGGCCTGGGCCTGGTCGAGCGCGACGCCCAGCCGCCAGTCGGTGCCGGCGATCGGCGTCACCGCCAGCCGCTTGGTACGGCCGCCGACGTTCACCGCCTGCCAGCCGTCCCCCGCGGCCAATCGGTCCAGCAGCGCGCCGTCGAGCGACTGACTCAGGGTGGAGAGCGGCTTGAGCGTCAGCGAGGTGTCGGGGTGGGCGATCAGGGTATCGCCGGTACTCAGGAAGGCGAAGCTGTCGGGGGTCGGCCGGATCGCCGAGACGGTGTCGACGATCTTGTCGATCATCACGTCACCGCCGATCACGCCCCACAGCGTGCCATCGCGCTCGACCGGCGTGGCAAAGGTCACGATCGGCTTGCCGCTGCTGGCGTCGATGTAGGGCTTGGAGACGATGGTGTGGCCGGCGGCCTTGGCCGCCTTGTACCAGCCGCGTTCGCGGTGGTCGTACTTGGCCGGCGGCTGCCAGCCGTTGGACGAGACGAAGCGGCCGCCCGGGGTCCCCACGTAGGTCATCTCGAAGCCGCCGGCCTCGGCCAGCTGGACCAGCGCCGCCTGCATGGCGTCGCCGGTCACCGGCTGGCGGGCCGCCTCGATCATGGCGCGCCGATCGGCGATCCAAGTCTCGATGGTGTCGCGGCTGCCGTCGACCAGGGTGGAGAGGTTGTCGTCGAGGGTGGTTTCGTAGTGGGCACGGATGGTGAAGTAGCTCACCGCGCCGGCCGCCAGCATGGCGACGGCGATGATGGCCACGCAGGCCACCTGCAGGCGTCGTTTCAGGGAGGACATCGGAAGTCTCGCTCAGGCCGGAAGTGTCGGGGTCGTTCTTGTTATCGCTCGTGGGCGGCATGGGCCCTTCCCGGCTATCGGCAGCTTCCCCGGCAACTTGAGTCGAGAACCGCACCGGGCATTCCCGGCAACGACACCGCCGGCCCGAGGGCCGGCGGCGGAAAGGCTAAGGCTGGAAGACGGCGAGCGTCAGGCGTAGGGCTTGCCCAGCGTCTCGGCAATCTGCTCCTTGGTCGCCTTGGACAGGTCCTTGTCGAGCTCCTTGACCACCAGCTTGCGCGTCGCGTCATCGAGCTTGTCGCGCAGCTGGCCGAGGAAGCGCGGCTCGGCGATGATCACGAAGTGGTCCGCCTTGCCCTGCGAACGCGCCTGCTTGAGGTAATGGGCCACTTCCTTGGCGAAGAACATGGCGTGCTTCTCCAGGGTGGCGTCGGCGTTGCCGGTCTGGCGCAGGTGGGCGCCGCCGCCGGACTCGCCCTTGCCGCCGGTGCGCAGGTCGCCGATATGCTCGCGGCTCTCGGGGTGGACCAGATCCTCGACTTCGCGCATCACGCCGGCGGCGTGGGCGAAGACCCGGGCGCGGGCCGCGTCGGTGGCGATGATGTAGGTGGTGCTCATGGAGTCTCCTTGTTCCGTGATAACCGCTGGCTCAGCGTCGATGACACGCCGCTCCGATGTCCGGAACGGCGACTGAACGGGCACGCCGCCCCTCCCGGGCGGCTTCCCCTTCAGGATGGGCGATAGCGATACGCCAAGCAACGTCGATGCGCGCTTCCGGCGGCGACGGCGCCTTCACGGCGTCTCGCAGAGCATCCAGCCGCGCACCAGGGCCGCCAGCGAGCCCACCTCGAACTTGGCCATGATGTGCGCACGGTGCAGCTCGACCGTCTTGGGGCTGATGCCGAGCTTCGCGGCGATCGCCTTGCTGGTGGCGCCGTCGACGACATGCGCGAGCACCTCGCGCTCGCGGGGCGTCAGGCGCGCCAGGCGCTCGCGCATGACACGCCGGCGATGCCGCGAGCGACGACGCGCCAGGTGGTGCGACACCATCCGGCAGACCCGCTCGCGCAGCCGCTCGCCATCGACGGGCCGCAGCAGCACATCCGCCGCGCCGGCGCGCATCGCCTCGAGCCCGAGCACGGCATCGTCGCGCCCGGCCAGCAGCAGTATCGGCGGTGTCTCGGCGTCCCGCGCCGCCAGGCGGCGCTGCAGCTCGAGGCCGGTCATGGTGGGCAGGCGCAGCTCGCAGACCAGGCAGGCGGCCTCGTCCGCTCCGGGGTGCCAGGCGTTCAGGAAGTCGCGGCCGCTGGCATGGCGCCGCAGCGGCCAGGGCAGCCGACGCGCCCACGCCTCGGGCAGCGCCAGCGGCGCCAGGCCGCTCTCGACGAGGTGAACCGTGGGGGTGATTGGCATGGCAGTTCCTCGGTGTCCCGTCCATGGCACGACGCCGACACAGTCGGCGTCCGTTCAGCCTAGGGTTTGTCCGAAAAGTCGGCGAGCGACGATCAGGCAAGGCAAAAATCAGCGAAAAAGCGGAGTTTACGAGGTGTAAATGAGTATTTTGAGCTGATTTTTAACGCAGCATGATCGAGCGCAGCCAGTTTTCAGACAAAGCCTAGTCGCTCGACCCGGGGTTTTCCCCTATGGCGAGCCCGCCCGCGAGCCTCTTTACTGAAAGGCTGAATGGATTCCGATAACGATACGCGGCCGGAAACCGACGACCGGCCCGACCGTGTCTCTCTGGACGGGAGCAACCACCATGCACGACGAGGCGCAAACGGAGGCGCGCTGCACGATCCATGTCGACGGCCAGCCTCTCGAGGCCACCCCGGGCGAGCCCTTGATTGCTTGCCTGGAACGTCACCGGATCGACCTGCCCCACCTCTGCTATCACCCGCAACTCGGCCCACTGGAAACCTGCGACACCTGCTGGGTGAAGACCGACGACGGCCTGACCCGCGGCTGCACCCTGCAGGCCGAGGAGGGCCTGGCCATCGAGCTGGCCCCGCGCGAGGCCGACGAGGCCCGCCACGAGGGGATCGACCGGGTGATCGCTCGCCACGAGCTGTACTGCTCGGTGTGCGAGAACAACAACGGCAACTGCGAGGTGCACAACACGGTGCGCGACATGCGCGTACCCGGCCAGCGCTACCCCTACGAACCCAAGCCCTACGAGAAGGACACCTCGCACCCCTTCTACACCTACGATCCCGACCAGTGCATCCTCTGCGGGCGCTGCGTCGAGGCCTGCCAGAACCTCGAGGTCAACGAGACGCTGACCATCGACTGGGAGCGCGATCATCCCCGCGTGCTGTGGGACGGCGGCGAGGTCGCCGACGAGTCGAGCTGCGTGTCCTGCGGCCAGTGCGTCACCGTCTGCCCGTGCAACGCCCTGATGGAGAACGACATGCTCGGCCGGGCCGGGCCGCTGACGGCGATGCCGTGGGACATCAAGCGCCCGCTCACCAACGCCATCAAGGGCGTCGAGCCGACCACCGGTTTCGGGCCGATCTTCACGCTCTCGGAACTCGACAGCACCCAGCGCCACGCCGATATCCAGCGCACCAAGACCGTCTGCACCTACTGCGGCGTGGGCTGCTCGTTCGAGATGTGGACCCACGGGCGCGAGATCCTCAAGATCCAGCCCACCGAGCACGGCCCGGCCAACGGCGTGAAGACCTGCATCAAGGGCAAGTTCGGCTGGGACTTCGTCAACAGCGAGAAACGCCTGACCCGGCCGCTGATCCGCGAAGGCGACCACTTCCGCGAGGCGGACTGGGACGAGGCGCTCGACCTGGTGGCCCGCCGGCTCGGCGAGGTACGCGACGCCCACGGCCCCGACGCCCTGGCCTTCGTCGCCTCGAGCAAGTGCACCAACGAGGAGTCCTACCTGACCCAGAAGCTGGCCCGAGCGGTGATCGGCACCAACAACGTCGACAACTGCTCGCGCTACTGTCAGAACCCGGCCACCACCGGGCTGTTCCGCACCGTGGGCTACGGCGGCGACTCTGGCAGCATCAGCGATCTGGAGATGGCCGACCTGATCCTGATGGTCGGCACCAACACCGCCGAGAACCATCCGGTGATCGCCTCGTCGCTCAAGCACGCCCAGAAGCACAACGGCCAGCAGCACATCGTCGCCGACGTGCGCCGCCACGAGATGGCCGAACGCGCCGACCTGTTCCTGCAACCGCGCAACAGCACCGACCTGGTGTGGCTGTGCGCGGTGACCCGCTACCTGATCGACAACGGCTATGCCGATCGCGAGTTCATCGATGCCCACGTCCACGGCTTCGAGGAATACCGCCGCTCGCTGGAGCCCTTCACCGTCGCCTACGCTGCCGAGATCACCCGGCTCAGCGAGGAAGCGATCATCGAGGCCGCCGAGCGCATCGGCCGCGCCGAGCGGGTCTGCGGCATGTGGGCGATGGGCGTGACCCAGCACACCTACGGCTCCGACACCAGCACGGCGATCTCCAACCTGCTGCTGGTCACCGGCAACTACGGCCGCCCCGGCACCGGCGGCTACCCGATGCGCGGTCACAACAACGTCCAGGGCGCCAGCGACTTCGGCTCGCTGTGCAATATCTTCCCCGGCTATCAGTCGGTGGAGGACCCCGAGGCCCGCGAGCATTGGCGCCGCGGCTGGGGCGTCGACCGGCTGCCGGAGAAGGCCGGCTTCAACAACCACTCGATGATCAACGCGGTCAGCGAAGGCAAGCTCAAGGCGATGTACATCATCGGCGAGGAGAGCGCGCTGGTCGACGCCAACGCCAATCACGTGCGCGAGAACTTCGGCCGGCTGGACTTCATGGTGGTGCAGGACATCTTCTTCTCGCGCACCGCCGAGTACGCCGACGTGGTGCTGCCGGCGGCGCCGAGCGTCGAGAAGGAGGGCACCTTCGTCAATACCGAGCGACGCATCCAGCGCCTCTACCAGGTCATGGAACCGCTCGGCGACGCGCGCCCCGACTGGGCGATTCTCGCCGACCTGGGTCGCCGTCTGGGGCATCCCTGGCACTACGCCCACCCGTCCGAGATCATGGACGAGGTGGCCAGCCTCAGCCCGCTGTTCGCCGGGGTCAGCTACGAGCGGCTGGAAGGCTGGAAGTCGCTGCAGTGGCCGGTGGCCGCCGACGGCACCGACACGCCCCGCCTCTACGAGGACCTCGAGTTCCACTTCGACGACGGCATGGCGCGCTTCCATCCGGTCGAGTGGCGCGACTCGCCCGAGCGCATCGACGACGAGTACGACCTGCACCTCAACAACGGCCGCGTGCTCGAGCACTTCCACGAGGGCAACCTGACCGGCGCAGGAAGGATCAACGACAAGCTCTCGGAGGTCTTCGTCGAGGTCAGCCCCGAACTGGCCCGCGAGCGCGGCGTCGAGACCGGCAGCCGGGTGCGGCTGGCCTCGCGACGCGGCGAGATCGAGCTGAACGTGCTGGTCACCGAGCGCGTCACCGGCCACGGCCTCTACGTGCCGCTGCACACCCGCGAAGGCAACGTCAATCGGCTGACCGGCGACCACGCCGATGTCGCCGTGGAGACCCCGGCCTACAAGGAGATCGCCGTGAAGATGGACGTGCTCCAGGTCGACGGCCCCTCGCCGCTGCCGCGCAACAACCATCGCAACGGCCAGCGCATCCCGATCCACGACATCGGCGTCGAGCGCAAGTGGGCGCGCAGCGACTACCATCGCCCGCCCCAGGCATCCACCGACCCGGAGCGATTCTGATGGCCCAGGCAATCAAGCCCGACCGCGTCCCCGCCGGCGCCTTCGGCGGCAAGACGGCGCCCGACGCCCACGACGAACTCGAGCGGCTGATCGACAACCTTCACCGCCGCCAGGTCTTCCGCCTGCTCAACGACGTCCTCGAGTCGCTGCCGGAGACCTCGCGGCTGATCGCCGGGCAGCTCGACAGCGAGGGCGGCGTGCGTGGCGGCGCCAACCTCTTCCTGCTGCTGCGCACGCTCGGCCGGGTGCCGCCGGAGGACCTGCAGCGCTGGCTCGACGCCGCCGCCCGGGGCATCAGCGCCGCCTCTCGCGAGGAGGCCCGCGAGGCCTATCCGGCGCCCGGCGTGCTGGGCGTCAAGGACCTGCTCCACGACGAGGCGCTGTGGCACTCGCTGGGGCCGCTGCTGGAGGGGCTCAAGGCCTTCACCGGCGAGCTGCAGGCGGCGGAGGCGTCGCCGGGCCCCGCGGAGGGCTCGCGCCCCGACCCCGAGGAGGGCGCCGACCTGCCGCCCCGGCGCGCCGGCAGCGGACGCGACCCGCAGGAACAGGAGGAATCGCCGCACCGGGAGTGAATCGTCGTCGCCCATCGTGGGATTTCGCGCCGACACGGCCGCGGTGTTAGTATCAACTAACCGGCAGGGACTGCCGGACCGCGACCGCGTCGCCCGTCCCGGCGTCCCGGGGCGCCCTGCAAGACGCGATGACCAAGGAGAGAGATCCACGATGCGCGACTTCCTGCTGCTGCGCCGCCCCCTGCCGCGACGCACCCTGGTGCTCTGTCATGTCACGGCCCAGCTGGCCCTGCTCGTCACCGCGCTGGGCTGGCTGGCGCTCCACGCCCCGGCCCTGAGCCGGAACGGCTGGGTGGCGGGCTGGCCGAGCTGGGTGATGGCCGTCAGCCTCTGGCTGCTGGCCAGCGTCGGTGTGCGCCTGCTCGCCGAACTGCTGATGCTGCCGCACCGCCTGAGCGACCCGCACGGCCCCGGCGCGGTGATGACCCGGGCGATCGACCGCCGCCCGGCGGTTCACGACCCCGAGCAGCGCTGGGTCAACGCCGTCTCGCCGGTCGCCCCGGCCGAGGCGGTGGGCGAGCCCCGCGTCACCCGCCGCGAGCCCTCGCTCAAAACACGCCTGCACGGCGCCGACGATGACTCGCCCAGGGCGGCCGGAGGCTGAGACGCTCGCAGCGGCGCTTCTCCCCGCCGACATGGACGACGTGAGCAAACCCCCTTAGGCTAGAAAGCTTTCTGCCAGCCGACGGAACACCTCGCGCCGCACCGGCCCCGTCGGGCGGCACCGCCCTGCCCGCCAGGGTGGCGCCACGCAACACGATGGGGAAGCTGCGCCAATGTCGTCGGTCGTCAATGTCATCCTGCCCATCTTCGGGCTGATCCTGGTGGGCTACGTGTGCCGCCGCACCGAGCGGCTGGGCGAGACCGCCGCCTCGGAGCTCAACCGCTTCGTCGTCTGGCTGTGCCTGCCGGCACTGCTGTTTCGCGCCACGGCCACGGCGACCTGGGCGGAGGTCTGGCACCCCGAGTTCATCGCCGTGGTCGCCATCGGCACACTGGCCATCTTCGCCCTGACCCTCGTCTACCGGCGGCGCGCGACACGCCATCTGGTGGATGCCAGCATCGACGCCCTGGGCGCCGCCTACGCCAACACCGGTTACGTGGGCATCCCGCTGAGCCTGCTGGTGCTGGGCGACCCCGGCCTGGAGCCGGCGCTGATCGCCACGCTGTTCGTGGCCTGCGTGCTGTTCGGCCTGGCCGTGGTGTGCATCGAGGTGGGGCTGCAGAGCGAACGCTCCGCGGCCCGCGCCGGCCTCAAGGTGGGCAGGGCGCTGGCTCGCAACCCGCTGGTGGTCTCGCCGATCCTCGGCGCCCTGTGGGCGATCGGTGGCCTGTCGCTGCCCCACGCCGCCGACACCTTCCTGCGTCTGCTCGGCGACGCCACCACCCCCGCTGCGCTGGTCTCGCTGGGGCTGTTCCTGGCCCGCCGCCAGCCCGGCACGGCCCAGGGCACCCTGGGGCTGGTCGGCCTCAAGCTGGTCGCCCATCCGCTGATCACCTGGGTGCTGGCCTACCACGTCTTCGCCCTGCCGCCGCTCTGGGCGCAGTCGGCGCTGCTGATGAGCGCCCTGCCCACCGGCACGGGGCCGTTCATGCTGGCGGAGTTCTACCAGCGCGAGGCCGCGGTGGTCTCGCGCACCATCCTGCTGACGACGCTCGGTTCGCTGCTCACGCTGTCGCTGTGCCTGTATCTGCTGCAGGGGTGAGGGGTGAGGAAAGGTCTCAGGACCGGCCTCGGGACACGGGCCGCCGGCGCCAGGCCAGCAAGCCGCCACAGGCGAGCAGCACACCCAGGGTGTTGGCGAGGATATCCAGCGGGTCGCCGCCGGCCCGGCCGGGCACGCCGAGCTGGGCCAGTTCGATGAGCACGCCATAGAGAACGGCGGCGGTGCCGGCGACCGGCAATCGCCAGCCGGCCAGGCCCAGCGCCCCGGCCAGCCCGGCGTAGGCCGCCAGGTGGTTGAGCTTGTCCCACGGCAGGTCCGGGGGCAGCGCATCGGCCGGGGCCAGGCTGCCCCAGGCGATGGCCGCAGTGACGCTCAGCGCGGCCAGCCCCCAGACGGTGCGCCTCGCCACGCCCTCAGTCCTGCGGATGATAGGCGGGGCTCAGCTCGTGGAGTGCCTCGAGGAAGTCGCTGACCCGCTGCGGGTCGGTGTGCTGGCTGATGCCGTGCCCCAGGTTGAAGACATGCCCGGCACCGAGGCCGTAGCTGTCGAGGATGCGCGCCACCTCGGCGCGGATCGCCGCCGGCCGGGCGAACAGCACGCTGGGGTCGAGATTGCCCTGCAGGGCGACCCGGTGGCCGACCCGGGAACGGGCGTCGGACAGCTCGGTGGTCCAGTCGAGCCCCAGGCCGTCGGCGCCGGTCGAGGCGATGTGCTCGAGCCACTGCCCGCCGTTCTTGGTGAACAGGATCACCGGCACGCGGCGCCCGTCGTGCTCGCGAATCAGCCCGGCGACGATCTGCTCCATGTAACGCAGCGAGAATTCCAGGTAGGCCGGGGTCGACAGGGCGCCGCCCCAGGTGTCGAAGATCTGCACCACCTGAGCGCCGGCCCGGATCTGGGCGTTGAGGTAGTCGGTCACGGCATGGGCCAGCAGGTCGAGCAGCTGGTGCATCGCTTCCGGGTTGCCGTAGAGCATGCCCTTGACGTGGCGGAAGTCCTTGCTCGAGCCGCCCTCGACCATGTAGGTGGCGAGCGTCCAGGGGCTGCCCGAGAAACCGATCAGCGGTACCCGCCCGTTGAGCTCGCGACGGATCGTGCTCACCGCGTTCATCACGTAGTCCAGGTCGCGCTCGGCGTCGGGCAGGCGCAGCGCCTCGACCTCGGCCTGGCTGCGCACCGGCTTTCTGAACTTGGGCCCCTCGCCGGTCTCGAAGTACAGCCCCAGCCCCATGGCGTCGGGGATGGTCAGGATGTCGGAGAACAGGATCGCCGCGTCCAGCGGATAGCGCTCGAGCGGCTGCAGCGTCACCTCGCAGGCCCGGTCGGTGTCCCGGCACAGGTCCATGAAGCTACCCGCCTCGCCGCGCACCCGGCGATACTCGGGCAGGTAGCGTCCGGCCTGGCGCATCATCCACACCGGGGTGCGGTCCACCGGCTGGCGCGCCAGGGCGCGCAATAGGCGATCGTTCTTGAGTTCCATGGGGCTCTCGCTGCTGGCGGATTTGGCTCATTGTAACGGATGCACGCCGCAGGGGGAGCCATGCGGCCCTGTGCCCCACCGCACCGGATGAGCTCGCCCGGCGATCCTGCTATCATGGGCGTCTTCATCGGCCGGGCGCTGGTGCCCCGCCGGTCCGCAGTGAGGGTTACCGTGACGATTCGCTTCATCGCCGCCTCCAGGCTCCCCACCCCCTGGGCCACCTTTACCATGCACGGCTTCGAGGACGAGGCTACCGGCAAGGATCACGTCGCCCTGACGCTCGGCGATGTGGCGACCGGCGAGCCGGTGCTGGGCCGCGTGCACTCGGAATGCCTGACCGGGGACGCCCTGTTCTCGATGCGCTGCGACTGCGGCTATCAGCTCCAGGAGGCTCTCAAGCGCATCGCCGCCGAGGGCCGCGGCGTGCTGCTCTACCTGCGCCAGGAAGGGCGCGGCATCGGCCTGCTCAACAAGATCCGCGCCTACCATCTGCAGGATCAGGGCTATGATACGGTGGAGGCCAACGAACATCTGGGCTTCGGCGCCGACCTGCGCCGCTACGATCTGTGCGTGCCCATGCTCGAGCACCTGGGCGTGTCCTCGCTCAAGCTGATGACCAACAATCCGCGCAAGGTCGACGCCCTGACCCGGGACGGCGTCACCGTGAGCGAACGCCTGGCGCTGACCACGGGTCGCAACCCGCACAACGAGCATTACCTGTCGACCAAGGCCGGCAAGCTCGGCCACCTGATGGCCCTGGACGACTTCACGCCGGCCGACGACGTGGACATCGAACGCAAGCCGTAGGGGCTCGCCCGCGCCCCCGGCCGAACCGCGGGAGGTGCTGATGAACACTCCGGAAACCGCCTATACTCGCCTCGAGGAGTGGCTGCACAGCCTCAGCCATGGCCTCGGTGCGGCACTGAGCCTCGCCGGCATGGTGGTGCTGATCGTGCTGGCCAGCCTGGCGGCGCACGTCGACCCCTGGAAGATCGTCGGCGTGAGCCTCTACGGCACCACCCTGGTCGGCCTCTACACGATCTCGACGCTCTACCACGGCTTTCGCCACCCGCGCCTCAAGCGGGCCTTCAAGATCGCCGACCACTGCGCCATCTATGCGCTGATCGCCGGTACCTACACGCCCTTCCTGCTGGTCAACCTGCGCGGTCCGCTGGGCTGGGCGCTGCTGGTGGTGATCTGGACGCTGGCCGTGGGCGGCATCACCCTGAAGCTGCTCTGGCCGCAGCGCTTCGGCGGCTGGCGGGTCGCCGTCTACCTGCTGATGGGCTGGCTGATCGTGGTGGCCTCCGGCGAGATGGGTGCCTCGCTGTCCGACACCAGCCTCGGCCTGCTGGTGGCCGGCGGCATCACCTACACGGTGGGCGTGCTGTTCTACGCGGTGCGCGCCATCCCCTTCCACCACGCCATCTGGCACCTGTTCGTGCTGGGCGGCAGCGCCTGCCACTACTTCGCGGTCTACACCGCGGTGCTCGGCCCCTCCGGCTGAGCATCGGTCAGGGCGCCAGGCGGCACGCCCCCGAGTCCGTCTCGCCCAGCACGTCCTCGGGGTTGCGCAGCGGGCAGCACGCCAGCGACAGGCAGCCGCAGCCGATGCAGCCATCCAGCTGGTCGCGCAGCCTGACCAGGGCGTCGATGCGCGCCTGCAGCGCGTCGCGCCAGCCGGCCGACAGATGGTGCCAGTCCTCGGCGGTGGGCGTGCGCCCGGTGGGCAGCGTGTTCAGGGCCGCACCGATCTCGGCCAGCGGCACCCCGGTACGCTGGGCGATCCTGATGACCGCCACCCGACGCAGCACATCGCGCGAATAGCGCCGCTGGTTGGCGGCGTTGCGCCAGGCGTGAATCAGCCCCTTTTCCTCGTAGAAATGCAGCGTGGACACCGCCACCCCGCTGCGCGCCGCCACGTCCCCGACCGACAGCGCCTGCTTGTGCGGATCGACCCGTCGTGCCATGGCCTTGACCTCAAGTTAACTTGAGCTCCTAGACCCCGTTACCGTCAAAGGAGCCACGTCATGACCGCACCGCCGCTCTCCCTGGCCCTGCTCCCGGGCAGCACCTGTCACCGGCGCTTCTCGCGTCGCGTCGCCGACTGGGCACAGCGTCGGCTGGCCGGGCACGCCGACCTGGTCGCCGAGTTCGTCCTCCCGGCGCCGTGGGAGGCCGACGCCAACCGCCGGCTGCACCGGACCGATGCCTTCCTGGTCATCCTGCCGGATCAGCCGGTGACCGGCACCGCCGACCTGGCAGCGCTGTTCGCCACTCCCGCCGAGGCCTGGCATGCCCGGCCGGTGGGCTTTCTCACCTACGGCGGCAGGAACGGCGGCCGCGCGGCCATCGAGCGGCTGCGCCCGTGGCTCGTCGACCGTCAGGCGATTCCGCTGGGCGAGAACGTGGATTTCATCGATGCCTGGGAGCGGCTGGGGGCACGCGGCAAGCTCTATGCGCCGCTGGGCGAGGATCGGCGGCTGGCGCGGCTGCTCCCCCGTTTGCAATGGTGGGCCCGGGCCCTGCGCGATGCCCGGCAAGACGGCCCCGGCGCTCTCTCCGCCGGGTCCGCGTTCGCGGAAGGCGCGTTCAGAGAAGGTTCGTTCAGGGAGGGGGCGTTCAAGAAGGCGTAGTCAGGCCGCTTCGGCGCGGGCCTGCTTGATCAGGTCATAGGCGTGGGTGATCTCGCGGGTGCGCTTCTCGGCCATCTCGCGCATGCTTTCGGGCAGGCCCTTGGCGGCCAGCTTGTCGGGATGGTTCTCGCTCATCAGCTTGCGATAGGCACGCTTGATCTCGGTATCGCTGGCCCGGGAATCGACGCCCAGTACCCGGTAGGCATCCTCCAGCGCCTGCGCGGAAGGCGCGCCGCCCGGCCCCGTATCACCGGCGGTCGCGCCGCGCAGCAGCGCCTCGATCTGGGCGACCTCGCTCTCGTTGCAGCCCAGCCCGCGGGCCACGCGCACCAGCATCTCGTGCTCGGCGGGGTCGAGACGCCCGTCGGCGGCGATCGCGGCAAGCTGGATCTGCAGGAACACCTGACGCAGGGCACTCTGCTGGCCGACGATCGGCCGCAGCCGCGCCAGCTCGGCGTCCAGGTCGAAGTCCGCCGCCTTGCCGCGGTTGAAGTCGGCCCGCGCCCGGGCGCGCTGGCTCTCGTCGAGCCGCAGCTGGTCCCAGATCCGCCGCGAGGCCTCCAGCTCGTCCTCGGAGACCCGGCCGTCGGCCTTGCACAGGCAGCCCATCACCGCGAAGGTCGATTCGAGAAACTGCGCCCGGGCCCCGGCCAGACGCCCCAGCGCACTGCGCCGCCAGCGCCGCGCGATCCAGTAGCCGATCCCGCCGCCGATCAGCAGCCCCAGGGGGCCGCCGATCCACAGGCCCAGCAACGCCCCGATCAGTATTAAGGTCAGCATGCGATCCTCGTGTCAGTCGTCGGAAGGTCGGGCCGCCAGGCGCCGGCGAATCGCCGCCTCGATGCCGTCGGCGTCGAGCCCGCAGTCGGCGAGCAGTTCGGCCGGCTTGCCGTGCTCGATGAAGGCGTCGGGCAGCCCCAGGTTGAGCACCGCCACGTGCTCGCCCGCCTCGGCCAGCAGCTCGTTCACCCCGCTGCCGGCGCCGCCGGCCACCGCGTTCTCCTCCAGGGTGACGAGCAGCCGGTGCCCGCGCGCCGCGGCCAGCACCGCCTCGCGGTCGAGCGGCTTGACCGTGCGCATGTTGAGGTGCGTGGCGTCGAGCCGCTCGGCGACCTCGCCGGCGGGGCCGTTCATGCTGCCGAAGGCCAGCAGGGCGATGTCGCCGGCGCCCTCGCGGCGCATCTCGGCACGGCCGATGGGCAGCGGCTCGAGGTGCTCGGGAATCGGCGTGCCCGGCCCCTTGCCGCGCGGATAGCGCACCGCCGCCGGCCCGGGATGGTGATAGGCGGCGCTGAGCATGGCCCGGCACTCGGCCTCGTCGGCCGGCGCCATGACCACCAGCTCCGGCACGCAGCGCAGGTAGGAGAGATCCAGCGCGCCATGGTGGGTCGGGCCGTCCTCGCCGACCAGGCCGGCGCGGTCGATGGCGAAGGTGACGTCGAGCTTCTGCACCGCCACATCGTGGATCAGCTGATCGTAACCGCGCTGCAGGAAGGTCGAGTAGATCGCCACCACCGGCTTCATGGCCTCGCAGGCCATGCCCGCGGCGAGCGTCACGGCGTGCTGCTCGGCAATCGCCACGTCGTAGTAGCGCCCGGGGTATTCCTTGGAGAAGCGCACCAGATCGGAGCCCTCGCGCATCGCCGGGGTGATGCCGATCAGGCGCTCGTCGGCGGCGGCCATGTCGCACAGCCAGTCGCCGAACACGTTGCAGTACTTGCGCGGCTTGGCGGCCGGAAGCTCGGCGCCCTGGCTCTCGGGCGCCTGGGTCTCGACCCTGGGCGGCGGCGCGGGCTCCCTCTCCAGCTTGGTGATGGCGTGATAGCCGATCGGGTCGGCCTCCGCCGGCCGGAAGCCCTTGCCCTTGCGGGTCTTGATATGCAGGAACTGCGGGCCGTCGAGATCGCGCAGGTTGCCCAGCGTGTTCACCAGGGTATTGAGGTCGTGGCCGTCGATGGGGCCGATGTAGTTGAAGCCCATCTCCTCGAACAGCGTCGCCGGGCTGACCATGCCCTTCATGTGCTCCTCGGTGCGCCGCGCCAGCTCCAGCGCGCCGGGCAGCCGCGAGAGCACCTTCTTGCCGCCCTCGCGGACATTGAGGTAGGTCTTGCTGGCGAAGATCTGCGCCAGGTAGCTGGCCATGCCGCCGACGTTCTCGGAGATCGACATCTCGTTGTCGTTGAGCACCACCAGCAGGTTGGCATCGACGTGCCCGGCATGGGCCAGCGCCTCGAAGGCCATGCCCGCCGACAGCGCGCCGTCGCCGATCACCGCGCACACGCGGCGCTGCTCGCCTTTCGTGCGGGCGGCCAGCGCCATGCCCAGGGCGGCGCTGATCGAGGTGCTGGAGTGGCCGACGCCGAAGGTGTCGTATTCCGACTCGTCGCGCTTGGGGAACGCCGCCAGGCCGTGCAGCTGGCGGATGGTCGCCATCCGCTCGCGGCGGCCGGTGAGGATCTTGTGCGGATAGGCCTGATGGCCGACGTCCCACACCAGCCGGTCGTGGGGCGTTTCCAGGCAGTGGTGGAGGGCGATGGTCAGCTCGACCACGCCCAGCCCGGCGCCGAAGTGGCCGCCGGTGCAGCCCACGCTGTAGAGCAGGAAGGCCCGCAGCTCGTCGGCCAGCTGCGAAAGCTGCGAATGGCGCAGCTCGCGCAGGTCGGCGGGCGTGTCGATGGTGTCGAGCAGCGGCGTGGCCGGGCGCTCGACCGGAATCTCGTCGAACAGCTTCATGGGCTAGTCTTCTGTCGGTTGAGGCACGGCTCGATGGACAGACCCACAACCCCGGGTCGCCCGGACACCTTGAGGGAGGCTGAACGGCGCGGGTCTCGGCGGTTCGGTGGAGTCGTCATCGATACCATGCTGGCTCAGTAGTCGCGCTCGATCATGTAGCGGGCCAGATCCGCCAGCGGCTCGCCGGCCTCGCCGAGCACCGCCAGCGCCGCCAGCGCCTCGTCGCGCAGGGCTCCGGCGCGGGCACGGGCGCCCTCGAGGCCCAGCAACGCCGGATAGGTCGGCTTGTCGCGGGCCGCATCGGCGCCCGCGGCCTTGCCCAGGGTGCCGGTGTCGCCGACCACATCGAGGATGTCGTCCTGGATCTGGAAGGCCAGGCCGACCGCCGCCGCGTAGCGGTCCAGTGCCGCCAGTCGCGGGTCGGCCTCGGGCACCGCCACGAGCCCGCCCATGCGCACCGCCGCGCGGATCAGCGCACCGGTCTTGTAACGGTGCATGGTCGCCAGCGCCTCGGCATCCAGCCGGTGACCGACGGCGTAGAGGTCCAGCGCCTGCCCACCGGCCATGCCGGCGCGGCCGGCGGCGCGGGCCAGGGTGCCCACCAGCGCCGCCGTGCGGGGATGCGCGGCCTCGGCCAGCACCTCGAAGGCCAGCGTCTGCAGGGCGTCGCCGGCGAGGATCGCGCTGGCCTCGTCGAACGCCTTGTGCACCGTGGGCTGGCCGCGGCGCAGGTCGTCGTCGTCCATCGCCGGCAGGTCGTCGTGGACCAGCGAGTAGGCATGGACCAGCTCGATGGCCAGCGCCGCCGGGTCGAGGGCACCCATCTCGGCACCCAGCGCGCGTCCGGTGGCATACACCAGGATCGCGCGCAGTCGCTTGCCGTTGCCGATCACGCCGTGACGCATCGCCGCGTCGAGCCGCTCGGCAGGAGCGACGCGGCCGGCGAACAGTGCCTCCAGGCGCGCGTTGATGCGCTCGCGATCGGCATCCAGGCGCTGCGTCCCCTGCGGTGCGTCAGCGAGCATGGCCATCCTCCGGCGAGGCGTCGGTGGCGCCGAAGGGCGCGTCCGCGAGGGAGCCGTCGGGCTGTTCCATCAGGGCGCGCACCTGCAACTCGGCGGCGTCGAGACGCTGCTGGGCCTCGCGCGTCAGGCGCACGCCCTGCTCGAACGCCGCCAGCGACGCCTCCAGCGACAGCTCGCCGGCTTCCAGCCGAGCCACCAGCTGCTCGAGCCGGTCGAGGGTACCGGCAAAGTCGTCGGGGGTTGCCTCGTCAGCGCCGGGCGCTGCGGTTTCCTGGTCTGCCATGACGCGTCTCGCTCATCGACACGGGCCGCCCGGCCAGGCGGCGCCGCAGTATCAGGGTCTGGGCGCACAGTATACACGCTCATCCCCGGGGTGCGTCTGCCCCGGCCACGCCGGCACCACTTCGATTTCGCTCATGCCGGACACGCAGCGTTTTCATTCCGGCGACAGGCCGGTGTGGTACCATGTGCCCCCTGTTGCGCTGTCCCATGCCTGGCTCGGCCCTCACCTTTTCGTACCCGCCACGGGCCGTTGCCGCTCGAAACGCCGCCAACAGACTCCACATTCCCGACGCCAATTCGCGTCGTCAGTCGACGAAAGGGTTGAATCGACAATGGCCAAGACGTCCCTGGACAAGAGCAAGATCAAGATCCTGCTGCTCGAGGGCATTCACCAGTCCGCGGTGGATAACTTCCTGAACGCCGGTTACACCAACATCGAGCACCTCTCCACCTCGCTGGATGAAGAGACGCTGATCGAGAAGATCCGCGACGTGCACTTCATCGGCATTCGCTCGCGGACTCAGCTCAACGAGCGGGTCTTCGCCGCCGCCGAGAAGCTCACCGCGGTGGGCTGCTTCTGCATCGGCACCAACCAGGTCGACCTGAACGCCGCACTGGCCCGCGGCATCCCGGTGTTCAACGCGCCCTACTCCAACACCCGCTCGGTGGCCGAGCTGGTGCTGGCCGAGACCATCATGCTGCTGCGCGGCATTCCCGAGAAGAGCACGCGCGCTCACGAGGGCGGCTGGCTGAAGTCGGCGAAGAATTCCCACGAGGCCCGCGGCAAGACACTGGGCATCATCGGCTACGGCAGCATCGGCGCCCAGCTCTCGGTGCTCGCCGAGTCGGTGGGCCTGGACGTCATCTACTACGACGTCGTCACCAAGCTGGCGATGGGCAACGCCCGACAGGTGGGCAGCCTGGAAGAGCTGCTGGCCCGTGCCGACGTGGTCACCCTGCACGTGCCGGACGTGCCCTCGACCCGCTGGATGATCACCAAGGAACAGTTCGCGCTGATGAAGCCGGGCAGCATCTTCATCAACGCCTCGCGCGGCTCCACCGTGGTCATCGAGGACCTGGCCGAGGCGATCAAGGCCGGCAAGCTGCTGGGCGCGGCGGTCGACGTCTTCCCCAGCGAGCCGAAGAGCAACGACGAGGAGTTCGTCTCGCCGCTGCGCGGCCTGGCCAACGTGATCCTCACCCCGCACATCGGCGGCTCCACCCTCGAGGCGCAGGAGAACATCGGCGTCGAGGTCTCCGAGAAGCTGATTACCTACTCCGACAACGGCACCACCATCACCTCGGTCAACTTCCCCGAGGTGGCGCTGCCGGCCCACCCGGACAAGCACCGCCTGCTGCACATCCACGAGAACGTGCCGGGCGTGATGTCCGAGATCAACCGCGTGCTCTCGGAGAACGATATCAACATCTCCGGCCAGTTCCTGCAGACCAACGAGAAGGTCGGCTACGTGGTGATCGACGTCGACAAGGCCTACGGCGCCAAGGCCCTCGAGGCGCTCAAGCAGGTCGACCACACCCTGCGCACCCGCGTGCTCTACTCCGAGACCAACTACGAGGCGTAAGCCCGGTCTCGAGGTCGGCCCCACGCCCCCGGCTCAAGCCGGGGGCGTTTTTCATTGCCCCTCAGAATTCGACCCCCACCCCGGCATACACCGTGCGCCCCGGCGCCGGGTCGTAGTAGCGCTCATGGCTGGCGTTGATGATCACGTTGGCGTAGTGCTCGCGATCGAACAGGTTGCGCACCCCGGCATAGGCCTCGAGCACGGTGTCGCCGCCCAGGCGCCAGCCGTCGCCGGCGCGCAGGTTGACCAGCCAGACGGCGTCGACCGTCTCGTCGTTGGCGTCATCGGCGACCATCGAGCCGATGTAGCGGGTCTCCAGGGTGGCGAAGCGCCGGTCGAATCCCTGCCATGACAGCCGATTGACCCAGGTCCGCTCCGGCACGCCGGGGATGCGGTTGCCATCAAAATCCTGCCCGTCGACGCGGTAGTCGTCGAACGCGTAGCTCGCCAGGGTCAGGGCGCTGTCGACTCGCCAGCTCGGGGTGAACTGCCAGCCCAGTTGGGTCTCGATGCCCTCGCGGGTGCTCTTGCCGGCGTTGCGGTAGTAGCTCTTGCCGGCGGCGTTCTCGTAGGCCACCAGGGAATCCCTGACCCGGGTCGAGAACACCGCGACGTCATACTCCAGCCCGTTGTCGAAGGTACCACGCAGCCCGACTTCGCGATTCCATGCCGTCTGCGGCTCGATAGCCGGGTTGAAGCCGCCGCCGTCGGGGGTAGCGAACTCCGAGAAGGTCGGCGTCTCGTAGGCGGTGCCGGTCGCCAGGTAGAACTGATGATCGGGCAGGTACTGGAAGCTCAGCCCCGCGCTGCCGCTCCACTGGCCGAAGGTCCGATCGCCGCTGTCGTCGCCATCGCTGAGGTGGTGATCGTCGATGTCGAAACGCACCCGGTCGTAGCGCGTGCCCAGCGACAGCGTCCAGCGCTCGGTCAGGTCCAGGTCGCCCTGGGCAAAGAGACCCACGGAGGTCGCCGTCTGGGTCTCGTCCCGGGAGCGGCGCACATGCTCGCCGTCGATCAGCACGTCGTCGCTGTGGCGGCCATCCACCTGACGGGCCACGTCGACCCCGGCCATGTAGCGAAACGGCCGCCCGGCGAGCGTCAGCGACTGCCGATACTCGGCGCTGCCGCCGTAGTAGTCGCGATCGTAGGCGATGTAGTTCTGCACGTCCGTGACGTCACGGTCGCCCCCGGCGAAGGCCAGTTGCTGCTGATAGTCGCGATGCAGGTAGAACCCCTTGAGGGTGAGTGCCCCCGGCCCGGCGGAGAGGTCCTCGTACTGCAGGCCGATGACCTGCTGGTCGACCGCCTGCCCCGAGTCGATATCGACCGGCGAGTAGTCGTAGTAACCCCGCGTATCCATGGCGGCGAAGCGATCGTCGGCCACGGATTCGAGCGTCTTGCCGCCGGGGTCCTCGGCGAAGGGACTGTCGAGCAGGTTGAGGATCGCCGTGAGCCGGCGGTCGTCGCCCAGCTCGCGACTCAACTTGGCGTTGAGCAGATATTTGCGGGCGGCGCTGTGCTCGCGATAGCCGTCGTAGTCCATCGCCGAGGCGCTGACGTGATGCGACCAGGGCCCCTCGACGCCGCCATTCTGCACCGACAGCTTGCGATAGCCGTCGCTGCCCGTCTCGACGCGGATCGCGCTGCCCGGGTCGCTCTCGCCGCTGGCGGTGGTGACGTCGATCACCCCGCCGGCAGCGTTGCCGTACTGGACCGCCGCCGGGCCACGGATCACCTCGATGGTCTCGGCGCTGTCGAGATCGATGGCATCGAGCTGGGCCTGGCCGTCCGGCAGGGTATAGGGGATGCCGTCGACGACCACGGTGACACCCCGTACGCCCCAGGGCGTGCGTGCACCGAAGCCGCGGATCGACACGCGCTCGCCCTGGGCGAAATTGTAGCGGTTCTGCAGGTACAGGCCCGGCACGCTGGCCAGCGACTCGTCGAGGCGCACGCGCTGCTGGCCCCGGGCGATCGCCTCACGGTCGATCACCGACACGGCGGCGGGGGTGGCGTAGAGCTCGCGCGCCAGACGCGGAGCAGTGACGGTGATGACATCCGTGTCAGGCTGGGTGGCAGAACGGCTTTCCACGGCCACCGCGACGCATGGCGCGAGGCCCAGGCCGCAGGCGCCCAGCCCGAGCGCGCGGATGAAGGGGCGATGTGGCATGACGATTCCCTGTCAGAGGATGTTTACAAAGTCGGCGAGCGAGGCCGGCGCTGTCCCGGCGCGGTCGCGCCCAGCCTAGCGCGCCGGCCCCACCGCCTCCAGTCGGGCGCCACGGATGTGGCGCAAAGTGCTATCGGCGCCAGCACCGATTGGCTCATTATCGGCGAGAAGGCCGGCAGCAAGCTGGGCAAGGCCCGCAGGCTCAACGAGAGCCGGAGAGCGACCCTCGAAGCGCTCCCCGAGGACGCGTCTCGCGCGGGTATCGTGACAATCGGCGTGGTCGGGGTGCAGCCCCGATCAGCGTTCGCAACGGAGGGTGCAGGCATGCTCACCATCGAGGTTCGTGACGGCCAGGCCAGGGTGGTGGTCGACCCCAGGCTCAGCGTGGACCGCGAGACCCTGAGCTTTCTATCGGCCACTGCCGACGTGCACGGGCACCTGCTGCCGGACGGTTATCACTCGCTGGACACCCTTGCCGATGTGATCGACAAGGACAATGAGGAGGATTCCCCGGTCCGGGCGGCTGTTGCGGACCAACTCCGCCAGCTCGCCGGGCTGTATACGCCCGGACTGAAGGCCGACCCCGCGTTTGTCGTCCATGAAGAAAATACCGAGGGGCGCGACTTCGTGGTGGGCGACATCCACGGCCAGTACGACGCCCTGCAGGACGCGCTGCGAGCCGTGGACTTCGATCGTCGGCGGGACCGGCTGTTCTGTGTCGGCGACCTGATCGACCGAGGCGCTCGCTCGTTCGATTGCCTGTCACTGGTATTCGAGCCGTTCTGCCATTGCGTGCTCGGCAACCACGAATGGCTGGCGCTGACGGCGCTCGGCGACCAGGGGACTCGGCACGACTGGGATCTCTGGCAGACGAACGGGGGCGGCTGGATTCACGGCGAGAATGCCCGCGAGGTGAAAATCCGGCTGGAGGAGGCCGCCCGTTACCTGCCGCTCGGTCGGGAGGTGGGGGTCGATGGCAAGCGCATCGGCATCTGTCATGCCGAGCCACCCCGGAACTGGAACGGGTTGCGGGAAAGCCCCGAATCGCTCCTGGAGCCGACTATCTGGAGTCGGTCCCGCATCAGGGAGGGCGACATCACGCCTGTCGGCGGCATTGATGCCGTCGTGGTGGGGCACACCCCCGTCCCCGAGCCCCGCTGGCTGGGCAACGTCTTCTACGCCGATACCGGAGCTTTCCTCCGCGACGGCAAGCTGACCCTGGTGAACCTCGCCGATCTGGCGGCTCGAGTCCGATCGACACCCTGAGCCGGGTACCCGGCCCCCTACAGTGACAAGGAGGCAAGACACGATGATGAGCTGGAGTCCCCCGGTGGTATGGGTCCTGATCGCCCTGCTGCTGGGGCTATCCGAACTGCTGACAGGCGGTGTCGTCATGCTGGCGCTGGGGGCCGCGGCCCTGCTCACGGCCGGCGTGGCGGCCCTGGATGCCTCGTACAGCATGCAGTTGCTGGCGATGGGCATCTTCTCGGGCGTGCTGGCGCCACTCGCCGTCTGGAAGCTCCAGCCGCACTTTTCCCCCAGGGGGATGAGGTACGGCAACACCGGCAGTGGCCAGGAATCCGGTCAGCGGTTCAAGACCCTGACACGCGATTTCGACCAGGCCACCGTCATCAAGATCAAGGGCGATCTCTATCGACTGCGGGTGGCCGGCAGCGGGGAAATGGCCCTGCCGGACGGCACGCCCGTCATCCTCGATCATTTCGAGGGAGCCACCGCCATCGTGCACCTGGAAAACCACCCTGAAGAAGGAGCCTCCCATGGCTGATGCGCTGCTGTTTTCTCCGGCCACCGTGCTGGCGCTGATCATTGTCCTGATCGGCATTCTCGTCATCGTCAAGGGGCTGGTCATTGTGCGCCAGTCGGAAGTGATGGTCATCGAGCGGCTGGGTTCGTTTCACCGTGTCATCGAGAGCGGAATCAACGTCATTATCCCGTTCATCGAGCAGCCGCGAGCCATCACGATGATCCGCTACGAGAAGCGGGGCGACGACTACACCGCCGTCAGCCGCCAAGAAACGCGCATCGATCGCCGGGAGACCGTCATGGACTTCCCGGGCCAGCCAGTGGTGACGACGGATAATGTCACGGTGAGGATCAATGGCGCCCTCTACTACCAGATCATCGACCCGAAGAATGCGGTGTATGAGGTCGAGAACGTCGTCCAGGCGGTAGAGGTCCTGGCCAAGACAACGCTGCGCAGTGTCGTCGGCAAGATGGAGCTCGACAAGCTGTTCGAGAGCCGGTCGGAAGTGAACGACCAGATCCAGTCCGCGATGGAGGAACCGGCTTCAAAGTGGGGGGTAAAGATCACTCGCGTCGAGGTTCAGGACATCAGCATGCCCGAGGAAGTCGAGGAAGCCATGCGGCTCCAGATGGCGGCCGAGCGCAAGCGTCGCGCGACCGTCACCGAGGCCGAGGGCAACAAGCAGGCGGCGATTGCCCGGGCAGAAGGGGAGCGCCAGTCGGCGATTCTGAATGCCGAAGGCGACAAGGAGTCGGCCATCCTGCGTGCCGAGGGGGAACGCGAATCCATCAAGCTGGTGCTGGAGTCTCTCGGCGAGGGAGAAGAGCACAAGCGTACGGTGGTCAGCTACCTGCTCGGCCAGTCCTACATCAAGACCCTTCCCGACATGGCGGCCCAGGGGGAGCGGGTGTTCGTGCCCTACGAGTCGTCAGCGCTGATCGGCTCGATGGGCATGTTCCGCGGGCTGACCGGCACGCCCGAGGATGCCGTCTCGCGCCACCTCGCCGAGCAGGGCGGCAATGCCGCCATGCGGGCCGGTGTCGTCGGTGGCGCGGCCGCCAGCCCTGGTCAGTCCCAGTAGGGCGGGTCGCCGAAGGCCCCCTCCAGGAAATCGACGAAACAGCGCACCTTGCTCGCCAGCAGCTGGCGGTGGACGTATACCGCATAGAGCGACATCGGCTCGGGCTCGTGCTCCGGCATGAGGACCTTCAGGCTCCCGGCGCGGATCGCGGCGCCGGCGATGAAGGTGGGCTGCAGGGCGATGCCGGCGCCGGCGATGGCCGCCTCGACCAGCACGTCACCGTTGTTGCTGACCAGGTCCCCGTCGGCGGGCTGGCCGCGACCCGGCAGCCACCGGAAGACCGACTCGCCGGCCTCCGGCTCCATGTAGCTGTAACGCAGGTGGCGATGCGCCTTGAGGTCTTCCGGGCACCGCGGCGTGCCGTGCCGTGCCAGGTACTCGGGCGAGGCGCACAGCACCAGACGCACCGGCGCGATCCGCTTGGCGATCAGCGAGGAGCTCTTCAGGTGGCCGATCCGCAGGGCGATATCGAAGCCTTCCTCGACGATGTCGACCTTGCGATCGTTCAGCTGCAGGTCGATGCCGACGGCAGGATGCGCGCGCTGGAAGTCACTCAGCAGGGGCGCCAGGTGGCGAATGGCGAACGACACCGGCGCGCTGATCCGCAACCGGCCCCGGGCCTGGGTCTGCAGGTCGCCGAGCTGGTGTTCCATGTCGTCGATGTCGCTGAGCACCTGCTGGGCGCGCTGGTGATAGCTGGCGCCGGCTTCGGTGAGGTGGATCCTGCGCGTGGTGCGGTTGAGCAGGCGCACCCCCAGGTGCTGCTCGAGCCGGGAGACGTACTTGCTGACCAGCTGCGGGGACATCGCCAGTCGCTCGGCGGCCTTGGTGAAGCTGCCTTCGCTCACCACCGTGACGAAGGTACGCATGGCATCGAGACGGTCCATCGATCGCTCCAGAGGGCGGGGGCACCCATATTATCAACGCAACATTGCTAAACAGCCAATGACTGCCCTCTTATTCTCTTTTCCCGGCAACAGTAAAGTGGCGCCATCCTCCCCCGAGGGAAGGGCCCTCGGGCTACATTCGTAGAGAAAGAATCAAGGTGACGACCATGAACTCTCGATTCGCACACAACCTGGTGCACACCCGCGCCGGCCTGGCCGCGCTGGTCCTGCGGGTTCCGGTGGGGCTGATCCTGGCCGCCCACGGGTCACAGAAACTGTTCGGCTGGTTCGGTGGCTACGGGCTGGAAGGCACCGGCCAGTGGCTGGCCAGCATCGGCCTGGCGCCGGGCCACCTGATGGCGCTGCTGGCCGGCAGTGCCGAGTTCTTCGGCGGGCTGGCGCTGGTGCTGGGCCTGCTGGCCCGTCCGGCGGCGCTGGTGGTGGCCTTCACCATGCTGGTGGCCATCGTCTCGGTGCATATCGGCAATGGCCTGTTCATCGCCAACAACGGCTTCGAGTACGCCCTGAGCCTGTTCGTGGTCATGCTGGCCCTGGCCATCCAGGGCGCGGGACGCTTCTCGCTGGACGGCCTGCTGGCCTCGCGCCTCGCGGATGCCGGGGCCGGACGGCACGCGGCGACCGTCCAGTGACGCGTGCCGAACGCGTTCCCCTGAAGGAGCCAACGCCATGACCCCCACGACCGATGTGCTTTTCCTGTCCCATGGCGGCGGCCCGATGCCGCTGCTGGGCGACCCGGACCACCGCGAGATGGTGGAGCGGCTCACCGAGCTCGCCGGCCGGCTGCGCCGACCCTCCGCCATCCTGGTCATCAGCGCCCACTGGGAGGCGTCGGTGCCGACGATCACCTCGGGGGCCAACCCCGAGCTGATCTACGACTACTACGGCTTCCCGCCCGAGTCCTACGAGATCACCTACCCCTGCCCCGGCGAACCGGCACTGGCGCAACAGGTCCACCAGGCGCTGGAGCAGGCCGGGATAGCGGCCCGGCTCGACGACCGGCGCGGCTTCGACCACGGGCTGTTCGTGCCCCTCAAGCTGATGTACCCGCAGGCGGACATCCCCTGCGTGCAGCTGTCGCTGGTCGACAGCCTGGACGCCAGGACGCACCTGGCCATCGGCCGGGCCCTGCAGGCGCTGGACGTCCCGAACCTGCTGGTGATCGGCTCCGGGTTCTCCTTCCACAACATGAAGGCGTTCTTCGGGCCCAGCACCCCGGAGATCGAGGCCCGCAACCTGGCCTTCGAGGCGTGGCTCGAGGCGACCTGCTGCGACACGGGGCTCACCGAAGCCCAGCGTACCGAGCGGCTGGTCCACTGGGAGCGCGCCCCCCATGCCCGCTTCTGCCATCCCCGGGAGGAGCACCTGCTGCCGCTGCACGTCTGCTACGGCCTGGCGGGCCGGCCCAGCGAGCCCCCCATCGTCGCCACCATCCTCCGCAAGAAGGCAGGCATGTTCCACTGGCCGGCCGCCCGCTGAGCCCGGGCGACTCCATGGCGTCGCGGCCCGCCCCGGGCCGTCGGCGCGTCAGAAGGACGTCGCCATCACCTCCTGCACCGCGAGGTGAGCGTCGACACGCAGCACTCGGCGCCACTTGTCGAAGGTCAGGCAGGGGTGCGAGGCGCCGAAGGCCACGATGTCGCCGACGCGCACGTCGCCTACGCGCACGTCGCCCGCCTCCGCCGGCAGCGCCAGGAAGGCGTGCTGGTCCATCAGCCGGGTCACCCGCCAGCCCGTCACGTCCAGCGGCTGATCGGCACGCCCGCCCTCGCGGAAGCGTCGCAGCGGCACCGGCAGGGTATCGGCGCCGATATCGCGCTTGCCGAGCGCGGCGATCGCCAGCCCCGGCTCGGGCAGCGACTGGATCTGGGCGAAGACCTCCAGCGCCGGGCGCAGGCCCTCGTGCAGGGCCGGGCGACGCGCCAGCACGCCCTGCTGGGCCTCGCGGTAGATGCCGTGATCATGGACCACGTAGCAGCCGGGGCGCAGGACCGGCGTGAAGCGCGAGGTAATCCCGGACGCCTCGAAGACCTCGGCCACCAGGTCGTACCAGGCCGACCCCGCCGCGGTGATGATCGGCGCCTCGACCGGCAAGTGCCCCGCCCGATCGAGCCGCCGTGCCGCCTCGACCAGCCGCGCGGCATAGTCGCGCACCGCCGAGACCGGATCGGCCGCCTGCACCACGCCTTCGTAGCCCTCCAGGCCGATCAGGCGCAGCGCCGGCTCGGCCGCGATCCGGCGCGCCAGTGCCTCGACCTGTTCCACGCTGCGACAGCCGGTGCGCCCGCCGGGCACGCCCAGCTCGATCAGCACGTCGAGGGTCTGCCCCCGGTCGGCGAAGAAGGCCCCCAGCTCGCCGACGTTGTCCGCGCCGTCGACCACGCAGCAGAATTCGGCACCGGCGGCCAGCAGCTCGGCGACGATCGTCAGGTTGGCCCGGCCGACGAGCTGGTTGGCCATCAGCAGGCGTGTCACGCCGGCGGCGAAGGCCGCCCGGCACTGCGGCGCGGTGGCCAGGGTGATGCCCCAGGCACCGGCGTCGAGCTGGCGCTGGAACAGCGCCGGCGCCATGGTGGTCTTGCCGTGGGGCGCGAGATACGCGCCGTGGGCCTCGGTAAAGCGCTGCATCCACGCCAGGTTGTGGGCCAGCGCCGGCTCGTGGATCACCGCCGCCGGCAGGCTCACGTCCGCCAGCAGGTCGCTTCCGGTCTCGGGCAGGCCCTTGTCGCCGGGCACCTCTCCCGCATTCGCTGTTTCCGTCATCGCTGCCTCCCTCGAGCATCTGTTGGTGCGCCTCGCGACATTCTGCCATCCCGGGCGACTTGCCGCCGCCCCAGAGGAAGGAGTAACCTTTGCATTCGATAACGAATCTCATTCGTTATCGATAATGCGTCCTCTTACCTCGTCTCGCCAGGACACCGACATGCTCGTTCCCTTTCTCATCATGCTGCGCGAAGGGCTCGAAGCCGCCCTGATCGTCGGCATCATCGCCAGCTATCTCAAGCAGACCGGCCGCGGCGCCTGGATGCCCGCCGTGTGGGTCGGCATCCTTCTGGCCACCACGCTGGCGCTGCTTGTCGGCGCCGGCCTGCAGTTCGCCAGTGCCGAGTTTCCCCGGCGCGAGCAGGAGCTGTTCGAGGCCTTCGTCGGCCTGGTCGCCGTGGGTGTGCTGACCTGGATGGTCTTCTGGATGCGTCGCGCCGCCCGGGGCATGCGCCAGGCGCTGACCGGCGCCCTCGACGATGCCTTCGCCAGCGGCCGGGGCCACAGCCTGGCGCTGATCGGCATGGTGTTTCTCGCCGTCGCCCGCGAGGGCCTGGAATCGGTGTTCTTCCTGCTCGCGGTGTTCCAGCAGAGTGCCGGCGCCGCCGCACCGCTGGGCGCCCTGCTGGGCATCCTCGCCTCGGTGGCGGTGGGCCTGGCCATCTACCGCGGCAGCCTGCGGCTCAACCTGGCGCACTTCTTCCGCCTGACCGGGCTGTTCATCCTGCTGGTGGCCGCCGGCCTGCTTGCCGGCGCCGTGCGCGCCCTGCACGAGGCCGGGCTGTGGAACCACGCCCAGCAGGTGCTCTTCGATCTGGGCGGGCGCCTGCCGCTGGACTCGCCGCTGGGCGCGGTGTTCTCGGGCGTGTTCGGCTACCAGCCCGCCCCCACGCTCGGCGAGGCCGTGGTCTATGTGGGCTACCTGCTGATCACCCTGCTGGCCTTCTTCCGCCCCGCCCCGGCGCGGGCCGCCACCCCGCCGGCCGATGCCCGCTGACCGGAGAGCCACCATGAGTCAATCTACCCCCCCGTCATCGCGTCTGCTCAGGCTGGGCGTGCCGGCCGCCGCCGCGGCGATGCTGGCCGCGCTGGGGCTGTTCGCCCTGTCGCTGGACGGCCGTGGCAGCCCCGACGCCGGCACCCGGCTGGTCGTAACCGCCGAGGGCTGCCGGCCCGAGACGCTCAGCGTGCCCGCCGGCGACACCACCTTCACCATCGTCAACGACTCCGAGCGTGCCATCGAGTGGGAGATTCTCGACGGGGTGATGGTGCTCGAGGAGCGCGAGAACATCGCCCCCGGCCTGCACCAGCCGCTGACCGCCCGCCTCGCGCCCGGCGACTACACCATGACCTGCGGCCTGCTGAGCAATCCGCGCGGCACGCTGCACGTCACCGCCAATGACGACGCGGCGCCGGTGGCCCGCCTGTCGCGCCAGGACTTCATCGGTGCCCTGGCCGAGTACAAAGTCTATCTCACCCTGCAGGGCCGCCGGCTGACCGACGCCGCCGACACCCTGCACCAGGCCATTGCCGCCGGGGATCTCGACGCGGCACGGGCCGCCTACCGCCGGGCGCGGCTGATCGACCAGCGCCTGGCGATGGCCACCGGGCTGTTCAGCGACCTGGATCAGCGCCTCAACGCCCGCGCCGACGACTTCGCGCGCCGCGAGAACGACCCGCAGTTCGTCGGCTTCCATCGCCTGGCCCACGGCCTGTTCACGGCCGGCCGCACCGAGGGCCTGGCACCGGTCGCCGCGCAGCTGGTCGAGGACGCCCGCACCCTGACGACGCGCCTGCGCCAGGCGTCGATTCCCCCGGCCCAGCTGGCCGACGGCAGCGCCCGGGCCCTGCAGGTCTGGCTCGACCACAACGCCGACCCGGCCGGGGACCGGCCGGCGCTGGAGGCCCGCGAGCGGCGCGACCTGCGCGGCCTGACCCAGGGCGCCGACAAGATCGTTTCGCTGCTCGATCCGCTGCTCGAGCGCCGTGCCCCGCAGCTGCGCCAGCGGCTGCACGACGCACTCGACACGCTCCAGACAGCCCTGCCCGATAGCGCCACGGCCGGCGACGGCGCCGACCGCGACGCCCTGGTGGCGGACACCCGGGCGCTGGCCGACATCCTGCAGCGACTCAACCCCGCGCTGGCCCTGAACGGCTGATGCTTCCTCCTTGCACTACCACGGTTTTCCGCCATGAGTGACCAACCCGACACCCCTTCACGCTGCCCGTTCACGCTGGACCGCCGCCGCTTCCTGCAGGGGCTCGGCGCGGCCGGCGCCGGTGTCGCCGCCGGCGGCCTGGGACGGCCGGCCCGGGCCGCCGATGATCATGCCGTCACCGGTGCCCCGGTCAGCACCACCACGGCGCAGGCCTACCCCTTCCACGGCCGCCACCAGCAGGGCATTCTCACCCCGCGACCGGCGGCCGGCATGGTGGTCGCCTGCGACGTACTGGCCCGCAACCGCACCGGGCTCGAACGCCTGCTGCGCACCCTCACCGAGCGCATCGCCTTCCTGACCGAAGGCGGTACCTACCCCGAGCGCGACCCCGCCTACCCGCCGGCGGACTCCGGCATCCTCGGGCCGACCATCGCCCCGGACGGGTTGACCGTCACCGTCTCGCTCGGCGCCTCGCTGTTCGATACGCGCTTCGGCCTGGCCGACGCCCGGCCGCGTCACCTGCAGCGCATGACCGGCTTCCCCAACGATGCCCTGGAGCCGGAGCGCTGCCACGGCGACCTGTCGCTGCAGATCTGCGCCAACACCCACGACACCACCCTTCACGCCCTGCGCGATCTCATCAAGCACACCCCGGGGCTGCTGATGGTGCGCTGGAAGCAGGAGGGCACGGTCCCGGTGGTGCCACCCCGCGATAACGGCCCGACGCCCAGCGCGCGCAACTACCTGGGCTTTCGCGACGGCACCGCCAACCCGGACACCGACGACGCGACGCTGATGGACGCGCTGATCTGGACCGGCGACGACCCCGAGGAGCCGGCCTGGACCCGGGGCGGCAGCTATCAGGTGGTGCGCATCATCCGCAACTACGTGGAGCGCTGGGATCGCACCCCGCTGGCCGAGCAGGAAGCCGTGTTCGGCCGCCACAAGGCCAGCGGCGCGCCGCTGGACGGCGCGCAGGAACACGACACGCCCGACTACGCCGCCGATCCCGAGGGCAGGATCACCCCGCTCGACGCCCATATCCGTCTGGCCAACCCCCGCACGCCAGGCTTCGAGAAACATCGCATCCTGCGCCGGCCCTTCAACTACTCCAACGGCGTCGAGGCCAACGGCCAGTTCGACATGGGCCTGCTGTTCATCGTCTACCAGGCGGATCTGCAGGCGGGCTTCATCACCGTGCAGAACCGCCTCAACGGCGAGCCGCTGGAGGAGTACATCCAGCCGGTCGGCGGGGGCTACTTCTTCACCCTGCCGGGCGTCGTCGACACAACCGACTACCTGGGCCGCGCGCTGCTCGAGGCGACCGCGACCTGATGCCGATCCACAACCCCACCCCCGACCAAGGAGTCATTGCATGTCATCCCGTTCGCTGCTGATTGCCGCTGCCGCCTTCGGCCTCATGGCCCTGCAGGCCCCCGCCCGGGCGGATGTCGAGCCCGAGGCGCTGGTCGAGCCGGTCGCCGACTACAAGCTCTACGTGCTCGACAACCTCGACGCCTTCGTCGGCCACGCCCGCGACTTCACCCGGGCCATCGAGGCCGGCGACCTCGAGCGCGCCCGGTCGCTGTACGCGCCGACCCGCGTCTACTACGAGCGCATCGAGCCGGTCGCCGAACTGTTCGCCGACCTCGACGCCAGCATCGATGCCCGCGAGGACGACTACGAGAAGGGCGTCGACGATCCCGACTTCACCGGTTTCCATCGCCTCGAGTACGGCCTGTTCAAGCGGCAGACCACCGACGGGCTCGCCCCCTATGCCAAGCGCCTGATGAGCGACGTTCAGGACCTGGAATCCCGCGTCCAGGGCCTGACCTTCCCGCCCGCCAGGGTGGTCGGTGGCGCCGCGGCACTGATGGAGGAAGTGGCCGCGACCAAGGTCAGCGGCGAGGAGGATCGCTACAGCCACACCGATCTGTGGGACTTCCAGGGCAACGTGGACGGTTCGCAGAAGATCTTCGCGCTGTTCAGGCCGCTGATCGCCGAGGAAGACCCGGCGTTCGTCCGGCGCGTCGAGGACAACTTCGCCGCCGTCGAGGCGACGCTCGCCCATTACCGGCTGGCGGCGGACGACCCCGAGGCGGGCTTCGTCAGCTACGAGAAGGTCAGCGACAAGGACCGCCGCGCCCTGGTCGGTCCGGTGACCGTGCTGGCCGAGGACCTCTCGACCCTGCGCGGCAAGCTGGGGCTGTAGGGCGGCCGGAAAGGCCGGGGAAGGTCAGGAGGGAACCGGCGCCGCCGGCTCCTGAACTCAGGGCGGGGCACCACCCCGCAGCAGCGCCACGGCCTGACGGATCGCCTCGCGCGCGGGCGCGGCCTCGCCCTGCGCCTTGGTCAGGGTCGCCGCGCCCTGCTGCAGGGCTATGACGAAGGCCGCCAGCGATGCGGGCGGCGCCGTGGCGGCGATCTCGCCCCGCGCCTGCAGGTCGGCGATGACCGGCGTCAGCGCCGACTCGATCCCGGCGAAACAGGTCTTCACGGCCTCGCGATAGCCGTCCTCGCTCTCGTGAAGGCCGGCCACGATGGTCCCCGCGGGGCAGCCACGTCGGCAGTGCAACGCCTCCAGCTCCTCGATGAAGCCGAGCAGCCAGCGCTCCAGATCCGCCAGGGTGGCGATCTCCCCGCGCAGCGGTGTCATGGACGCCTCGAGGCGTGCCTCGAAGTCGCCCAGCACCGCCTCGACCAGCGCATCCTTGTTGCGAAAGTGCTGGTAGAACTGGCTCTTGCCGGCACCGGCCCGGCGCAGGATGGCGTCCAGGCCGGTGCCGTCGACGCCGCGCGCATGGAACAGCTCGGCGGCGGCGTCGACGATGCGACGCCGGGTCTGTTCGCCCTTACGCCGGAGCGGCGGTTTCCCGGGTGTCGGTGTGGTTTGGGGAGACTCCATTGCGTTCTCGCCATTGCGCTTCGTTGGCCAGATTGGCGTGCGGGGCCAGCATAGCAAAATCCATCGCCGTCAGCGGCAGGCCCTCGCGCACGCGCCGCGGCCAGTCACGGTTGGCCAGCGCCAGCTTGCCGACCGCCACCAGGTCCGCCTCGCCGGCGGCCAGCACCGCTTCCGCCACCGCCGGGTCGCCGAGGTTGCCGTTGGCGATGACCGGCACGCCGACACGTTCCCGCGCCAGGGCCGCCAGGCTCTGCTCGGTGCCCTCGAAAGCGGGCGCCCGCGCTTCGATATCGGAAAGATGCACGTAATCCAGGGCCTCCTCGGCCACGCCCCGCAGCAGGGCATCGGCCTCGTCCAGACCTGCCCAGCGGTAGTCCGGATCGGTCACCTTCACCTGGGAGAGGCGGATGCCGACCAGGAAATCCTCGCCGACCGCGTCGCGGACCGCCCGGATGACCGCACGGGGCAGGGCCAGGCGCCCTTCGACGCTGCCACCCCAGCGATCGCGGCGCCGGTTGAAGCCGGTGGAGAGGAACTGGTCGAGCAGATAGCCATTGGCGGCGTGCAGCTCGACCCCGTCGAAGCCGGCCTCGCGGGCGCGCCGGGCCGCATCGACGAAGCCGGCGATGACCGCCTCGATGTCCGCTTCGCTCATCTCCCGCGGCACGCGGTACGGCCCCTGGCCGCCATAGAAGCCGAGCTGCTCGCCCTTCGGCGCCACGGCGGAGGGCCCGGCGGTATCGTCACGGAAACGGTTGCCCTGGGTCTGGGCGCCGCCATGCATCAGCTGGGCGATGAACACCCCGCCCTGGTCGTGCACCGCCTCCACCACCGGCCGCCAGCTGTCGCGCTGGGCGTCGTTGGCCAGGCCTGGCTGACCGAGATACCCCTGGCTGTACGCCTCGTCGGTATAGATGCCTTCGGTGATCAGCGTGGCGAAGCCGCCCGCGGCGAAATCGCGGTAGTAGTCACGCATCGCCGCCGTGGCGTGCCCTTCGGCGGTACCACTGACCCGCGTCATGGGCGCCAGGACGGCGCGGTTGGTAAGCTCACGCCCCTTGAGACGCACCGGGCTGAACAGTTGCGAATAGGTCGAGGTGGTCATGGATTCGCTGACTCCCTGGCAGTTGCTGCCTGAAAATGTACTGATCGGTACATCCTAGACAGCCACCCGGCCTTTCGCAACACCCGGACCGGAGCGCCGGTCCGCGGCATCACGGCGCCATGACCCGCACCTTCACCGTGTTGGTGCCACCGTGGGCGTTCACGTGATCGCCGCGGGTGAGGATCACGTGGTCGCCGGACTCGGCGATACCGCGCTCGCGCAGCAACTGGAGGGCGCGGGCATCGAGGGCCTCGGCGGGGATGTCGGTGGTGTCGAAGGGCAGCGAGACCACGCCGCGATACAGCGCCATGCGCCGCTGGGCGATGGGGCTGTGGGCGAGGCCGACGATCGGCAGCCCCGAGCGGATCCGCGAGGCGATCAGCGGCGTGTAGCCGGTCGAGGTCATGCAGGCGATCGCCGCCACGCCGGAGAGGTGGTTGGCGGCGTACATGGCGGACAGGGCCACGGTCTCGTCGATCCGCGAGAAGCCCTCGTGGATGCGGTGCTTGGACTCCTGGGCGCTGCGCTCGCGCTCGGCGCCCAGGCACAGCCGGTCCATCGCCTCGATGGTCTCCACCGGGTAGTCGCCGGCGGCGGTCTCGGCGGAGAGCATCACCGCATCGGTGCCGTCGAGCACGGCGTTGGCGACGTCGAACACCTCGGCGCGGGTGGGCAGCGGCGACTCGATCATCGACTCCATCATCTGGGTGGCGGTGATCACCGCGCGGTTGAGCGTGCGCGCGCGCTGGATCAGGCGCTTCTGCACGCCGATCAGCTGGGCGTCGCCGATCTCCACGCCGAGATCGCCGCGGGCCACCATCACCGCCTCGCTGGCGCAGATGATGCCGTCCAGCGTCGCGTCGTCGGCCACCGCCTCGGCGCGCTCGATCTTGGCCACCAGGCCGATCTCGGCCCCCGCCTCGCCGAGCAGCTCGCGGGCGAGCTGCATGTCGGCCGCCGAGCGCGGGAAGGACACCGCCAGATAGTCCACGCCGATGTCGATGGCGGTCTGCAGGTCCTCGCGGTCCTTGTCGGTGAGCGCCGCGGCGGACAGCCCGCCGCCCTGCTTGTTGATGCCCTTGTTGTTGGAGAGCTTGCCGCCGACCCGCACCCGGGTGTGCACCCTCGGCGGTTCGACCCGTTCCACCTCGAGCTCGAGGCGGCCGTCGTCGAGCAGCAGCACATCGCCCGGGGCGACGTCCCCGGCGAGCTGCTGGTAGTCGCAGCCGACCCGGCTGGCGTCGCCGGCGTCACGGTCGAGCGAGACGTCGAGCACGAAGGGCTGGCCGATCTCGAGGGTCACCGCGCCCTCGGCGAAGCGCGCGATGCGGATCTTGGGCCCCTGCAGGTCGCCCAGCGCGGCCACGGTGCGACCGTGGCGCTCGGCGGCCTCGCGCACCGCGGTCAGGCGGCGGCGATGGTCCTCGGGGCTACCGTGGGAGAAGTTGAGGCGCACCACGTCGACACCGGCGGTGATCATCGCATCGAGCACGCCTGCACGGTCGCTGGCGGGGCCCAGGGTGGCGACGATCTTGGTGCGACGGATGGGCGCGTGGCGGCGGGCTTCGCGGAGACTCATCACAAGGCACCCCCCATCCCATCCTCCCTCACACCGTCCCCGTCCCGGCGCGGCATCACCAGGAGGGCGCGGAAGTCGTTGACGTTGGTGCGCGTCGGCCCGGTGACGATCAGCGCCTCGAGCGCGGCGAAGAAGCGGTAGGCATCGTTGCGCGCCAGGTAGTCGGCCGGCGATAGCCTGGCCTCGCAGGCGCGCTGCCAATGGTCGGGGCTGATCACCGCCCCGGCGTTGTCCTCGGAGCCGTCGATGCCGTCGGTGTCGATGGCCAGGGCGTAAATGCCCTCGGCGCCCTTGAGGGTGTCGAACACCCCCAGCAGGTACTCGACGTTGCGCCCACCGCGGCCCTCGCCGCGGACGGTGACGCTGGTCTCGCCGCCGGATAGGATCAGCAGCGGACGACGGCACTCGCCCTGGGCCTTGAGCGCCAGCATCGCCTGGGCCCGGCCCAGGTCACGGGCCTCGCCCTCGAGGTCGTCGCCCAGCACGCGTACGTCCAGGCCGCTGCGCGCGGCACGCTCGCGGGCGGCGGCCAGGGCGTCGGCAGCCCGCGCCAGCACCACGGTTTCGTCGCGGGCGAAGCCGGGGTCGTCGCGGCGCGGCGCGCTGCGGTCGCTGACCAGATGGCGGCGCACGCTGTCGGGCACGGTAATGCCGCGCCGCTCGAGGACCGCCAGGGCGTCGGCGGGCGTGGAGTCGTCGGGCAGGGTGGGACCGGAGGCGACCAGCGAGGGCACGTCGCCGGGCACGTCGGAGATCAGGTAGGTGACCACCCGCGCCGGATGCGCCGCCGCGGCGAGCCGCCCGCCCTTGATCGCCGAGAGGTGGCGACGCACGGTGTTGATCTCGCGGATCGGCGCGCCGCTTCTCAGCAGCTCGCGGTTGAGCGCCTGCTTCTGGCGCAGGGTCAGCCCGGGCGCCGGCCGGGTCATCAGCGCCGAGCCGCCGCCGGAGATCAGCGCGATCACCAGGTCGTCCTCGCCGAGCTCGCCCACCGCGGCGAGCATGCGCTCGGCGGCCTGCTCGCCGAGCGCGTCGGGCATGGGGTGCGAGGCCTCGAGCACCTCGATGCGCCGGCAGGCCTCGCCATGCCCGTGGCGGGTGACCACCAGCCCGTCCAGCGGGTCATCGCGTCCGGCGTCCCGGGCACGGGCCTGCCAGGCACGCTCGAGAGCCCGGGCCATCGCCGCCGCGGCCTTGCCGGCGCCGACCACCACGGTACGCCCGCACGGCGGATCGGGCAGTCGGTCGGGCAACAGGCTGGCGGGATGAACGGCGTCGATGGCCGTCTCGGCCAGCCGGGTCAGCCAGGTGCGGGTCGCCGCCTCGTCGGCGAAGGGGGTGAACGCCGTCATGCCGGACCTCCTCGGGGGGCATTGCGTCGCTGCCGGTCGATGCGGAAGGCGTCGACCGGGGCCGCCGGGCGCCAGGGCCCGGCGGGTGCGCATTCGGTGAAAAAAGCCCCGCCCTGCCGGCGTGTCGAGAGGCCGGCGGCGGGGACGCCAGGGAAGGGAGCGCGAGCAATGAGCCCGCGCGGATCACTCGATCGCGTGGTTGGCCAGCGCCTCGAGGGCCCGGACCATGCCGGCGTGATCCCAGTCGGCGCCGTCGTGGGCGACGCAGGCCTGGAACAGCTGCTGGGCGTTGGCGGTGCCGGGCAGCGCCAGGTTGAGGCTGCGTGCGCCTTCCAGTGCCAGGTTGAGATCCTTCTGGTGCAGCTTGATCTTGAAGCCCGGGTCGAAGGTGCGCTGGATCATGCGCTCGCCGTGGACGTCGAGGATCTTCGACTGGGCCAGGCCGCCGAGCAGCGACTCGCGCACCTTGGCGACGTCGGCACCGGCCTTCGAGGCGAACAGCAGGCCCTCGGAGACCGCCTCGATGGTCAGGGCGACGACGATCTGGTTGGCCACCTTGCAGGTCTGCCCGGCGCCGTGGCCGCCGATGTGGGTGATGGTCTTGCCCATGATCTCGAGCAGCGGCTCGGCGCGGGCGAAGCCCTCCTGGGTGGCGCCGACCATGATCGTCAGCGCAGCGTTGATCGCGCCGCCCTCGCCGCCGGAGACCGGGGCGTCGACGTACTCGCCGCCGGCCTCATGTATACGCCGGGCGAAGTCCTGGGTCGCCAGCGGGGCGATCGAGCTCATGTCGATGACCAGGGTGCCGGGCTTGAGCCCCTCGATCACCCCGCCCTCGCCGAACAGCACCTGCTCGACGTCGGGGGTGTCCGGCACCATGGTGATGATCACCTCGGAGGCCTCGGCGACCGCCTTGGGGTCGGCCAGCTCCTGCATACCCTTGTCGGCCAGTTCGCCGGCCAGCGGCTTGTTGCGCTTGACGGTGACCAGCTGGTGGCCGGCGTCGATCAGATGGCCCGCCATGGGACGGCCCATGATGCCCAGGCCGATAAAACCAATCTTGCTCATGATTGTTCTCCTGTCTTGTGATTTGCTGACGTTGAGATATGAGTGTTTGTCACTTACAGGGCACGTCGCTCAGGACCCACAAAGGATGAGCGCCGGGGGCAAGACAGAGCGAGGGTCCTGCGCCATGGATGGCGCAGGTAGCGCCCAGGGAGGGGTTCATAGCGCCCTCGCGTCGTCTTGACGCCGGAACAGCTCATCCGACAGCCATAAACTTCTTAGCCTCGCACCGTATCGAGCCAGCCTAGTCCCTCCTGAGTACCTGCCTTGGGCTTGTACTCGCAACCGATCCAGCCGTCGTAGCCCAACCGGTCGAGGTGGGCGAACAGGAACGGGTAGTTGATCTCGCCGGTGCCCGGCTCGTGGCGGCCCGGGTTGTCGGCCAGCTGCACGTGGGCGATGCGATCGAGGTGCTTCTCGATGGTCGGCGCCAGGTCCCCCTCCATGATCTGCATATGATAGATGTCGTACTGCAGCTTGAGGTTGTCGCTTCCCACCTCGTCGAACAGCGCCAGGGCCTGCTCGGTGCGGTTGAGGAAGAAGCCCGGGATGTCGCGGGTGTTGATCGGTTCGGCGATCAGCAGGATACCGGCGTCGGCGAGCCTGTCGGCGGCGAAGCGCAGGTTCTCCACCAGGGTGCGGCGGGCCTCGGCATCGCTGACGCCCTCGGGCTGGATACCCGCCAGGCAGTTGACCTGAGTGTTGCCCAGCACCTTAGCGTAGTCGATCGCCCGGTCGACACCGGCGCGGAACTCCTCGACCCGATCCGGGTGGCAGGCGATGCCGCGCTCGCCGGCGGCCCAGTCGCCGGCCGGCAGGTTGAACAGCACCTGGGTCAGCCCAAAGTCGTCGAGCCGCTGCCTGATGTCGGCGGCCGGGTAGTCGTAGGGGAAGAGGTACTCGACGCCCTTGAAGCCGGCGTCCGCGGCGGCCTTGAAGCGGTCGAGGAAGTCCTCCTCGGTGAACAGCATGCTGAGGTTGGCGGCGAATCTGGGCATATCGGATTCCTTTGGATCGTACATTGTGTCTCGGGGCTGATCCGGTGAGAGGCCTGGACGAGGGCGCTGTGAACCCCTCCCTGGGCGCTACCGATTCCCTCCCTGGAATCGGACCCTCTTCAGGCCTGTCCCCGGCGCCCCTCCTCGAGTCAGGGCTCTATCACATCAGCGACGCAATCGACGTCGGCGCCTCCTCGGCGGTCTCGGCCAGCGCCTCGAACTCGTTGACGTCGGCCAGCCCCTTGCCGCTCATGGCGATGTTGGTGACCCGCTCGAGGATCACCTCGACCACCACCGGCACCCGGTGCCGTTGCATCAGCTCGCGGGCCTCGGCGAAGGCCGCGCCGATGCGTCCGGGCTCGGTGACGCGGATCGCCTTGCAGCCCAGCCCCTCGACCACCGAGACATGGTCGACGCCGTAGCCGTTGATCTCGGGGCAGTTGATGTTCTCGAACGCCAGCTGCACGCAGTAGTCCATGTCGAAGTTGCGCTGCGCCTGGCGGATCAGCCCCAGGTAGGAATTGTTCACCAGCACGTGGATGTAGGGCAGGTTGAACTGCGCGCCCACCGCCAGTTCCTCGACCATGAACTGGAAATCATAGTCCCCCGACAGCGCCACGACCTCGGCGTCCGGATCGGCGCGACACACCCCCAGCGCGGCGGGGATCGTCCAGCCCAGCGGGCCGGCCTGGCCGCAGTTGATCCAGTGACGCGGCTTGTACACATGCAGAAACTGCGCCCCGGCGATCTGCGACAGGCCGATGGTGCTGACGTAACGGGTGTTCCTGCCGAAGGCGCGGTTCATCTCCTCGTAGACGCGCTGCGGCTTGACCGGCACCTCGTCGAAGTGGGTCTTGCGCAGCAGCGTGCGCTTGCGCTCGCGGCAGGTCTCGGCCCAGGCACTGCGGTCCTTGAGATGGCCGGCCGCCTTGAGGTCGCGGGCGACCTCGATGAACAGCTCCAGCGCGGCCCCGGCATCGGAGACGATGCCGTAGTCCGGACCGAAGATGCGGCCGATCTGGGTCGGCTCGATGTCGACGTGGACGAAGGTCCGCCCCTCGGTGTAGCTGGCCACGTCGCCGGTATGGCGGTTGGCCCAGCGATTGCCGATGCCCATCACGAAGTCCGAGGCCAGCAGCGTCGCGTTGCCGTAGCGGTGCGAGGTCTGCAGCCCGGCCATGCCGGCCATCAGCGGGTGATCGTCGGGAATCGTGCCCCAGCCCATCAGGGTGGGGATGACCGGCACCCCGGTGAGCTCGGCGAACTCGACCAGCTTGTCGGCGGCGTCGGCGTTGATGATGCCGCCCCCGGCCACCAGCAGCGGGCGCTCGGCAGCGTTGAGCATGGCCAGCGCCTTCTCGATCTGGGCGCGGCTGGCGGTCGGCTTGTAGGCCGGCAGCGGCTCGTAGGTGTCGGGGTCGAACTCGATCTCGGCCATCTGCACGTTGATCGGCAGATCGATCAGCACCGGGCCGGGCCGTGAACTGCGCATCAGCTGGAAGGCCTGCTGGAAGGCGCGCGGCACCTGGGCCGGCTCGAGCACGGTGATCGCCCACTTGGTGACCGGCCCGGCGATGGCCTTGATGTCCACCGCCTGGAAGTCTTCCTTGTGCAGCTTGTCGCTGGGCGCCTGCCCGGTGATGCACAGGATGGGGATGGAATCGGCACTGGCCGAGTACAGCCCGGTGATCATGTCGGTTCCCGCCGGACCGGAGGTGCCGATGCACACGCCGATGTTGCCGGCCCGGGCGCGGGTGTAGCCCTCGGCCATGTGCGAGGCGCCCTCGACGTGGCGGGCGAGCACGTGGTCCACGCCGCCGACCTTGCGCAGGGCGGCGTAGAAGGGGTTGATGGCGGCGCCGGGCAGGCCGAAGGCGACGTCGACGCCTTCCTTCCTGAGCACGTGAACGGCGGCTTCTGCTGCGGTCATCCTGGTCACGGGCGGATCCTCCTGAGCGGTTCGAATCGTTGTTGTTGCTGCCAAGTTAGGCTGGCCCGCCCGAGCTGTCAATATTTTTGGAAATATTTTCCATTAAAAAATTCTGGCAACGAAAACCTCGCCCGCGGCACCACCGGCACGGTGCCCGACCCAGGACTCACGGTTGCACTGCAGCAAAAAAACGCCGGCATTGGCCGGCGTGCAGGAAAGGTGTGGCAGGAAGTGGGGGATCGACGACCCGGGCCGCCGATAGTTTTACGGAATTAATTTCCGATATTTTTCAGGCGAGCCGAATACGGGCCGCCAGCGGGTGCTCGTCGCAGTTGTGGCCCTGACCGCCGCGATCGACGACCAGGAACTCGCCCTCGCGGTCGAGCACCGCCTGGATGGCGTGCCAGGTCCCGGCCCGGTAGTTGACGCCCTGGCGGCCGTCGGTGACGAAGGCGCGCACCTCGCCGGGGTCGATCATCTCGCCCGGCGGCGCCACGACGACCAGGAAGCGTTCCTCGTGCAGCGGCATGAAGGCCTGGCTGCCCAGCGGGTGGCGCTCCAGGAAGTCGATCGACAGTGGCACCTCGACCGGCTGGCTGACGAAGATGCTGATCAGCGTCCGCGGCGCCTCGCCGAGAGTCTCGACCCGGGCCAGGTCATGGTAGCGCCGGGTACGCCCGGCGTTGATCGGAAAGGAGTCGCTGACGCGGGTGTCGATGACGTCGCCGAACGGGGCGAACGCCTCCGGCGTCAGCAGCTCGGCCTTGAGTTCCAGCATATTGGCTTCCTCGGATTCATTCTCCAGCCGGCCTGCACACCGGGGCTGACCCGGCAGCAGGCTCCGAAGTGTCGGACCATCAAGGAGGCGCTGTGAACCCTTCCTTGGGCGCTACCGATGCCATCCGTGGCATCGGACCTCCTTCCCCGCCTGCCCCCGGCGCCCCTCAGGCTGGCGCTCTATCAGCGGCTGTCCAGACGCAGCTTCGGGTGGCGATTGACGTCCTTGTACAACAGATATCGGAACGGCCCCGGGCCGCCGGCGTAGCAGGACTGCGGGCAGAAGGCGCGCAGCCACATGTAGTCGCCGGCCTCGACCTCGACCCAGTCCTGGTTGAGGTGGTAGACGGCCTTGCCCTCGAGCACGTACAGGCCGTGTTCCATGACGTGGGTCTCGTCGAAGGGGATCACCCCGCCGGGCTGGAAGTTGACGATGTTGACGTGCATGTCGTGGCGCAGGTCGGCCGGGTCGACGAAGCGCGTGGTCGTCCACTTGCCGTCGGTGTCAGGCATCGGCGTCGGCTCGACGTCGACCTCGTTGACCACGAAGGGCTCCGGCACGCCAAGCCCCTCGACGAACTCGTAGGCCTTGCGGATCCAGTGGAAGCGCACCTCGCTGTCGGCCGCATTGCGCACCTGCCAGTCGCAGCCCGGCGGGATGAAGGCGTAGCCGCCCGGCGTCAGGATGTGGCGTTCGCCGGCCAGGGTAAGGGTCAGCTCGCCCTCGACCACGAACAGCACGCCCTCGGCGCCCGGGTCGAGCTCCGGCCGATCGCTGCCGCCGCCAGGGCCGACCTCCATGATGTACTGGGAGAAGGTCTCGGCGAAGCCGGACAGCGGGCGCGACAGCACCCAAAGCCGGGTGTTGTCCCAGAACGGCAGGTAGCTGGCAACGATGTCGCGCAGCACGCCCTTGGGGATCACCGCATAGGCTTCGGTGAATACCGCGCGGTCCGAGAGCAGCTGGGTCTGGGGCGGCAGCCCGCCCTTGGGCGAGTAGTAGGAACGTTGGTGCATGGTGTGTCCTGAAAGTGTTGGGATCCTCTCAAGCGAGAGGCGCCGGAGACAGGCTGTCGACGGATCAGCCTCGCTAGATACGGCATCCTGCAATAAGCCCGGGCTTAGCGCGCCGGAGCCGGATGATGCTCGGCCCAGTGGCGGGCGATATCCACGCGGCGGGTCACCCAGACCCGATCATGGGCCTCGATGTGGTCGAGGAAGCGCTGCAGGGCACGGAAGCGGCCGGGGCGCCCCAGCAGCCGGCAGTGCATGCCCACCGAGAGCATCTTCGGCGTGTCCTCGCCCTCGGCATATAGCACGTCGAAGGCGTCGCGCAGGTAGGTGAAGAAGTGCTCCGCGGTGTTGAAGCCCTGCGGCGCGGCGAAGCGCATGTCGTTGCTGTCGAGGGTATAGGGCACGATCAGGTGGTCGTGGAGCTTGCCCTGGCTGTCGGCCTCACGGGTCCAGAACGGCAGGTCGTCGCCGTAGTAGTCGCTGTCGTAGAGGAACGAGCCCTCGTCGAGCACCAGTCGCCGGGTGTTGGGGCTGTCGCGGCCGGTATACCAGCCCAGCGGCTTCTCGCCGTAGAGCGACTGGAAGATCTCGATGGCGCGCTTCATGTGCTCGCGCTCGATGCGCTCCGGCACGTTCTGGTAGTGGATCCAGCGGTAGCCGTGGCAGGCGATCTCGTGGCCCAGTTCCTTGAAGGCGTGCGCCACCTCGGGGTTGCGTTCGAGCGCCATCGCCACGCCGAACACCGTCAACGGCAGGCCGCGGCGCTCGAACTCGCGCAGGATGCGCCAGACACCGGCCCGGGAACCGTACTCGTAGATCGACTCCATGCTCAGGTGGCGATCCGGGTAGGACTCGGCGCCGATGATCTCGGAGAGAAACTGCTCGGACCCCTCGTCCCCGTGCAGCACGCAGTTCTCGCCGCCCTCCTCGTAATTGAGCACGAACTGCACGGCGATGCGCGCCCGGCCGGGCCAGTCGGCCTGCGGCGGCGTGCGGCCGTAGCCGATCAGGTCACGAGGGTAGTCGGAGTCGCGTGGTGTCATCATTCCCGGGGTCCTTTTGTTGTTCGCGATTGTTGTTCGCGATGGCCGCACGGCCGGAGAGCACAGCTTCGCCAGCCTGACACGGCTCACCAATGTATACAATTAAAAGCTAGGTTGTCCGCACTGATCGCGCAACCCCCTCGAATGTCGCAGGCGCCGCCTTGGCCATGCACCATCGCGGCACGGCGACAATAGCGACATGACACTGGATCATCACTTTTTGTATACAAAAAATCAAGACATGTTGTTCCTGTGCCCCGGCGAGTTGTTTATCTTGACCCGGAAAGACAGCCACCACTGCGAGGCGAGCCGATGGATCTGCGTGTCATCAACCCCAACACCACCGCCGGCATGACGGCCACCATCGGCGAGGCCGCCGAGCGCATCGCCGCGCCCGGCACCCGCATTACCGCGGTCAATCCCGACAGCGGCCCGGTGTCCATCGAAAGCCACTTCGACGAGGCGATCAGTGCCGTGGGCGTCACCGAGGAGATCCGTCGCGGCGAGGCCGAAGGCGCCGATGCCTACATCATCGCCTGCTTCGGCGACCCGGGGCTGCTGGCCGCCCGCGAACTGACCCGGGCCCCGGTGATCGGCATTGCCGAGGCCGCCTTTCACATGGCGACCCTGGTCAGCACGCGCTTCTCGATCGTCACTACCCTGGGGCGCACCGGCATCATCGCCGAGCACCTGCTGGCCAGCTACGGCTTCGCTGGGCACTGCCGGCGAGTGCGCGCCGCGGAGATCCCGGTGCTCGACCTGGAGGACAACGGCGACGCCGCCTTCGAGCGGATCGTCGCCGAGTGCCGCCGCGCCCGCGACGCCGACAACATCGGCGCCATCGTGCTGGGCTGTGGCGGCATGGCCGACCTCACCGCACGCATCAGCGACGCTGTGGGCCTGCCGGTGATCGAGGGCGTCACCGCCGCGGTCAAGCTGGCCGAGGCACTGGTCGGCCTGGGGCTGCAGACCAGCAAGCACGGCGACCTGGCCTTTCCGCGGCCCAAGCCCTTCACCGGCCGCTACGCGGACCTTTCCGACACCCGTTACGAGTGAGGCAGTCCTCGCGCAACGGGCAGATCGCGACAGACGATGGCGCCGCTGGCCCGGAGAAAAGGGAATCGAGACGGGGGCTGACTTGCTAGACTATCGCCAGATACCGGCACCGACCTGCCAGAGGAGCAACGATGGCCGATCCGACAGATATCCTGCAGCGCCTCGCCGAACTGGCGACCCGGGACGACGACATCGCCGTACTCTGGCTCTATGGCTCACGCGCCAAGGGGACCGCCGGCGCCGACAGCGACTACGACCTCGCCGTGGCCTTTCACCACTTCGAGAAGGACGCTCTGGAACGCCGTCTCCGCCCCCAGCTGCTGGCCCAGACCTGGCAGGACGAACTGGGCCTTGCGGAAGACCAGCTCTCCATCGTGGATATCAACCTGGCACCGCTTCCGCTGGCGCATGCGATCATCCGCACCGGCCGGGTACTGCTCGCCAGCGACAAGCTGAGGCTGATTCGGGAAGAACAACGCATCACCTCGATGTGGGAAATCGATCACCAGTATCATCAGCAGCACTACGCCTGAGGCAACGAGCACCCATCACGTGGAAACCGAATACATCAATGCCATGCGGGAACACCTGGCGACCCTGGCCGAGGAACTGGCGCTGCTGCATCAGGCCGCCACGGCTCCCGACGGCCTGAACGCCCTGCTCTATCGGGCGGCGGAGCGCAACCTGCAGCTGCTGACCGAAGCCTGCATCGGCATTGCCAAGCAACGCTTGAAGTCGCTGGGCGTCGTGGTACCCAGCGACGCCCGCCAGACCTTCTCCAAGCTGAAGAGCCTGGGCCATGACGACAGCGGCATCCCCTGGAACAAGGTCATCGGCCTGCGCAATGCTCTGGTCCACGACTATCTGAACCTGGATGCCGAGATCGTCGAGACCATCATTCGCCGGCGCGATTACCAGAATCTGGTCGACTTCGCCGAGGCGCAGCTGGCTGCCTGACAAGCCCCCTCGCGCCCCGGCCTGACGCTCACCCCAGCAGCGAACGCAGCCCGGCGATGGCATCCTTGCCGCGGGCCTGCTTCTTCTCGGGGTCTTCCTTGTCGGCGCGGCCCTCCCAGTCGAGGTCGGCCTCGGGCAGCTCGTCGAGGAAGCGGCTCGGCGTGCAGTCCATCAGTTCGCCGTAGGCCTTGCGCTGGCGCGCCAGCGTCAGGGTCAGGGTCTGGCGGGCGCGGGTGATGCCGACGTAGGCCAGGCGGCGCTCCTCCTCGATGGTGCCGGCCTCGATGGCGTTGCGGTGGGGCAGCAGCTCCTCCTCGAGGCCCATCACGTAGACGTGGGGAAACTCGAGGCCCTTGGCGGCATGCAGGGTGAGCAGCTGGACACGGTCGGAATCGTCCTCCTCGGCCTGCTGCTCGAGGATGTCGCGCAGCACCAGCCGCGAGATCGCCGACTCGACGTCGTCGGTCTCCTCGCCCTCCTCGCGTTCCATGGATTTCTCGAGCTGGTCGAGCAGCGTCCAGACGTTGGCCATGCGCCGCTCGGCGACGGTCGGCGCGCTGGCGTTCTGATGCAGCCAGGCCTCGTAGTCCATGTCGCGGAACATCTCGCGCAGCGCGCTGATGGCGTCGCCCTGGTCCATGCGCCGGCGCACGCCGTCGATGAAGTGGGTGAAACGCCCCAGTCGCTCGACGGCGCGGGTCGGCAGTACCTGCTCGAGGCCCAGCTCGTGGCAGGCGGCGAACAGCGAGATGCCGCGTCCGGTGGCCTGGTCGTTAGCATAGTTGGCGAGCTTCTCCAGCGTGCCGGGGCCGATCTCGCGGCGCGGCACGTTGACGATGCGCAGGAAGGCGTTGTCGTCGCCCGGGTTGATCAGCAGCCGCAGGTAGGCCATGGCGTCCTTGATCTCGTTGCGCGAGAAGAAGGACGTGCCCCCGGAGAGCTTGTAGGGCACCTGGTAGTGCTGCAGCTTGAGCTCGAGCAGCCGGGCCTGGAAGTTGCCGCGGTAGAGCACCGCGAAGTCGCGCCAGGCGGCCGATTCCTTGATGCGCCGGGTGAGGATCTCGCTGGCCACCCGCTCGGCCTCGGCCTCCTCGTGGCGATTGACGACGATGCGGACCGGCGCGCCGATGCCCTTGTCCGACCACAGGGCCTTCTCGTAGACGTGCGGGTTGTTACTGATCAGCGTGTTGGCGGCCCGCAGGATGATCCCGGTGGAACGGTAGTTCTGCTCAAGCTTGATCACCTTCAGGCGCGGGAAGTCCTCGCCCAGGGTCACCAGGTTCTCGGGGCGCGCCCCGCGCCAGGCGTAGATCGACTGGTCGTCGTCGCCGACCACGGTGAAGGTGGCACGCTCGGCCATCAGCAGCCGCACCAGCTGATACTGGCTGATGTTGGTGTCCTGGTACTCGTCGACCAGCATGTAGTGAATCTTGCGCCGCCAGCGGGCCAGGGCCTCGGTGTCGCTCGAGAGCAGCACCACCGGCAACAGGATCAGGTCGTCGAAGTCGACCGCATTGTAGGCCTTGAGGTGGCGGTTGTAGGCCTCGTAGACCCGGGCGGCAAACTGCTCGTCGTCATCGGCGGCGTGGGACATGGCCTGACCGGGCAGCACCAGGTCGTTCTTCCAGGTGGAGATCTGCTGCTGCACGCGGTTGATCTGCTCGGCGTCGATCTGGGCGTCCTTCTGCATCAGGTCGCGCAGCAGCGCCTTGGCGTCCTCGGGGTCGAACAGCGAGAAACCCGGCTTGTAACCCAGCGTCTTGAGCTCGCCGCGGATGATGTTGAGCCCCAGGGTGTGGAAGGTCGACACCGTCAGGCCGTGGCCCTCGCGGCCTTGGAGCAACTGGCCGACGCGCTCCTTCATCTCGCGGGCGGCCTTGTTGGTGAAGGTCACCGCGGCGATCTTGCGCGCGCTCATGCCGCACTCCTGGACCAGGTAGGCGATCTTGGTGGTGATTACGCTGGTCTTGCCCGAGCCGGCGCCGGCCAGCACCAGGCAGGGGCCGTCGATATAGCGCACCGCGTCCTGCTGACGCGGGTTGAGCTTGGCGAGTCGCTGTTGGATCGACATGAATCACTCGTCGCCGGCATCGCCGGCCATGGGCTCGTTGACGGAACGGGAAATCTCGGCGGACGTTGCGGATTCCGTGGCGTCCGGCAGGCCGGCCCCCGGCAGCCCGGCGCCACCGAATCCCAACTGGCGCCAGGCTTCGTAGACCAGTACCGCCGCGGCGTTGGACAGATTGAGGCTGCGACTATCGGGCAACATGGGGATGCGCAGCCGCTGCGCCGGCGGCAGATCATCGAGCATTGCCTGCGGCAGGCCGCGGGTCTCCGGGCCGAACACCAAGGCATCGCCTGGCCGATAGGCCGGCTCATGGTAGCCGGTGCGACCGCGCGTGGAAACGGCGAACACCCGCTCGGGCGCCACCTCGCGCAGGAACGTCGGCCAGTCGGCATGCACCCGCACCCTTGCCCACTCGTGGTAATCGAGCCCGGCGCGACGCAAGCGCTTGTCGTCGAGCGTGAAGCCCAGCGGCTCGATCAGGTGCAGGCGAAAGCCGGTATTGGCGCACAACCGGATCAGGTTGCCGGTATTGGGCGGAATCTCGGGTTCGTAGAGGACGATATCGAGCATGCGCGGAACAGAAACCTGGGTGACGGCGACCGCGCCATGATACGCAATCGGCGCCCCGAAAGAGACGCCGATTCGTCGAACGGAAAGGACGGGGCGGCTAGAACCCTACACTGACGCCGATCACCGGCCCGCTGTCCAGGGTATGGTCGCCGCCGTCGTCGAAATCGGTGCGGTAGTAGCGGTACCCGCCATAGGCGTAGGTGTGCGAGACGAGCTCGACCCGCGCCTGGGCCCCGTACTCGTAGCTGCGGTCGATGTCGCCGTGGGTGAGGCCGTCCGGCGTGTAGAAGCCGTAGCCGCCGACCGAGGTCAACGGGATCGGCGTGGGCACGAACAGCGAACCGCCCAGCCCCAGGCCGCCGCCATCGCCGAAGGCCGTGTTCTGGTACTGGTAGCGGGCGCCCACGGAAACGTCGATCCCCGGCACGAAGGGCGTGAACATCAGCGAGCCGGAGTAGATGTCGGCATCGGCACCGCTGTCGTCCGACCTGAGATAGCCGACGCCGGCCCGCAGGGTGGGGAAGATCGTCTGGCTGGCCTCGACACCGGCGGCGTCGGGACCGGCATTGGCGGAAATGCTGAGCGCCAGCGCCGACTGACTGAGCGCCAGGCCGGCGGTGGCCAGGCTGGCAACGAACAACGGTTTCATGGGCAAAGCCTCGCGTAACGGCCTGACAACGCCTTCACTATGGCATAACATTAGCGATTATCAAACGGCGTTTCCGTTGGCTCAGTCCGCGACGACCCCGTAGCGTTCCCGGTAGGCGCGGATCGCCTCGGCATGGGGCTTGAGCGCGTCACCGGCGTGGCTCTCGAGATAGGCCAGCACGTCATCGAGGGTGACGATGCTGACCACCGGCATGCCGTAGCGGGCCTCGACCTCCTGGATGGCGCTCTTCTCGCCTTGCCCCCGCTCCTGGCGGTCCAGCGCGATCACCACGCCGGCGGGCTCGGCGCCGGCGGCATCGATCAGCTGCATCACCTCGCCGATCGCGGTGCCGGCGGTGATCACGTCGTCGATGATCAGGATGCGCCCGACGAGCTCGGCACCGACGATCAGGCCACCCTCGCCGTGGTCCTTGGCCTCCTTGCGGTTGAAGGCGAAGGGCAGGTCACGGTCGTGATGGTCGGCCAGCGCCACGGCGGTGGTGGCGCCCAGCGGGATGCCCTTGTAGGCGGGGCCGAAGAGCACATCGGCGGTGATGCCGCTGTCGGCGATGGCCTGGGCGTAGCAGCGTCCCAGGCGCGCCAGCGCGGCCCCGCTTCTGAACAGGCCGGCATTGAAGAAGTAGGGGCTGACACGGCCGGACTTGAGGGTGAACTCACCGAACTTGAGCACGCCCTGCTCGATGGCGAAGGCGATGAAGTCGCGCTGATAATCCTGCAACTGGGCGGCCACGGCGTGATGCTCCCCTTATCCGAATGATTGGCTCGAGTCATTTACCCAAACGTCGAAAGCTCAGGTATCATACACGCGCGACGAAAAAGGGACCATGTATGAAAATCGCCAGCATCAACGTCAACGGAATTCAGGCCGCCGTCGAGCGAGGCTTCCTCGACTGGCTGGAGAACCAGGATGCCGACGTCGTCTGCGTGCAGAACCTGAAGACCAAGAGCTTCGAACTCGACGACCGCATCCTCTACCCGGAAGGGTATGAAGGGTACTTCCTCGATGCCGAGCAGGACGGCTTCTCGGGCGTCGGGCTGTACTGCCGCAAGATCCCCAAGGCGATCATGTACGGCCTGGGCTTCCCGGAGTGCGACAACGAGGCGCGCTTCCTGCAGGCCGACTACGACCGCTTCAGCATCGCCAGCTTCCTGATGCCCGACGGCAGCGACTACGCCGCCAAGCAGTCGTTCATGGCCCAGTACCAGGAATATCTGGCCAAGATGGCCCGCAAGCGCCGCGAGTACATCATCTGCGGCACCTGGCACATCGCCCACAAGACCGTCGACCTCGCCAACTGGGCGGACAACCAGACCACGCCCGGCTTCAAGCCGGAAGAGCGCGCCTGGATGGACCAGGTGTTCGGGCCCACCGGCTTCATCGACACCTTCCGCGAGGTCAACCGCAACGCCGGCGAGTACACCTGGTGGCCCAGGCTCGACCAGGACGTGCCGCGCACCCGCCAGGAAGGCTGGCGCATCGACTATCAGGTGGTCGGCCCCGAGTTTCGCCGCCACGTGGTCGACGCCTGGATCGACCGCGACGCCACCTTCTCGGAGTACGCCCCGCTGATCGTGGAGTACGACCTCAAGCTGTAAGCCCTTGCCCTTCGTCGCGCCTGACTGACGCCGGCCCTCGGGCCGGCGTCGCTGCTTCAGGCTCCGGCCTCAGGCACGGATGCCCAGCGCCTCGCGCTGACGGGCGAACAGCTCGGCACCGGCGCCCTCGGCCAGGTCGAGCATGGTATCGAGCTCGGCCCGCGAGAACGCCGCCGCCTCGGCGGTGCCCTGCACCTCGATCAGCCCGCCGCCTTCGGTCATCACCACGTTCATGTCGGTGTCCGCGGCGCTGTCTTCCGGATAGTCGAGATCGACCACCGGCGTGCCCTTGTAGACCCCTACCGACACCGAGCTGACCAGTTGCTTGAACGGGTCGCCCTTGATCAGCTTCTCGCGCTGCAGGTGGCGGATGGCATCCACCAGCGCCACGCAGCCGCCGGTGATCGAGGCGGTGCGGGTGCCGCCATCGGCCTGGATGACGTCGCAGTCGACGGTGATGGTGAACTCGCCGAGTTTCTTGAGATTGACCGAGGCACGCAGCGCTCGGCCGATCAGCCGCTGGATCTCCAGGGTGCGCCCGCCCTGCTTGCCGCGCGCCGCCTCGCGCGCGCCACGCGTATGGGTGGCCCGCGGCAGCATGCCGTATTCGGCCGTCACCCAGCCCTGGCCCTTGCCACGCAGCCAGCGCGGCACACCGGCCTCGACGCTGGCGTTGCACAGCACCTGGGTGTCGCCGAAGGCCACCAGCACCGACCCTTCGGCATGCCGGGTATAGTCACGGATCAGCTGAATCTCGCGGGTCTGTTCGGGCTGGCGCCCACTGGGACGGATAGGACCTGAGTGCATATCACCTCTCGTCAGGATCGCTGGAATCGAAGTCTTGCCGGGTGGCCCCGGATGGGGCGACATTCTACACGTTCGCGTCACCCCGGCGCGGATTCGTTACACTGGCCGCAGGCCTTTCTCGCGACGAACAGCCAAGGAGCTTGCATGGCGTACAGCATGACCGCCTTTTCCCGGCAGACCCGGGACGCCGACTGGGGCAGCCTGCAACTGGAACTGCGTTCGGTGAACCAGCGCTACCTGGAGCCGCACTTCCGCCTGCCGGACACCCTGCGCGACCTGGAGCCCGCCTTCCGCGAGGCGCTGCGCCGGCGACTGGCCCGCGGCAAGGTGGAGTGCAGCCTGCGCTTCGACCCGGCCACCGGCGGCGAGACGCTGAGCGTCAATCGCGAGCGCCTGGCCGAGCTCGCCCGCGCCCTGCACGAGGTACGCGCCGAACTGCCCGACGCCCCGCTGCCCGATGCCCTCGCCCTGCTCGACCACCCCGGCGTGGTCGATGCCCGCGGCATCGACCTGGACACCGTCAAGCAGGCCGCCCGGGCGCTGTTCGACACTGCCCTCGACGACCTGATCGACGGCCGCGCCCGCGAAGGCGCCCGGCTGGCCGAGCTCATCCAGCAGCGGCTCGACGCCGTGCGCGTGCAGGTCGCCGAGGTGCGCCGCCTGATGCCCTCGATCCTCGAGCGCCAGCGCACCCAGCTCACCGAACGCCTGGACGCCCTCGAGGCCGAGCTCGACCCCCAGCGGCTCGAGGCCGAGGTCGCCCTGCTCGCCCAGAAGGCCGACGTCGACGAGGAACTCGACCGCCTCGAGACCCACGTCACCGAGGTCGAGCGCCAGCTCGGCCAGAAGGGCCCGATCGGCCGGCGCCTGGATTTCCTGATGCAGGAACTCAACCGCGAGGCCAACACCCTCTCCTCCAAGGCCGTGGTCGCCGAGAGCACCCGCTGTGCGGTGGAGCTGAAGGTGCTGATCGAGCAGATGCGCGAGCAGATCCAAAACATCGAGTGATGTCCACCAGTATCCAAGGAATCACATGGCGGCCTCAATGAATGAGTGCGATGACAACGTCAATCACGCCCTCCACGTCGCCACCGGAAATAACATGCTAGCCAACCAAGCACCCGCTCGGGCTTGTGGGCGTTCTTCCACACGCCGGCGGTGCCCTTGACGGCTTCCGACAGGGTCGGATAGGGATGAATCGTGCCGAGCAACTTGTTGAGCCCGATGTTGTGCTTCATGGCCTGCGTCAATTCCGCCAGCCACTCACCGGCGTTTTCGCCGACCAGGGTGGCACCGAGGATGCGGTCCTTGCCGGGCACGGTGAGGATCTTGACGAAGCCGGTGGTGGCGCGCTCGGCGATGGCCCGGTCGCTCTCGGCCATCTCGTAGCGGGTGACCTCGTAGGCGATGCCCTGGCCCCTGGCCTCGCGCTCGTTGAGCCCCACGCGGGCCACTTCGGGTTGCAGATACGTCACCGCAGGCATGATGCGGTAGTCGACCTTGAAGTGCTTGAACTCGCCGAACAAGGCGTTGACGGCGACGTGCCAGGCTTGGTGTGCGGCGGCGTGGGTCAACTGGTAAGGGCCGGCGACGTCGCCGCAGGCCCAGATATTGGGCAGTTTGGTCTGTAGCTGCTCGTTGACCTCCAGGGTCCCGTTGTCGCGGGTGGCGATTCCCAGCGCTTCCAGTCCGAGCCCTTCGACGTTGGCCTGACGACCGACGCTGACCAGCAGGCGGTCGAAGGGGATGCGCGTCTGACGACCGTCGGCCGCCTCGACGAGGAGCTGGCTCTCGCCATTCTCGACCGTCACCGACAGCGCCCGGGTGCCGGTCATGACCTCGAGGCCTTCCTCGGCGAGCAGGCCGGCGACGAGTTCGCCGACGTCGTCATCCTCGCGCCCCAGCAGCTGCTCGGCGCCCTCGACCAGCGTGACCTGGCTACCCAGGCGGGCGAAGCTCTGGCCGAGCTCGCAGCCGATTGCGCCACCGCCCAGCACCACCAGGCGGCGCGGCTGCTCGGTCAGCGTCCACAGGTTCTCGGAAGTCAGTACGTCAACCTGCTCGATGCCCGGAATCGGCGGCACCTTGGGCGTGGCCCCGGTGGCGATGACGATATGCCGAGCCGTCAGCGGCTGGCCGTCGACATCCACCGTCCACGGTGACAGCAGTCGCGCCGTGCCGCGTTTCACCTCGACGCCCAGTCCGGTATAGCGTTCCTCGCTGTCATGGGGTGCCACTTCCTCGATGACACGCCGCACATGGCCCATGACCTCGCCGAAGTCGATACGCGGCGCCCCTGCGTGCACACCCAGCTGCTCGGCGTCACGCACGTTCTGGGCGGCCCGCGCGGCGCGAATCAGCGCCTTGGAGGGCACGCAGCCGGTATTGAGACAGTCGCCCCCCATGGCGTCGCGTTCGACGAGCGCGACCTTGGCCCGCACCGCACTGGCGATGTAGCTGGTCACGAGTCCCGCCGAGCCGCCGCCGATCACCAGGATGTCGACATCGAAGTGCCGCGGCTTGGTATACCCCCGATAGCGCTTGCGGCGTTGCAGCCCGTCGACGACCCAACGTGCGATCAGCGGGAAGACGCCCAGCAGGGCGAAGGAGAACAGCAGCGACGGCGACACGACGCCACCCAGCGATTGCAGCTCGCCGAGTTGCTGGCCGGCGTTCACGTAGACCAGCGTGCCCGGAATCATGCCGATCTGGCTGGCGACATAGAACACCGAGGTACGCAGTCGGGTCAGACCCATCACCAGATTGATGACGAAAAACGGGAAAACCGGCACCAGTCGCAGGCTGAATAGATACAGCGCGCCATCACGCTCGATACCTTTATTGATCGTGTCCAGATATCGAGAAAAGCGACGCTCCACGGTTTCCCTGAACAGCGTACGGGAGACTAGAAACGCCAGAGTGGCGCCGATCGTGCTGGCGAAGGAGATGATCAAGAACCCCCAGCCCAGGCCGAACAATGCCCCACCCAGCAGCGTCAGCAGCGTAGCACCGGGCAGCGAGAGCGCGGCGATCAGCACGTAGACGAGAAAGAAGCCACCGGCGACCAGCCAGGGAGACTCGGCGAACCATTGATCGAACCGACCTTGTAGCGACTTGATGGACTCGAGCGTCAGGTAATCGTCGAAGCCCCCCGCGAAGAAGGCAATGATTGCCACCAGGACTACGCCCAGAATTACCACGCGATAATGTTTCAATCCATCCCCCTTGTTTCTACGGTGATCGGCAGGTATCGACGTTACCGGTGACACGATACCCGCGCGCCGGCTCGCCAGCTCCATGCAGTGGCCCAGCGTGGCGACGCGTTCAGGGATTGAGTCGTGCCCGCCCCCTGATCCTTACACGTGGTTGCCATGATCGCCATGAAAAAGGCGATATACCGGTTCCGGTATATCGCCCGCTTTTTCTTACACAACCGCTAACATCGTGCGTTCACGTTCACATCCCTCAGGTACGCGGATCCTGCCATTCCAGCGACTTCAACTCGTCGTTAAGCGGTGTGCCTGCGATATGATTGGTGTAGTTGGACAGCGTCTTGAGACTGACGGCGAGGACCAGTTCGAGTACCTGCTGTTTTTCGAATCCGGCCTCCAGAAACGCCTTCACCTCGGCGTCCTCGGCCCAGCCCCGTGCCTCGACGAGATGCTTGGCGAAGCGCGACACGGCGTTGAGTTTCGGGTCATCGGGGTTTTGCAGGTCGCGCAGCTTCTCGATGTCGCTCTCCGGCACCTTGGCGGCTTTTGCGCCGCCGGTATGGGCGGCCACGCAGAAACTGCAACCGTTGACGGAGCTGATGGCGAGTAGCGCAACCTGCTGCTGAGCCGCCGTCAGACTGGTCCGTGAGTAGATGCCATCCAGTGTCTGATAGGCCTCCAGAAGTGCCGGAGCCTCCGCCATCTTGGCGAACAGGTTGGGCAAAAACCCCATCTGTTTTTGCGTGCTTTCCAGGCGATCCTTGGCTTCTTGGGGTGCACTGTCGACCGTATGCAGTGTGAAGTCCGTCATGTAGCTCATCCTCGTGATGATGTATGTCAGCCACTAGGGTAGTCCCCCTCGGGCACAAAGAATGCTACGCCACGTCTCCAATTCATGTCGCAGCGTACATCATCAAGCCGCAATCGCTGCGAATCACGGCCATGCATGCTTGAGTGATGGGGTCCTTTACCTGACAGCGGAAAATACACATGATCCTGGTATTCGATATCAATGAGACGCTGCTCGATACCGCAGCATTGACGCCGCTTTTCGAGAAGATATTTGGCAATGCGGCCGTGCGCGGCGAGTGGTTCCTGACCCTGGAAGAGGCATGGATGACGACCACCCTTGCCGGTCGCTACCTTCCCTTCGGGCTGCTCGCGAAAAGTGCCTTGCGACAAACCGGTTTGCGTCATGGTGTCGACATTAGCGACGACCATCAGCGTCAGCTTACTGATATGCTGATCACCTTGCCGCCACATCCCGATGCGGCGCCTGCTCTCACCAAGCTTCGCGCTGCAGGCTATCAATTGACCGCTCTGACCAACGGCACCCTCGACGCCGTGCAGTGTCAGTTGGAAAACGCCGGATTGCGAGACCTTTTCGACGTCGTGCTAAGCGTCGATTCCGTAGAGACCTACAAGCCAAGCCCAAACGCGTACCAATATGTTGCCGATCACTGGCAAGTATCACCGCGTGAGTTGGCCATGATCGCGGCTCATGGCTGGGACCTTATCGGCGCCGCCAGCGCGGGATATAGGACCGGGTTCATCGCTCGCCCCGGAAAAGTGATCGACACACAACTCTTCGAGCCCGACTGGCACGCCGACTCACTCACGGTGCTGAGCCAGCAACTGATGGCTGATACGTCACCGGGCTCGTCGAATAGCAGCGTGTAAGGTTTCGTGTCGCTCGACGACCAAGCCTATGAATGCAAAATGCATTCTTGACAGCTTTCATGCTTCGGCATGATGACATCAGCAAAAAATGAAGGAATTTTGTCATGAGTGGTTTGAAACATGGGTTGGTAGCCGGTTTCGTTGCAACCGTCGTCTTGTCGGCCATCATGGTAATGAAAGCCAGCATGGGATTGATGCCGAACCTGGATCCAATCCATATGCTGGTGCAGATGATGCACTCTCGATTAGGACTACCTGCAACTCCCATACTGGGCTGGATCATGCACTTCGTTATTGGCACTGTATTGTGGGGTGGGCTATTTAGCCTATTGGTATCTTTCATTCCTGCGAAGTCTTTTGTTGCAAAGGGCATCATTTTTGCAACCGGCGCATGGTTATTGATGATGCTAATCCCCATGCCCATGTCGGGGGCCGGCCTCTTTGGCATCCACATAGGTCCGATGGCGCCAGTCATGACGCTGATATTGCATTGGATCTGGGGCATCGTACTTGGCGTAACGTTCAAGAAACTGGCCAGTACTTCGCAGCGGGCATAGCCCAAAAAAGCGCCTCACAGGATGTCTCTTATTCCTTCCTCTTTCACTTCTTTCATCAGTTAACTATCTGGAGACCACAATGATCGATGTCATGGTTGCCTACCCGAACCAGAATGACCTTACCTTCGATGATCGTTATTATCTGGAAAACCATGTCCCCATGGTGGAAAACCGTCTAGGGGAACACGGCCTGCGTTATGCGAGGATTCATCGTGGTACCGATGCCACGTCTCCCTACCACTTAATTGCTCATCTGGGATTTGATTCGGCGGAGGCTTTCGAGTCGGCTTTTGATGCCGTTGGCCAAACACTCATGGCCGATGTTCCTAGCTTCACCAATGTGGAACCGGTGTTGCAGGTCAGCGAGGTGGTCACTCCGTAGCGTGCGTTTTGAGACGTGAGGGCGGCACGCCTCTGATCCGCTTGTAGGCCTTGCGAAAGGTGGATTCCGAGCGATAGCCGCTGGCCAGCATAGCTCCCACGATGCTCTCGCCGTTGGCGAGGGCCTGGTCCGCCAATATCATGCGCAGACGTCCTTGATAGCGCACCACAGTCATCCCCACGACGCGATGGAAACGTTCACTGAAACTCGAACGGGAAAGCCCCACGGCAAGGGCCAGTTCGTGCAGCGTCCAGTTGCGTCGCGGGTCTTCATGCAACAGCTTGAGTGCCCGGCTAACCGGTGTGTCCAGAAACGCCATCAAATGACGCTGATCGAGCAGCCGCGTCTCCAGACAGTGGCGCAGCATCAAGATCAACAGGGCATTGGCCAAGGCATTCGTCACCGGGGCGTGTCCGGGTGCATCGCCGTTAGACAACTCCTCGGCAAAGGCCTCGACCGCATGTTGAAACGTTTGCCCACGCGCCTGTCGGGGAATACGCACGATACGCGGCAACGCACCGAACCAGGCCGGAGGAACATCGTGCACGAAGCGAAAATGGCCGCAGATCAACCCTACGCCGGGTCGTGAACTGCGTAGCGGTAACACCTGCGTCGGCGTGTCGGTAGACACGCCCTGGGGTGTCAGTTGGTGTGGTGCATCACCGGGAAAAAACGCCAGATCATCAGCCTGCAGATGCTCCTCGCCTCCGTCATGCCAGGTAAGACGACACTGCCCCTCGGTCACCAGATGAAAGCTCGGGGCGACGGCATGTTCATGCGACAGCAGCCAATCGCCGCATTGCTTGGCGACATGGTAAAAATCACTCCCCATGAAGATGGGTTTCAGGAGTGCAGTCAGGGGATCCTGGGCAACGTCTTCTCGTGTTTCGCGGTGTGTCATCGCGAATCGCCACCCACATCGAAGGGCATCGCCGTGGTCTGATGTTCCAGGACGCGTCCCGCGTCGTGCATCAGTTGAAACTGCTTATTGCATTGCTTGCAGGCCCCGCACATGGCCAGGTGAAATTTCAGCGTCATTTTTTCCTGAATGCCCAACGGCACATCCAGACGTTTCGACATGAGGCGTGTGGCCTCACGGCACATCAGCATTTTCATGAGTCGGCCTCCGACAGCCAGCCCTTTTCCAGACACGCGCGCAACAACAGGCGACCGCGATGCAGGATGACCCAGCAGTTGTTTTCCTTGATACCGGCCTCCTCGCAGATCTGACGCGTGGAAAGCCCCATGAGCTCGCGCATAGTGAAGATTCGGGCGATATTCTCGGGCAACGCGATCATGCAACTATCGAATACCTGCCAGAACCGCTCGCTGGCAAGCGTGCTCTCGGGATCGCCCCAGGAACTGGGGCGCGCCAACTCCTGCCATCTCCCCGTTGCCTGAAACTGATTTTCTGCGGCCGCCTCGACGCCGTCATCTTCCCAAGGCTGCCATTTTCCGCGACGCTTCTGGGCCCGCAGTGCATCGAGGATCTTATTTTTCAGAATGCCGAAGACCCAGGTTTCGTAACCGGATCTGCCTGCAAAGTGTGCATCCTTCTCGACGGCGGTGATCAAGGCTTCCTGCACGACATCGTCCGCCTCGGAGGCATCACGCAATTGCATACGCGCGAAAGCAAGTAGCCGCGGCCGTATCGCCGCCAGACGATGCTGACGCTCAGTGGGAGGTCCCTTGTTGCACGATGAATCAGACCTTGCTGCCATGATGCCTTTCCTCTTCGATGGAAATCACTCATCATGGCAATAAAACACGTTATCGGCCACCTGCCCAGGCCAACATTCATGTCGCAGCGTCCAACTTGCGCCAGCGCTCGAGATCGCGCGGGGTGTCGAGGTCCCACACCGTACCGGGGCAGGCCACGCGAAGGCCCAGTTCTCGTGCCCTTGCGAGCGTCTGTGCCGCCACCTCGCTGCCGCCCCAGGCCATGTCCGTGAACAGCCGGGCGGAGAGCCGATAGCCCCCGATCAATGCATAACCGCCGTCCTCGGCGGGCAGCATCACCAGATCGTGGGCGTCCAACGCCCGGGCACAGCGCGCCAATAGCGCCGGCGTCAGCACGGGACAGTCGCTGCCGATCAGCAGCGCCGGGCCGCGCTGGGCGGACAAGGCGTTGTGCATCCGCTGTCCAAGATCCCCCGACGACTGGGCGTGGAGCGCGATGCCGTGTCCCGCCGCCAGCGCTTCGAGCAGCGGATGGCTCGGCGCCAGCCCCGCCCATAGCTGTACCCGTGTGGCCGGAAAGGCCTGGCAGGCCACCTTGAGCGTGCGTTCGAGCAGTGCGACATGCACATCGCGCGCCTGCTCGGCATCGAGTGCCGGCATCAGCCGGGTCTTGACCTTGCCGGGGATCGGCGCCTTGGCGAACACCAGCAGCGTCACCTCAGCGCCGGAGATCATCGCGTCAGCGGACATCGGTGTACTCCCCCGCCAGGGCCCAGGGCGATACACCGCACCAGTAGCGCAGGCGCAGCCACCACATCGTGACGATGGTGCGTAACGGGCCCTGCTGCTGCCAGCGCCGCGCGGACGTGGTCACCCGCGGGGCGAGGCAAGCCGGCGCGGACAGACGACGCAGGCGCCGACTGATTTCGATGTCTTCCATCAGCGGCTGGTCGGGGAAACCGCCGACGATCCCGAACGCTTCGCGGGTCATGAAGATCGCCTGGTCGCCCGTGGCGATGCCGGAGAGACGCGAGCGCCGATTCATGCTCCAGCCCACCAACCCCGCCAGCGCGAATCCGCGCTCGATCTCGACGTCGAAGCGCCCCCAACACGCCGGGCCCTTCAGTGCCCAGTCGATCAGCAGATCGGCGCGACGCGGCAGGCGCGTATCGGCATGCACGAAGACCAGGCAGTCGCCACGACTCTCCCGACCGCCGTGATTCATCTGCCGGGCCCGGCCGCGTTCACTGACCAATACCCGATTCGCCAGAGGACGCGCCAGGGCGACGGTGTCGTCGTCGCTGCCGCCGTCGACGACCACGATTTCGACACCGCAGACCCACAACGGCAACAAGGCGGTCAGGCAGGCCTGGATCGTCTCGGCTTCATTCAACACCGGCACGACCACGCTCAACCATGGCGTTGCCGGGCTTTCTTGTGCCATGACCTCGCTCATGCGGACGGTGACACGGCAAATCGATTCTTCAAATGCTCGACGATATCGCTGGACTCATAAAGCCAGGTGGTCGTCCCGCCTTCGTCGATCCGCAGGCACGGCACGGTCTGTTTGCCACCGCCGGCCACCAATTGCGCTCTGGCAGCGGGATCCTTTTGGATGTCATGCATCGTGATGTCGATACGCAATGTGGTCAGGGCACGCCTGACCTTCCAGCAGAAAGGGCATCCCTCGAAATGGTAGAGGGCCAGCTTGCGTGCTTCGCGATCGGCCTCTTCCTGGGCTTGTGGAGACCGCTCAGGCATGTCTTTATCCCCCAACAACCGCCGTATCATTGTCAGCATGCTGCTCTCTCCTCTGGTTCACCCTGGGCAATTCGGGGGCGTCGGCGAGTCGGAGAAGCCGACGCCGTAATACCAGGCGGTGGCGTCGCCGCCCGCGTTGTCGCCATCGCTCATCAGCGCCACGCCGTCGATCTCGCTGGCGGCCTCGCCGAACAGCGCCTGGTAATCGGCGCTCACGTCGCGCACTTCCGCCCGCCATTCGCCGACCGCTGACTGCTCCCCCTGAAGGGCCAGCAGCATCGCCCGGTCGGTGAAGGCATTCGGCCAGCGTGCCCCGACGGCCTGATTGGAGGACCATACGTAGTTCACCGATTGCACCTGCCACGGCAGCAGGCCCGTCTTGCGCGCCACGTAGAGTCGGGCGGGATAGTCGTCGCCGGCCTGGGTGCGTTCCTCGAGTCCCGCATAACGCGTATTCACCTTCCAGCACCAGTGCAGGTAAGGGGTCTCGCTCAGGTCGACCTCGCGCTCCAGGTACTTGGCGGACGCCTGACCCCGCGCGTTCGCCTCGAGCACCTCGACGCCATTGTCACGAACCACCGTGTAACGTGTCTGTCCCTCGAAGGCACGCGTCCCCCAGGCGGCCATTTCCTGAGCGGAAAACGCGATCTCGGCGGCCCAGGTGTTCTGCGCGCCGATGAGCAGGCCTGTGGTGATCACCACTCTAAGAGTGCTTAGCTGCGCTCGCTTCATGGACACACTCACTTTATTCATCAACCGTATCCGTTGCTGGTTAACCTATAGATGATCATTGTACAGCTTAGCTCGAATAATCATGGAGGTAACGCCGCAGTACTTGCCGGGCGCGCTGTAGACGACTCTTGGCGGCTGCGGTAGAGAGTCCAAGCTTAATGGCGGACTCATCAACCCGGCACCTTTCGATATGACAATGAATGACCAGCTGTCGATCCAGTGCATTGAGGTCGGCAATGGCAGAGGCAACATCCAGGTTCATGGCAGACGAGTCATGCACCGCGACTTCGCCCGACTCGGAGACTTCATCCTGCTCTCCCCAACGCCGCTGTCTTCGCATCAAGCGACGGCACTCATGCCGAATGATGATGAAAATCCAGCTAGGAAATGCCTGTAGTGTACGCAATGTTCCTATCCGTCGATGCATCACGAGCAATGACTCCTGTGCGGCATCTTCCGCATCAGAAGGATTATCACACTCAGAGAAAGCCATGCGACGGACGTCAGTACGGTAGATTGTCATAATTTGATGAATAGCTTGCTCGTCCCCTCGCCGGGCTCTTTCCAGCAAAGTCGAATCGCTTATCATGGTTGGGTCCTCGATGAACATATCCGTTTTTGACAACCGGAGTATTTCCACCTTGGTCGCACCTTACCCAACATCCTTACAAATGAGGTGGCGCTGTACGCCAGTCGCCGATTCGACGGATTTCATCCTGAAAAGCAATGAGGCTCTTCACGACCGACAGCCATATTATTAGCCAGTGTGTCTGTCTTTCAGCATGGCCACCTTTTGGTATAACATAGGTACTATACCTGCAGGAATGCCGGGAGCACGCCAGGCCACCACCCCCACTGCAATGCCATATACCAAGTGAGCCATGTAAACCGTCAGTGGGAAGCGCACAGGTGCAAAGTCCTGTCCAAAATATCCAGCACCAATAATATTCATGACCGGGCTAAGCATGAATACGGTAGCGATAACCAGTGCATATAGCACACCCCACCACCAACGAACGCGCCCCAGCAAAATCAAATACAGAGCAGCGAATCCGATGCCATTGAAGAAGTGATCTCCCCAACCAATCATATTCGATATAATATTGGGACCATGCATGATGCGATCCGTCATCAGCACTCCCATTAGCATAGGCAATGACCCCGGCATGCCGCCAAAAATCCTAAATCCTGTCGCACGAACGACCTCCATAACCAGTGTACCCGCCACACCTGCAACAATGCTCCAGAGCAGAGCAGAGCTTAGCCACTTCCAGTTAAAAGACAGGCTTATCGGAATAAGTAGAAAGAAAAGAACAACCGAAGGAAGCACTGCATATAAGGCTAAAAAATTAAGCGAATAATTGGTTCCAGTTGATATCGTAAAGGCTAATGGTGAAACGCTTGCCGACATTATTGCTAAAAAAACCGCAACCGCTTCCCCAAACGTCATTTCAAGCATTTTTAACATGGAGTCACCCAGGGAGAAAGACGAAGTATTTTTAAATTAAGCGCTAACTGGTGATGAGCTCTTCATGGCTCGCCGATTAACCATAAGTCAATGGCGAGCCATATATAAGCTTGTTCATCGCACCAGGATGGTTGGCAAGCTTGTTTTTCGAGCTTTCATGGTGAAAACTTGGCCATTAAAGTAAGTCGAATATCAACAATCATTGCAATGACCATGTTAGCACTACAAAAATATTCAGTTGGCCGCCTGGTCGGTAATGTTGGCCAATTTCTTGTCGAGCTTTTTTCCCATTTTTTCAAGTTTTGGGGAGATAGCAATCAATTGCGATGATGGTTGATAATATCCCATATAGGAACCATCATTCGTGCCCCAGACGTAGATGCGGATAGGCAACTCAACCCCGACAGCCGGATTCATGGAAAATGCTTTCTTACCAACCTGGGGATTACCGACCAGGAAGCTCTGGCCTCCCTTGAGGTCAAGCCCTGTCATAGAAAGAACTTTGGCCTGATTGCTAGTGCCCATCACCATCATTTGATTATCTTTGATCGAGGATTTCAAAGCATCGACGGTTTTGCCAAACGATTGTTGCGACTGAATTTTCACAAAGTGACTTGTCGTTTCCGCCATAGCCGTACCGACTCCTCCCAAGGAGATCGCCGTAGCGATGAAAGAGGCGGCCATCCAGTTTCTGCTGAGCTTTTTCATGGTATTACCTTCTATATGGCGTTGAGATTCATAATATCCACTCGTTGGGCCCCGCCCAGCTAGTGGTCATCAATAAGAGTCGTGGCTGACCTAAAACGAATCATTCTTTTTTGAAATATGACTATAATATTTAGTCATAAGCTGCATCTCTCCCTCTTTGAATTCGGGCCTCGATGGCACCAATTAAGGCATATTGGAAAACTCGGAACGTCTGCGCTATGCTGATATGACCTGCCCATGCGGCTCTTTACACAAGCTTTAGGCGCGAGATTACGCCGAGTGCTTACCCAATACCAGCAATGTATCGTAAGCACGTAATCGATAGAGAGTGTAACAAGCTGCCAGCATCGGCAACCCTGCAAAAAACAATAAATTTCCAAATGGCTCAATTATCAGAGCTGGCAAAGTGGCTATAGTAGAAACACCATGGATCAGAAAAACCACTCCATAACTGAAGCGCTTAAAAACACCACTAACAAATAGTAGAATAACCGCCATCTCCAGCACCCCGATTGAAACCACAAAAACAGTTTCGACGCCGGAAACACCGAAAAATTTGTCTAAAACATTGCTGCCATGAGTAGGATTCAAAAATTTGTCGAGCGTCCACATCAATAGTACCGTGAATACACTTAAACGCATCATCAGCAAACCACTCCGAAATTCCTTCATTAACCAGGACTCCTGTAACAACGTTGTTATACAAAAAACATGCGCGAATCGTTGATCGACTATGCCTCGTCAGTTTTGTCGGTTATTGCTGACAAACCTTACAAGATTTTCGCGGTTTTTCCAAAACCTGAGAATCAAGCGTCAAACCGTATCTAGCACGATATGAACCGATAATTATCAAAGCAACCATAAAGACATTCGTTAAGCCCGGAGAGACCACTTCCGCTTCGTCCTGGTTAACAATGCCCCCATGTATAGCGCCGACGGATGAAGTATACCTGGCTGTCGTTGTATACATACTTCCCTCTTGTTGGCCTCTGTGATGAGGTATACCGCCTGCCTGGCAGTCACGGGAAAAATTATCGATCAACATAGAAGTCTAAAAAAAGAGCGGACGATCTCCGCTCTCTAAAGCCAACATAAAAAACACTATCCATTAATACCGATATTATTTATCGGTGGCACCGCTCTGATTACCTACGTTTCGAGGCAAGCTGTCGTTATGTCTCGTCTCGACTTTACGTAGACCTTCTTTATGACTTTCGCTGCTTGCTTCTGCCACTTTTTTCAGACCAGTACCACTAGCGTCTTCGTGGCCTAAACTCAAGGGCGTTTGATTTTGTGATTGGAACCGCTCTACTGCCACACTGTCCATGGCGAGTGACGGAAACGAGGCCAGTGAGATGGCCGCGATAGCGATGGACTTTGATAGTAAGGATCTCATGGCAATGCCCTCCTGATGAGGTGTCTTTGTGGTCTCATCTATTTGTCGCCATACGACGTGATTACTTACTCTCTTTTTATTACCATCTAGCTATTTTTGACTATCACATCGGGATATCCCCAAGAATTTTTCAATGGCCTTGGGAGGTATTAACAACCTCATTGGAGGCTTTCAGAGTTTCGAGGAGACGATGTTTTCACTGCCCCCATGGAGTCCCATGGCAGGTTGCGATAGTCGAAGCTATTGAACATGTTGGGTTTTATGATGGCGAAGTAGGGAGAGACATCGAAGTCCCGTGGTGCGAACAGGCTATGGTGACGAATGTGCCATTGCTCTCGGACGCAGCCGACACAATCGCGGGAAAGGCCCGGCAGCAATTCGATCACCGGCAAAATCGGAAAGCGCACGGATTGGAAAGCTTCCGCGATCAACGAGGAACAAATCGCGCGAGTAGGATCGCCGCTGCCGAGCGCCAGCATGCGTCGCCGCCATGCGGTGGGCACCGGCGGGGTGGGAAGCAGGTAACGGACGAGATCGAAGATATTCTTGAGGTCATAGCGGTTGCCGATACGTGCGCAAACGTGATCCACCACCCGCGTGGCGTCTTCTTCGGTCAGACCTATGGGCCGGCATAGACGCAACTGCAAGCCTGCGAAGCTATCGAGCCCCACGACGTGAACACCATTTTCGACATCTGCTTCGACGAACGCAGGCTGATCGAAGCCTCCTCCCGTCAACGGCAGGCGGCCGATGTATATCGCGGCATGCGACCAGGTCGATTGCGTCAGATACTTGATCGCCGTGCTGATACGACGATCGCCGTCCACCAATAAGATATCGGCGGGCTTTAGCAGCTCGCCCAACACCGTGACATCAGCCGGCGGCTGAGAATAATGCCTATGTATAGGTTGATTGAGGTAAGCCGCCAACAAGCGTCCCAATCCATATAGCAGGCTGTTCATCGACTCACCTCCGGCGGGCGACGCGGCATAGCAAGCAATAAAAATCTCATCCGGAGCAGACTGAGACTACGGCCACCTTAAATTGCGTCGCGAAAAATACCGATAACTATCGCGGCGACTGTGGGTGTAGACAATGTTGTGAGAGCTTTTGTGGCTAGGTCGTTTCTCGGACAAGAAAACTTACAGCAAGATAAATAATTTACCGCCAGCGATGGCCCCAAGGTTATCAATTGGGGAAGCGAGATGCTTTTAGAAGCGTCATGAAAGGCATTCATTGCGAATCGTTTGACTCGAATCCCTCATGCAATGAGGCGATGAGCGGACAGCAGATGTCCCCTTGATGGGCATGACAGCGAGTGACCAAGTCGTTCAGTACCTTCTCGATTCGTGCCAGCCCGTCGATCTTTTCACGCACGTCACGCAACTTGTGTTCTGCGAGCGTGCTGGCTTCCTGACAGTGAGCGCCATCATCCAGTCGCAGAAGGTCGCCGATTTCGTCGAGACTAAAGCCCAACTGCTGCGCCGTTTTCACGAACGTCAACCGGTCGATATCGGCATTGCCATACCGCCGGATACTACCCGGGGGACGCTGAGGCTCCGGTAGCAAGCCGCGCCGTTGATAATAGCGGATGGTCTCGATATGCACATTGGCCGCTTTAGCCAACTTACCGATGGTCAGTGAATGTGATTCATCCTTCATCTGTCTTGACTCCGTAGCTGACTACGGAACTAAGCTTAGCTCAGAAAGGATCATGGACGCATTGATCCAGACCATCACCGACACTGATGTTGCCCCAAACCCGCATTCTCGGACACGAACGGTACGTAACAATGAAAAATCCCAAAGCTCTGCTACGCGTAAGCATGATCGGCACCGTCCTGGTGGCGTTGTGCTGCTTCACGCCGATCCTGGTGATTCTGCTGAGCACTGTGGGTCTGGCAGCCCTGACCGGTTATCTCGACTACGTGCTGCTTCCAGCCCTGGCCTTATTCATTGGTCTGACCGCCTATGCCGTATGGCGCAAAAAGCAATACGACGCTTACTGTGAGAAAGCCTCTACAGATTCAAGGAGTTCTCCGAATGAGTAATGACAACAACCTGCATATCGCCGTCATTGGCAGCGGCGGCGCAGCCATGGCGGCCGCCCTGAAAGCGGTCGAGCGCGGCGCCCGCATTACCCTGATCGAACGCGGCACTATCGGCGGCACCTGCGTTAACACCGGCTGTGTCCCTTCGAAGATCATGATCCGCGCTGCCCATATCGCGCATCTGCGCAAGGAAAGTCCCTTTGACGAGGGGGTAAGCGCGCAGCAGGCTCCAAAGGTGGACCGGGCGAAACTGGTTCAGCAACAGCAGGCACGTGTCGAGGAACTGCGCGACAACAAGTACGAAAGCATACTGCGCGACCACACAGCCATCACCGTCCTGAAAGGTGAGGCCCGGTTTGTCGATGGTCATAATCTGACGGTCAGGCTGAACGACGGCGGTGAGCAGACTGTTCACTTCGACCGCGCCTTTATTGGCACTGGCGCCCGCCCAGCAGAGCCGCCGATACCGGGGCTGGCCGATACGCCGTACCGGACCTCCACCAGTGCATTAGTACTGGATACAGTACCCGAACGGCTGATTGTGATCGGTGCCGGTTTCGTTGCCCTAGAGTTAGCCCAGGCCTTCGCCAGGCTGGGTAGCGAGGTCACCGTGCTGGCCCGCAGCCGGATGCTTTCCAGTGAGGACCCCGCCATCGGTGACGCCATAGAGGCAGCGTTCAAGCGAGAGGGTATCAAGGTTCTCAGGCAGACCCAGGCTAGCCGCGTGGACTATAGCGACAATGAGTTCACCGTCGACACCAATTCGGGCTCATTGCGAGCGGATCAACTGCTGGTGGCCACCGGCCGGACACCCAATACCGAAGCTCTGAACCTGGCGGGCATCGGCGTGGAAACCTCCCGTGGCGCAGTCCAGGTGGATGAGCATCTGCAAACCACGGTTCCCGGTGTCTATGCCGCCGGTGACTGTACCGATCAGCCGCAATTTGTCTATGTCGCCGCTGCCGGGGGCAGTCGGGCGGCCGTGAACATGACAGGAGGCGAGGCCACCCTGGATCTCAGTGCCATGCCGGGGGTGATGTTTACTGACCCACAGGTTGCCACCGCTGGCCTGACGGAAGCCGAGGCGCTTGAGCAAGGTTTCAACGTGGATACCCGTGTGCTGGAACTTGAGAACGTGCCGCGTGCGCTGGTCAATTTCGACACCCATGGCTTTATCAAAATAGTGGCCGAACGCGAGACGGGACGGTTGCTGGGCGTACAGGCCGTGGCAGGTGAGGCCGGTGAGCTGATTCAAACAGCGGTGATGGCGCTACGGGCAGGCATGACAGTGCAGGACATCGGCGACGAGTTGTTTCCTTACCTGACCATGGTCGAAGGCCTCAAGCTTTGTGCACAGACCTTTACCAAGGATGTAAGACAATTGTCCTGCTGCGCAGGTTGAGAAACGCATGGGGAGAACCTTGACCCCGTACCACAGTACGGGAGTTAATCTGAGCTCAGGAATCGCGAAGGTGCCGCCATGACTGACATGACGATTGGTAAAGTGGCTGACGTGGTGGGCGTCGGGGTTGAGACGATTCGGTTTTACGAACGGCGCAAACTCATTGAACAGCCACCACGCCCCGGGGAAGGTGGTTACCGCATTTACTCAGGGGCGACGGTGCGGCGGCTGCACTTTATTCGCCGCGCACAAGAGTTGGGTTTTTCCCTGCGTGAGATCGCTGAGCTGCTTGCGCTGCGTGATGCCGGCAGCGACCAGGCTGGTGCAGGTGATGTACGGCAACGGGCGATGACAAAACTGCACGATGTAGACCAGAAAATTGACCAGTTACGGCGAATCCGCCAGGGCCTCGCGGCACTTGTGGACCGTTGTCCCGGGCAGGGTCCGTTGCAGTGCTGTTCCATATTTGATGCGCTGGAGCAGAACGCAGGGCCTGCCAGCAGACCGACAATGAGTGAGGAGATAAGCATGCAGACAGTCAGGCTTTCAATCGGTGGTATGCACTGCAATGGGTGCGAGGAAATTGTCCGTCATGTTCTCGAGCAGCAAACAGGGGTCAAGGGGTGTTCCGTCTCCCATGAAAGCGGTGAAGCGAGGGTGGCGGTTGACGAATCACGGATTTCGGACGAGCAACTTGCATTGGCCGTGCGCGGTGCGGGCTATTCTGCAAACATCGTGAAGACAACAGAGTAAACCTTGGAATTTTCAGTTGCCTTGCCTCTGGCCGCCGGCCTTGGGTTACTGGCCTTCATTGAGCCCTGTTCCGTGGGCAGTCACTTGTTGTTCATCCGCTACCTCGAAGACTTGTCACAGCGGATGAAGGTTGCTCACACACTGCTTTTTGCCCTGATGCGGGCCTCTTTAATGGCCGTGCTTGGCGTGGTTGCCGTCTTCGTTGGCGCCGCCTTCACCGGGTTGCAGCAAAGCCTCTGGGTTCTGCTCGGGAGTATTTATGTGGTGGTTGGGGTGCTTTACCTGGGGGGTGGCACCTCCTGGTTTATTGAACTGGTGAACCGTTTTCTGCCACGCATCAACCGCATTCCCGGTGGTCCCGGTTTAGGCGTGGTGTTTGGCTTGAATGTTCCCGCCTGTGCCGCTCCTCTGCTTGCGGTGCTGCTCGGCGACGCCGCTGCCCGGGGTGCAACGGATGGTGCAGTTATCTTTGGCGCGTCGACCCTGATGGTGTTCGGGCTGGCATTTTCCGCACCTCTGTTGTTCATTGTTTTTACCGCCCGCGGCCATCGCTGGCTGGAACACCTCACGCGGCTCGCGGGGCGGATGCCCCGCTTGACCGGCGCCATAATGGTCGTGCTGGGCCTCTGGACCTTCTGGCTGGCGCTGGCTTAGGCCCAAAGACGAGGTACGTCCTCCCTGATTTAGCGCCCTTCCCGACGTGATCCGTTTGATATTTCTCGGCCACTTGACTCCGTATCTTGGTACGGGGCCTACCCTTGAAACATGACCTCATTTTATCAAGGGGATGCGTCATGAATACGGCAGCCACGACAGCCGACGAAGACACCCGGCCCTGGAGTCTGGAATCCACGGGGGACCCCGACATTCAGCGGGTCAAGGCTCATATCGGTGGACTGCACTGCTCGCTGTGTACGGGCACGATTGAAAGCGCGCTGGGCAAGAAATCCGGCGTGCGTCGGGTCGCGGTGAGCCTGACCCACGAACAGGCACTGGTGGAGTTCGACGCCCGGGAGAACAGCGCCGAGGCCCTGATGGGTACCTTGCAGCAGGTTGGCTATACCCTGAGCGACCCGCGCAAGGTGGAACCGTTCGAGCGCCAGGAACGGGCGCTGGCTGTCGAGCGCAATCGGTTTGTTGTCGCCCTGGCCATGAGCCTGGCAGCGGTCGGATTGATTGTCGATTTTACCTCTGCCTGGACCCTGGGGCTTTCCGCGCTGGTTTACGTCAGCCTGGTCCTGTTTGGCTTTGCGGTGCTGCGCGGCCAGGGCATGACCGCCGCGCTCACTAGCAGTGGCTTATTGGCGGCGGGTGGCTTGGGGTTTCTCGCACTGCGCACCGGCGACGTGCTGGCTGGCTATGAACCACTGGTGGTTGGCGCACTGGCGCTGATTATGGTGTTTGGTGTGGCACGGCAAATGCTGAACATGGCCTTCCAGGCATTGCGCCGTGGTATCCTCAACCAGCACGTACTGGTGGAAATCGGCGCCTTCGCCGGGCTGACCGGCGGTGCCATCGGTCTGATCGCATCTCCCGAAAGCTACCCCACTGCGGCGTTTTTCGCCGTCTCGGTCATGGTGCTGACCTATCACCTGTTCTCTGAATGGTTATCGCTGATCGTCAAGACTCGCAGTTCGCAGTCGGTCAAGCGTTTGCTTGACTTGCAGCCGGAGACGGCGCGTGTCGTTACCGAGGACGGTGAGCGCGACATGCTTGCGGACCAGGTTGAGGTTGGCATGCGGGTACGGATTCGGCCCGGAGAACGCATCCCCCTGGACGGCGAGGTGGTCGAAGGCGGCTCGGCCGTGGATGAATCCCTGATCACGGGCGAGCCGTTGCCGGTGGAGAAGGCGACCGGGGATACCTTCGTGGGTGGCGCCATCAATGGCTCCGGCACCCTTCTTGTACGCGTAACGGCAATCGGCAACGAAAGCTTTCTCCAGCAAGTGATCAGCAGCATCGAGGACGCACGCGCACTCAAGCCGGGGTTGCTGCACCTGGTAGATCGTGTGTTGCGGATCTACACGCCGGCCGTGTTGATCATATCGGCCCTCGCCTTTGGCTTCTGGTCTGTCGGCCCGCTCCTGATCGGAGGCGAGCCGGCACTGGAGCGGGCCGTGTTCGCCGCCTTGACCGTGCTGGTCATGGGTTACCCCTGCGCGGTAGGCATCTCCGCACCTCTGTCCATCGTGCGTGGTGCCGGGGAAGCCGCGGACCAGGGCGTACTGATGCGCACCGGCGAGGCGTTTCAGGCCCTGCGCAAAGTGAACAAGGTGGTATTCGACAAGACCGGCACCCTTACCGAGGGGCGCCCCGCTGTACGCTCTCTGTACAGCGTGGATGGCAACGACGATGCGCTGCTGGCGCTGGCTGCAGCCGTCGAAGTGGCCTCCGAGCACCCATTGGGGCGGGCCGTTGTTGAAACGGCACTTGAACGGAATATAGACTTCCCCGAGATCGCCGATTTTCAGGCCGAATCCGGCCGTGGTGTCACCGCGCAGGTGGATGGCAAACAGGTACTGGTGGGCAGCCCCCGTTTTGCTGAAGCGGCCGGCGTGGAAATGACATCCGTTGGCGATGCCGTGGAATCGGACGAAGCCCAGGGCCATACGGTGATTGTTGTGGCCCGCGACGGATCTTTGTTGGGCACCATCGCACTCGGTGACGCCCTGCGCCCCGACGCCGCCGACACGGTGGCCAGGTTACAGTCGATGGGTATCCGCACCGCCCTGTTGACTGGCGATAACGAGCGCACCGCCCACCATATCGCCCAACAGGCCGGTATCGATGAAGTACATGCCGGCGTGTTGCCCGAACAGAAGGCGGACCGACTGCGTACGATGCAGCGAAGCCAGCGGGTCGCCATGGTCGGCGACGGCATCAACGATGCCCCCGCCCTGATGCAGGCGGACGTGGGTATTGCCATGGGTGGCGGCACCGACATTGCCATTGACGCCGCCGACATTATCATTCTCAACAGCCGGGTGGACGCCGTGGTGACGGCAATAGACATCAGCCGTTGGGGCTATCGCAAAATGCTGCAGAACGTGGGACTCGCATTTTTATTCAATGGCATCGGCATCCCGCTGGCCGCTACTGGCCTGATCTATCCTGTCTGGGCGATGGTCGCCATGGCCACCAGCGTAACCGCGATTTTCGTCAACTCGCTCTGGCAGCGGCCGACAATATTCTTCGATGCGGTGGCGGGTGTGGGCCGTTAACCTGTAACGGTCGAACCTATGCGCCACTTGCTCGGGTGGGAATGCTCGAATTGGAGGCCAAGGCGGCAGGCTATGACGTGCGTGTCAATTACACCGATACCGGCGGCTGGTATTACAACCTGCGTGTTGGCAAGTACTGTGCAGCGGTCAAGATCCTCATCGACAATCAATCTAATGAGATATTGGGTGCCCATATGCTCGTTTCCGAATACGCTGAGTTGATTAACATGTTCGGGCGGGCGATCAAGCTGGGCCTGAAGGCAGCTAGTCTGTAGTCTGAAGGCCATGGTGCCCGCCTATCCAACGGTCAGCTTGGACCTTGGCTCGTTACTCTAATGATGCGCCTTGCCTAGCAGAATGCAGTGAGACATGCACATCGGTACAATAAAAAATGGAGATGTGTGAAGCACCACTCTCATTGACTGACCGAGGCCTCGATATACGACATGAGACGAATATGGCAAGCAAGCCTGATATGACGTTCAGATTGATACGGGGCATTGCTATTCTGAGCGGCCTGATCGTAATTTATTTGTTGCTGATGGAGTTCGGAATACTGTCCATCATAACCAATAAGCAGGCGTTGCGTGAGTGGGTTGTTCAACTGGGCCACTGGGGGCCCATCATCATTATTGGCTTGATGATGGTCGCTATTGTCATGAGCCCGATCCCCAGTGGTCCTATTGCCATGGTGGCTGGCGCAACTTACGGCTCTATCTGGGGGACAATTTATATCGTCATCGGTGCCGAGCTTGGTGCCTTGATTGCTTTTTGTGTTGCACGTCAACTGGGGTATGAGGTGCTTCAAGGCTGGCCGCGTATACGCCCTCTAATGAGCTGGTTGGGAAAGGAGCGCTCCCAAGCTGGATTGATGTTCATCGTTTTTGCATCGCGTTTGATACCGTTTCTTTCATTTGACGCCATCAGCTACGCAGCAGGGCTTACGCCGCTTGCGTTCTGGCGCTTTCTGTTGGCCACCTTGGCTGGTGTGGTACCAACGGCATATTTAATCACCATGTTCGGAGAAGTCTTGATCACCACAGGCTCTAGAGGAGGGATGGTTGCGATAGCTTTGATCAGTAGTATTACGCTGCTGCCGATCTTGTTGAGGTTGCTATGGATCTGGCTTCGCAAGCGGTGGAATGAAAAGTTTTGAATGATATATTAAAGCCAATCTGAATTTTTATGAGCCCGCTAACTTGAATTGTGTTTCCCGGTAATCGTTCAATACGTTGTGTACCCCATGGAGATAATATCGATGCGAATGAGACCGCGAGTAGGGCGGATGATGCTAATACTGATGGTGTTGGCACTGCCCGGCTGGGCACAGGCTCAGGAAACGTCTGGTAGTCGGTCGCAGGGACTTTATCGGCTCCCCGCATCGAGCGATATCATCGGCCGCGTCAAGATCGTCGAAGCCGCTGCCAAGGATACGTTGATCGATATCGGATTGCGCCACGGCGTCGGCTTCGAAGCCATGCAACGGGCCAACCCCAATGTCGATGCCTGGGTGCCCGGTAAAGGCACCGAGGTGAGGGTTCCCACTCGTTTCATTCTCCCCCCGGGGCCTCATAAGGGGATCGTGATCAATCTTGCCGAGTTACGGCTGTATTACTATCCACCCGTGGAAGAGGGCGAAATACCCCGTGTCGAGACCTTTCCCATCGGGATTGGCCGTCAGGGATGGCAAACCCCGCTGGGCAAGACGACCGTCACCATGACGATCAAGAACCCCGCCTGGTATCCACCGGAAAGCATCATCAAAGAGCGTGCTGAAGACGGTAAGAAGCTACCGCGTGTCGTGCCACCCGGCCCTGACAATCCCTTGGGTGAATACGCCATGATGCTCGATATCCCCGGTTATCTGATTCATGGCACCAATCAGCCACGAGGCGTCGGGATGCGTGTCTCTCACGGTTGTATTCGTATGCTGCCAAGAGATATAGAGTACCTTGCCACACGCGTGCCTAACGGCACTCAGGTGCGCATCATCGACGAGCCAGTTAAATTCGGCCGGGATGCGGCAGGGACGCTTTTTGCTCAGTTGTACCCTGTCAAGCATGGTGGTGAGGAGTCTGTCGATATTCCCAGCCGTTCCCATGCCTTGAAACGGCTCCACGACACGGTGACACAACCGCCCCGCTTTTTGATCGATTTCGCGCGTCTCGAGGCATTGCGTACAGATCCCGACGGTATACCGACATCATTACTGTTGACCGGGCTGCCTTTCCCGATGCCTGAACCACCGCAGACATTTTTCACGCGGACGCATCTTTCGAAGACGTTCTACAACCGGATCGATGTGCATCTCCAAGACTGAAGGTTAAGTAATTCCAAAATACTGAGAAGAAATCTGCATCCTCGCCCGGCGCTTCATTCGCTGGGCGATTTCTTTTTCAATTGTAGCTTCACTGCTCGGCATCGAGGGTGATGATGCGTCCTCCCGCCGCCTGGGCGTCGGCCTCGTCGTGGGTCACCATCAGCGTGGGCAGGCGGTGTTCGCGCACGCGCTCGAAGACCCAATGGCGGATCTCACCGCGCCGCTCGGCATCCAGCTTGGAGAACGGCTCGTCGAGCAGGATCGCGCGCGGCTGCGACAACAGCACCCGCAGCAGGGCGACCCGCGCCTTCTGACCGCCGGAGAGCGTCGCCGGATCGCGTCCCGCGAATGCCTCCAGCCCCACCGACGCTAGGGCCTCATGAATGCGCTCACGGCGTTGCCGACGCGTGCCTTCACGCACCATGCCGAAGGCTAGGTTGCCGGCCACGTCGAGATGCGGAAACAACAGCGGATCCTGAAAGAGAAGCCCCACATGACGTTGCTCGGCGGGCAGCGTATCGATACGCGTCTCATCGAGCAGCACGCGCCCTTGCGCCTGGAAAGTCGGGCTCAAAAAACCCGCAATGAACGCCAGCAAGGTGGACTTGCCGACGCCGGAGGGCCCCATGACGGTGAGCACCTCACCGGGGGCGACCGTGGTGTCCAGGCTCAGCAGGCGGTGCTGGCCCTGGTGAATGACGATGTCGTCGAGCCTCAATGACGCCATGGCATGCATCCTTTCATCAGTCGGTGCCTGGCAGCAGATCGCGCCGCCGTCGAAACACATAACGCGGCACCAGCATCGCCAGCATGAAACCAATCGCCGGCAGCAACAGTTGCAGCAGGGCGTAAATGGCCGTCAGCCGACGGTCTCCCCCGCTCGCCAGGCTCACCGCCTCGGTGGTCACCGTGACCACGCGCCCGGCGCCCAGCAGAATGGTGGGCAGGTACTGGCCAACGCTCACCGCGAAGCCCACCGCCGCCGCGGTCAGCACTGGCGTCAGCAACAACGGCAGGCGCACATGCCAGAAGACCCGCCAGGGACCGGCGCCGAGGCTACGTGCCTGCTGGCTCCAGCGCGGGTCCAGGCGTCGATGGCTTTCCGCCAGCGACAAGAAAACGTAAGGCAGCACGAACACCGCATGCCCGATGATGACCGCGCCCAGACCGGGCCGAACACCGACTTGCGCCTGCATCATGACCAGCCCGAACAGAAACGCCACCGAGGGCACCAGCAGCGGGAGGTAAAGAATCAGTTGCGCCCAGGGCCGCATCGGCCGGCGGCGCTGGGTCTCCGCCTCCAACGCGCCCAGTACCAGCACCACGGACACCAGAGTCGCGGCGAGCGCGACGCCGAGCGTTTGCCACACCGGGGCGACCAGATCATCGGCCGCGTTCAACCAGTTGTGCGCGGTCGGCGGCCACGGCAGGAACGCCGGGAACGGCCAATACCCGGCCACCGACCACAGCGCCAGCCCGGCCAAAGCGGCCATCATCAGGCCCAGCACGGTGCGCATGGCCAGCCAGGCGATGCCGGCCAGCCAGCGGTCGCCGCATTGGCGCCGCCCGTCCCGGCACCAGCCCCGGCTGACGCGCGCCACCAACCGTTCCAGCGTCCACCAGATCAACAACGCCGTCAGCGTCAGCAGCAGTTGCAGCATCGCCCCCGCCGAAGCCATGAAGCGCATCGACAGAGCGGGATCGTTGAGCCAGCCGACCACCGACACCGCAAGCGGTGGCGGTGTCGTGGGCCCCAGGATCATGGCCACGTCCACCGTCGAGGTGGCAAAGGCGACCACCGCGTAGAGGGGCAACCGCAACAAGGGGTAGAGCCCGGGCATGACACCCTTGAGAAAGGCCGTCAGCGGACGATACCCCAGGGTTCGCGCCACGGTCAGGCGCTCGCGAGCCTGGCACTGCACCAGGGCCGCCAGGCTCATCAGCAGCAGGAAGGGCACTTCCTTGATGACCAGGCCCAAAATGAGCGACAGCCCCCAGGCGTCACCGGGAAACGCAAAATCCGGAGGATATTGCCAACCGGTCACCCATGGGGACAGGCCTCGTGCCACCCACCCCGACGGGGCCAGCAGGAACGCCAGGCCGATCGCCGCCGCCGCGTGGGGTACCGCCAGCAGCGGCGACAACCAGCGCTGAACGCGACGATACAGCGGCGTGTGCAGGAAACTGCCCAGAAACAGCACCACCAGACCCAGCGACAGCGCCGCACTGGCCAACCCCGTCACCAGGCTGAGTCGTGCCATGTCGACGAGGCCCGGCACCGCGAAGAGCTGCCGCCAGGGCACCAGGGTCAGGCGTTCTCCACCGAGTACCGGCAGCCAGCCGAAGGCCGGCGCCAGCGCGCCCAGCACGCCGGCGACCACCGGCACGCTGAGCAAGGCAATGGTCAGCCAGGGCAGGACACCGACGACGAGCCGATAGGCAACGGCCGTGCTCATTGCGCGCCGTAACGCTGCCGCCAGGCCTTCTCGAGCGGCTCGATCCAGGTGGGATGAGGTTCGCGCAGCGTCTCGCCCAGGGAGGGCGGCGGCAGACTCTCGGCGGCCCGGCCATCGCGTACGAACGCCTCACGCTGCTCGGGGCTCAGGCGCGACATGTCCAGCACCGTGGCATCGCCCCACAACGAGAGATCCTGCTTGCGGGCCTGGGCCTCGGGCGATAGCAGGAAGTTGGCGACCGTCAACGCGCCGGCCTTGTGCTGGGCATTGAAGGGGATGGCGACGAAATGCACGTTGCCCAGCGTGCCGTCGTCGAGAATATAACTGCGCGTGGTCGGCGGCAGCTGATAATCGAGCACCGCGGCGGCAGGCGCCGAGGGCGTGAAGGTGAACGCCAGACTCAACGCCCCATCGCCCATGAGTTGGCGCATCTGGGGACCGCCGGTGGGAAAGCGCTTGCCCTCGCGCCACAAGGCGGGATGCAAGCGGTCCAGGTATCGCCAGAGCGGCGCAGTGACGGCGTCGAAATCGGCCTCGTCGACCGGCGCGTAGAGCGCCTCGGGCTGGTCGGTCAACGCCAGCAGCGCCTGCTTGAGGAAAGTCGTGCCCAGAAAGGCCGGCGGCTGGGGGTAGGTGAAGCGTCCGGGATGCGCCTGGGCCCAGTCGAGCAGCGCGGGAATGCTGCGCGGCGGCTCGTCGACACGCGCACTGTCGTAATAGAAGGTGATCTGCGCGCGGCCCCAGGGCGCTTCATAGCCCTCGACCGGCAGGGTGAAATCCTCGCGCACTTCGGGATTCTGCTCGGGCGCGGTCAGTGAAAAATTGGGCAGCTGCTCGGCCCAGGGGCCATAGAGCAGATCATTGTTCTTCATGGCGGCGAAGTTCTCGCCGTTGAGCCAGATCAGATCGACCGCGCCGTGGTCCTTATTTCCGGCCGCCTTCTCGGCCACCACACGGGTCACCGCCTCGGCGGTATCGCTGACCTTGACATGCACGAGATCGATGGCATATCGCTCGCCGACCTGCTCGGCCACCCAATCGATATAGGTATTGGTACGCGGGTCGCCACCCCAGGCGTTCCAGTAGACGGTCTGCCCCCGGGCGGCCTCGGTCACGGACGTCCAGTCGGACAGCTCATAGGCCTGGCCCGCCGTTGGCAACAGCACCAGTGCCGCTACCAGCAAACCTCGCGAATAATTCATGCCACTCTCCCTGATCGACTATCCGTTGGTCGTCGCTGGCCAGTATTCCTTACATGGCCAGTCACCACCCGGGATTCATCCGCAACACCCCGCTACCCCGCCGGCCAGCGAAGCTTTTTCAACGGCGTGTAAGGATCCCCGCCCCCCCCCGACTCAAAGGCATATCACAACATCTCACAACGCCGAGCAGGGGTAAGAACATGACCATGCCATCGTCTCGGGCGCCTCGTTACTGGCTGGGTGGCAAGCGCGCCGACGAGCAGGACCGATTCTTCCGAGAGGCTCTCGAGGCACGGGGCTGGGTCGCCGGCGACGCCGAGCACTGGCAGGCCGGCTGGTTCACGGGCATGCCCGACCCGGAGCAATTCCGCAAGCTCTCGCCGACCTGCAAGCTCAATCATCTCCCCGGCAACAATGCACTGACGCTGAAAAGCCGCCTTTATCAATCGCTGGCGACGCTGCGCGACCGGATGGAAGAGCGCTTCGGCTCCCAGTCCTCACAGGTAGCACGGCTCGACTTCTTCCCGCGAGCCTATCTCATGCCCGATGATTACCATGCCCTGCAGGATGCGGCACTGGCCGACCCCGGCCAGTGCTGGATTCTCAAGCCCGCCAATGCCTCCAAGGGCAAGGGCATTCGCCTGCTTGAGGATGCCGCCGACGCGCCCCGCCAATCGAACTGGCTGGTCCAGGAGTATCTCGACGACCCACACACCATTCGCGGACACAAGTATGTCTTGCGGCTTTATGTCCTGCTGGCCTCTCTCGCCCCCCTGCGTCTTTACGTGTATCGCCAGGGATTCGCCAAGCTCGCTTCCGGCCTTTATGACCGGGACGACAAGGCCAACCCCTACAGCCACCTCACCAACCCCGATATCAACGCCCGCAACACGGACGCCGAGGTGCCCGTCGAGTTCATCGACCTGGATCGCTATCGCGCGTGGCTGCGCGAACAGGGACACGATGACGAGGCCCTGTTCGAGCGTCTCCACGACCGGCTGACGCTCACCGTGATCGCGGCCCTGGATAGCTTTCGCCAGCGCTGCGCCGACGACGGTATCGATAGCCGCGGCGGCTACGAGCTGCTGGGTATCGATTGCCTGATCGACGCCAATCTCAAACCCTGGATCCTCGAGTGCAACCTGAGTCCCTCGCTGGGGGTCTGCGCCGGTCCGGACAGCGGCGGCCCGGCGGAGGAAGCCATCAAGCGGCGCCTGGTCGAGGACCTGGTCGCGCTGGTGGACATCGATGGCCGGGAGACCCCGGGGGCCAGCGACGATTCGCCCCAGGCCCTGCGCGACGACGCCCAGCGCGAGCTGTCACGGGCCGGGGACTTCCTGTGCCTCTATCCTGGTAGCGCGCCTGCCGACCACCTGGCGTTCTTCACCCTGCCCGGCCTGCTGGATTGGCGACTGGCCAGCACGTTCGATGCGCAAGTACCGGCCGAGCCTTACCTGCAGCGCGGCGATGTCACCGAGTTGATCGACAACGACCGCCTGGCACTCTACGCCCCCCATCGCGGCGGCCTGCTCTCGCTCAATGACAGTGCCGCTCTGATCTGGCTGCTGGCCGGCGAGGGCGAGACACCGAGCGGCATCGTCGCTCATCTGCATCAGGCCAGCCAGGTCGATCAGCCAGCGCCCGACCGGAACGCACTGGAGCGCCACGTCTGGCAGTGCCTGGAAGCGTGGTGCCGCCAGGGTCTGCTGCGCCAGGCGCCGACACACGACAGCGCGCCTCTCGCGTCACCCGAGCGTGACCACCCAACGCGGACTCACACGCCGCCCCCGGCACCGATCGGCCTTTCCATCGCAGGACGCAGTTGGGCCCTGCATACCCGGAGCTTGCCGGCACGAGAGCGGCTGGTCGGCGCCCTCACCGCGTGGGAGCCCGGCCAGGTCGCGACATTGCCGCAACTCGAACTGATCCAGGAGACCGGCGGCTACCGCCTGATGATCGACGCGGACCTGGTGGCCTCTCACCTCGGCCTCGCCGAGCTCGGCCCGCGCCTGATCGACGAACTCGGACGACGCGCGCTCGCCGAGGGCCAGCTGATGATTGACGCCGCGCTTCTGGTCCACCGTGACGCGCCCGAGGCGGCCATTCTCGTGCCCGTGGCCGGCGATGACTGGCAACCACTGCTCGCCATGGCCGAACCGCTCGGCTATTGCCTGATACGAGGCATCGCCTGGCACCGCCAGGGGCCCAGCCAGGCCAGCGTGCTGGCGCTCCCCTTGACCCTGCCCGGCGGGCGGCTCATCACGCCCTCGGCCTACCCGTCGTGCGACCTGCGCATCACCGGGGTCGCGACATGGGACGACGACACCGCGCGGCCAACCCCGTTGGCGCTCCTCGCGGCATTGCTGCCGGCCGCTCGGCATGCCGATACATCGCCTCCCGACGGCCACGACGTTGCCGTCCTGCTCGAATGGCTCACGGCACTGCCGAGATTCTCATTGCCCGGCGACTCTCCCGAACCGGCGAGAGCGCGCCTGGAAAACGGTACGCATCATGCCTTGCCGAGCGGGAATTGACTCCCTTCATGCCGGCGCTTCGTGAACGGCGCCACGTCATCACCACAAGGAGAACCGACCCATGATGAAATCGGCACTGACGTCCCCGCGGTCCCTCCCGCAGGCGCCCTGGGCGCATTGGCTGCTGCGCGCGGCCATGGCGAGCGTCTTCTTGTACACCGGGGCCGACAAGTTTGCGGGCAGCGGCATCCAGGGCTTCGCCCGGATCATGGATCTGCCATGGCTTATTGCCCTGGTCGTGGCACTGGGCGAGATAGCCACCGGCATGCTGATTCTGCTCGGCGGCCTCCTGGCCGGCCGCATGGGAGACGCCGCGACGCGACTCGGCGCGCTGTTTGCAATACCGATCCTGCTGGGCGCGATCGTCATGGAACACTGGGGCCAGTGGCACTTCATGGCCACGGCCAGTCATCCGCTCGGCGGCATGATGTTCCAGGTCACGCTCACGCTGATCGCCTTGTATCTGATGGCCAGGGGCAATCACACCTGATCTCGCAAGCTACCGCGTCTGCGGCTCGCCACGGAGGTTTACCCATGACCCAGAATTCGCACCGAACCTTGCTCGATACCCTGTCACGAGGCATCGCCTACAGCGTCCCGGCGCTTGCCGTCGTGGTCGGCGCGTCGGCCTTGTACGCGATCTATTCCGACGTTGCCACACCCTCGGGGTATTACATGTTCGCGTCGGCCGAAGCCAGTCCCGAGGCCGAAGCCAGTCCCGGGGCCGAAGCCAGTCCCGAGGCCGAAGCCAGTCCCGAGGCCGAAGCCAGTCCCGAGGCCGAAGCCAGTCCCGAGGCCAATTGACATGTCGTCACGGCCTCTCGTCGACGGTGTTCAGCACCGTCATTCACCGTTGGAAAGGAGTGCAATCATGACATCCCATGAACACAAGCGTCACTGCCTGATGGGACGCCTGAGCCGCCGGGTCATCTACACGACCCCCATGCTGCTCCTGCTGTCCGGTCCCTTCGCCGCCCAGGCGATGGCAGACAACACGACCGATGTCGCGAGTTACACAATCGCCCAGAGCGCCGCTCCGTTAATGGCCAGCGCCGAGGGCGAGGCGGAAGCCGAAGGAGAAGGAGAAGGTGAGGGAGAAGCCGAGAGTGGAGAAAGCTCCTGAAGCTGAAGCCGCTTGAGCAAGGCGCGTGGAGGGCCTTCCTTCCACGCGCCGGCCCTGTCCACATTTCCCATCAGGAGAGTCTTGCCATGATCAAGCCCGTGCTGGCCGCATTAATCGACGAGGCATGCGACACACTGGATCAGCTGACAGGCTTCGTGAGCCGTCTCACGTCCGCCCAATACACCGCGCTCCATGGCGCCGATGCCCGGCACACCATTGGCAAGCATGTTCGCCATATCCTCGATCACTATGAAGCCCTGCTGGCTCAGGAGGGAGTAGCGCCAGCGCCTACCGTCGACTACGAGCGCCGCCAGCGCGATCCCGATGTGGAACAGCGCCCCGAGTGCGCCCTTGAACAGTTACAGAACCTGGCAAACAGACTCTCTCGACTCGGCGGGCAGCCGACAGCGACGCGACGCGTCCACTTCGCCTATCATGTCGGCGGGCAGCGTTCGCTGCTGCCTTCCAGTCTCGAGCGCGAACTGGCCTTCCTGACCAGTCACGCCATCCATCACATGGCAATCATCGCGCTACTTGCCGACACTCAAGATGTCGAGGTGGCGAACACGTTCGGCGTCCACCCTTCGACGTTACGTCACTGGCAACGCGCATTCCCGCCACGCCAACCACAAGAGGTGCCGTCATGAAAGCCATCCCTGACAGAATCCTTCCCTGGGCCCTTGGCCTGATGCTCATGATGGTGGCGTCGACCGGCATGGCGCAGACGCGATGGCCGGCGGACGGCTGGCAGGTCATCCCCACGCAGCAGAGCTACACCACATTGCTGAACCGGCTGAAGCGCGCGGTTACCGACAACGACATGGGCATCGTGACCGACGTCGGGCCCACCCAGGTTGCCGCCCAGCGCGGCGTGAAAATTCCCGGTAACCGGGTCGTCGGCGTTTTCCGCAACGATCTTGCCGTCGAGATACTGCGGCTGAGCGTGCCGGCGATGATCGAGGCGCCGATCCGCTTTTACGTCACCGAAAACGACGACGCCACGGCGACATTGTCGTGGAAGACGCCCAGTGCGATCTTCGCGCCCTATGTCGCCGATCTCGATAACGACGAGCGAGCCGCCGCGCTCGCCGACAAGGCGCGTGAACTCGATGCCATCTTCGCACGCATCGCCGAGGACGCCACGCAACGCTGAACATGTGCTTCCCGACAGCGGCTTCCGGCGGGCGAGCCAGCGGGGCCGCCTCTGTTGAAGCGCCGCCGTTGCTCAACCGGACCCGCCCCATGACGACGACCGACACCCCCCTCGCCATGCAGCTCGACGCACTGCGCGTGCATCTCGCCGGCCTCGACGAGAACATCGTCGACCTGCAGCCAATGCCCGATACCGGGCTCGCCCACGGACACATCTGGATCACGCGCCGCAATGGTATGGACTGGGTGGCACGCCTGCCCAAGCAGAGCCAGATGCAACTCGACGTCGAGGCCAACCTGGACTTCCAGGCGACCTGCTATCGACGCGCCAGCACCAGTGGCCACACCCCAGCGCTTCACGGGCGACTGCCCATCGACGCGACACTGCCCCGCGGCGGCCTGCTGGTCACCGCCATCCCGGGACGTACCGCGCGACTCCCCGAGGATCTGCCCGGCATTGCCAAGGCACTGGCCGCCATTCACCGGCTGCCCCTGCCCGCCTCCACGGCGCGCCCGCCGCTGGCCAGTGCGCCCTCGCCCTGGCAGGCCATGCGTGAGGAAGTCCTGGCGCAGGCAGGCTACCTCGATGCGCTACCCCCCGAGCTGCTTGACGCCGAGGCCCGGCGCCACATCGATGCGACGCTCGCCTCGCTGGACGGCGACAGTGTTCCGGCCGCAAGCATCGACGCCCATCGTTGCCTGATCAGCTTCGACGCGCATCCCGGCAATTTCTTGATCACGCCCCGAGGCAAGGCCGTCCTGGTGGACCTGGAAAAATGCCGCTACAGTCATCCCGGCTTCGACCTGGCCCACGCCACACTGTACACATCCACCACCTGGGACCCGGCGAGCCACGCGGTGCTCGACCCCGAGACCGTGGTCCGTTTCTATCGCCAATGGCAGTCCCGGCTCGGGGCGGACAACCCGTTGACCGATGATGCGGCCCTGCTGGCTACCCGCCGAGCCATGTGGCTGTGGTCGATCACCTGGTGCGCCAAGTGGTGGAATTTGCATCGTCGCGAGCGCGACGCGCTGGCGTGTGGTGAGGACTGGTCGACGTCACTGAGCGATCCAGCGCTGATCTCGCATGTCGCCGACCGGGTGGCTCACTATCTTTCGACCCCGATCGTCGCTCGTGTCACCGATGAGTTCCGCTATCTTCGCCATCATCTGGTCATGGAAACGACATGATGCCACCCGGATACGCCACATTATCCTAGACTCCATCCTGTGGGCCGGGCTGCCTGAAAAATAGCGTGCGACAACAGTGAGGTGGCATTTTGAACCATCCCGAAATCGACCCTGACACTATCAGGGAGCAACTCAAACGCCGGCGTTCCGAAATGGTGGAGCAGAGCGAGGAAAGCAAGAGTTCTCGCACAACGGTGGAACTCGATCAGACCGCGGTCGGCCGGCTTTCCCGCATGGACGCCTTGCAGGGGCAGGCCATGGCCAAGGCCGAAGAAGGCCGCAGGCAGCAGACGCTTCTCAGAATCGAGGCTGCACTGGAACGCCTTGACCGGGGGGCTTTCGGGGAATGCCTGGTATGCGGTGAGTGGATCGCGGCCAAGCGTCTGGAATGGGATCCGACCGTACTGAAATGTATCGATTGTGCCGAGTGAGACGAGGCTGAAGTGGTCCCCGAAATTCGGACCAGGCGCCTAGGCATTGTCTGAAAACTGTCTGCGCTCGGCCATACTGCGTTAAAAATAAGCTCGGGCGCGAGTCCGATCAAAATGCTCATTTACACCCCGTAAACTCCGCTTATTCGCTGATTTTTGCCTTGTCTGACCTTCGCTCGTCGACTTTTCAGACAGTGCCTAAGCTCTGATCAGACCGACCAGAAGGCCCTGATCATGAGCCAGAAACGTCGGCAGTACAGCAGCAAGGTCAGGCCAAGAAGGCGGCCTGACCCAAACCAGCGGGTCTCCGAGAAAGTCGGGGTGGTTCACCGCTGCCTGCCTGGCCTCGCCCTCTTCCCGACAGCTACCGGGCCGGGGTCCGCTGAACCGCCTCGCCCCGACCCGGCCCTGCCTCCCGGCAGCCATCAGGCCAAGGCAGGGTTCGAGACGGGTTCCCAGCCCAGGTGGGTCCTGGCCGCGGCGACGTCGTCGTGCGGGTCATGGTTCCAGAGCCAGTCGAAACGGGTTTCCAGCTCGGCGGCGAGACGCGCCCCGTCATCGCCGATGCCGGGCATGCGGTATTCGTAGAGATCGCCGGCCTCATGGGAGGTGCGCTGCACCTGACAGGTTCGCGCATGACGGACCGCCGCGAAGGCCGCCAGCACCTGTGGCGCGCTATGCCGGGTACAGGCGTCATCGGTGAGCAGGCTGGCGAGCACGTAGGCGTCTTCCAGGGCCTGACCCGCGCCCGCGCCCTGGTGAGGCAGCATGGCGTGCGCCGCATCGCCCACGATCAGCACCCGATCGCGGTGATAGCGGGGCAATGCCGGCAGCTCATGCAGTGCCCACCGCGTCGGCTCGGGAATGCAGGCAAGGATCGCCCGGGAAGCCGCGCCCCAGCCGTCGAAGACAGCCAGCAGTTCCGCCTGGGTCACGGCGTTTACCCAGGCCTCCCCCTCGGCCAGCCTGGGGGTCGGCGTGGCGCGATCGGTCAGGAAGGCCACCACATTGATCAGCTCGGACTGCTTGACCGGGAACGTCAGGATGTGGCGGTCATAGCCCAGGTACATCTGCGGCACCACGGCGAGGCGCGGGTTGACGCCCCGGTCCTCCATGGCCGCTTCCAGCTGCCGGACGGGTATCATGCCGCGATAGGCATAGGTACCGCTCCAGAAAGGCTCGAGCTCCCCGTAGTGAGCCGGGGGCAGCACATGCTTGCGCACCGCGGACTTGATCCCGTCGAAGCCGATCAGGATATCCCCGGTGAAGCGGGTGCCGTCGTCGAAGTGCGCCGTCGCCCCCCGTTCGTCCTGCTGCACGTCGATGCAGCGTTTCCCGAACTGCGCGATCCCGCCGGGCAGGTTGGCCACGATCGCGTCCAGGAAGTCGGCCCGATGAACCGAGGACTGGCCACATCCCGGCGCCAGGCTAGCGGTAAGATAGGCATCATCGCGGCCGCGACGCCACTCGAACCAGACATCCTCGAAGGGAGCCGGGGAAGAGTCGGCAATACGGCGGTAGGGGTCTTCGAGTCCGAGGAGCCGGATGGCCTGCACCGCGTTGGGCCCGAAGGACACCCCGGCACCGATCTCGGAGAACTGCGGTGCCGCTTCGAAGAGCGAGACGTCGAGACCCGGGTCCCGCGAGAGGGCCACGGCAAGGGCCACGCCGCCGATGCCACCACCGACGATACCGATGGAAAGACGCTTGCGTGAGGCTTCGTGTGACATGTCGAGCTACCTGTCAGGGGTTGCGATGCCCCTGACGTTATAAACCAGACCCGGCTGCCACCACACAGCGCCCGGAATACACGCTATAAATGGCGTTGATAAACAAGGGAATCAAAGGCTTGCCTATCACCCCGCGCCTCGATACGCGACCTTTGTCCCATGCCGACAAGGGGGCAAGCGCCTCAGGAAGACGGGAACCCCATGATCAAGCTTTCGGAAATCGACATGAACCTGCTGGTCGTGTTCGATCTTCTCTATCAGGAGCAGAACACCCAGCGCGTCGCCCGGCGCCTGGGCATTACTCAGCCCGCGATCAGCCACGCGCTCAAGCGGCTGCGGACAGTATTCGGCGATGAACTCTTCGAGCGCACCTCCAGGGGGCTGATGCCCACGCCCCTGGCCTCCGACCTGCACCCCTCCATTGCCGAGGCCCTGGCGCTTCTCCAGGAAACCCTCAACCGTCCGGACGACTTCGCACCGCAGTCGAGCCGGCGCACGTTCACGATCGCCATGACCGATATCGGCGAGATCATCTTCCTGCCCCGCCTGCTCGAGCGCCTCTCCCGAGAAGCCCCCGGCGTCGCCTTGAGCACGGTGCGCAGTCACAGTGACGACCTGAAGCGGGAGATGGAGGACGGCCATGTCGACCTGGCGATCGGGCTGATTCCTCAGCTGGGCGCCGGCTTCTATCAGCAGAGATATTCACGCAGCGCTATGTCTGCCTGCTGCGTCGTGGCCATCCCCTCGCCCGGGGGCACTTCGGGGTCGAGGCGTTCATGGCCGCCCGGCACGCGGTGGTCGTCGCCAAGGACACCGGGCACGGCATCGTGGAAGAGCAGCTGGCCCGGGCCGGCATCGAGCGCCCCGTGAGATTGAAGCTCCCCCACTTCGCGGCCGTCCCGTACATCATCAGCGAGAGCGACCTGGTGGTGACCGTGACGGACAAGCTGGCCAGGGCGACCCGGGATCGGCTCGGACTGGAACTACGCGAACACCCTCTACTTTTCGAGGAAATCCCCATCAATCTCTTCTGGCATCGCCGCTTTCATCAGGACCCGGGAACCCGCTGGCTGAGAAGCCTGGTCTTCGACATGTTTTCTGAATAACGGGAAGCCGGCCAGGGCACCCGACATGCCCTGGCCGGCTTTCGCGTATCCGCGGGACGCGTCACGACTTGCCGGCGGTGAAGCCCCCGTCGACCATCAGGGTGGTGCCGGTGGTGAAGCTGGCCTCGTCGCCGGCCAGGAACAGGAAGGCGTTGGCGACCTCCTGCGGGCGTCCCAGGCGGCCGAGGGGATGCAGGCGGATCAACCCCTGGAGCAGCTCGTCATCCAGGTCCGCGAGCAGCGGCGTGTCGATATAGCCCGGGCCGATGGCGTTGACCCGCACGCCCTTCGGCGCGGCCTCGAGCGCCAGGGTGCGGGTCAGGTTGACCACGCCGCCCTTGGCGGCGGTGTAGGCCGCGGTCTGGGACTGGCCGAACACGCCGAGGATGGAAGCGCAGTTGACGATGCTTCCGCTGCCCTGGCGATACATCACGCGCAATGCGGCCCGGGCCACCCGGAAGACACCGTTGAGGTTGATGTCGATGATCCGCAGGTATTCCTCGTCGCTCAGTTCATCGGTCGGGCAGATGCCGCCGATGCCGGCGTTGTTGAACACGGCATCCACGCTGCCGAGCTCGGCCACCGTGTCCTCGAACAGCCGGTCGACCTGAGCGGAGTCCGTGACGTCACACGCCTTGAACAGGCAGCGCCCGGCGTGCTTGTCATCCAGCGCCGCCGCCCGGGCCTCGCCATCGCTGCCCGCGATATCGGCGATGACCACGCTGGCCCCCTCCTCGAGGCAGCGTTCCACGCTCGCCAGTCCGATGCCGCTGGCCCCGCCAGTGACGATGACGCTCTTCCCCTGCATGCGCATGCGATCTCTCTCCTGCTGATGATAGAGGGACGGGGGTCGCTCGCCGATTCAGGGTTCCCGTGTCACCACGCCGCCGGACCGCGCCCCGTTCCCGTCCATGCTGCCCGATCGCTGTCGCAAGGCCTTGATCCGCGTCAATGTCTCCCGTCGACCGTTGCCCTCGAACCGGCTCCGGTCACTCGCCGGGCGAGCGCAGCGTCTCCAGCACGACCCGGAAGGCCGCGGTCTGCTGGCGGCGGTTGGGGTAGTAGAGGTGATAGCCCGCGAAGGGCTCGGACCACTCGGCCAGGACCTCCCGCAACGTGCCGTCATCCAGGTGTGTCTGCACCAGCCCGTCGGGCAGCTGCGCCAGCCCCGCGCCATCGAGACACGCCTCGAGGATCTGCAGGACACTGTTCATGATCAGCGGCCCGCTGACGCGGACCCGGAACTCCTGCTCGCCGCTGCCGAACTCCCAGGCATAGAGCCCGCCATGGGTCGGCAGGCGCAGGTTGATGCAGCGATGCGCGGTCAACGCCGCCGGGGTCCGGGGGGCACCGTGCCGTGCCAGGTAGTCGGGGGCGGCCACGGTGACCAGGCGCATGCGAGGCCCGATCGGCACGGCGATCATGTCGGCGGCGATGGTGCCGCCCAGGCGCACGCCGGCATCGAAGCGTTCGGCGACGATGTCCGTCAGCCCGTAGTCGGTGGTCAGTTCGATGGTGAGCTCGGGGTAGGCGGCCAGCAACGGCCGGAGTTTCGGCCACAGGACATGGCGGGCCGCGTACTCGTCCGCCGTGATGCGCACCGTGCCCGCCGGTCGTTCCCGCAGCTCGCTCACGGCCGCCACCTGCGCCTCGATGGCATCCAGCAGCGGGGCCAACTCCCGCAGCAGTTTCTCGCCCGCCTCGGTGCGTGTGACGCGACGCGTGGTGCGCGTGAGCAGCCTGACCCCGAGGCGCTCCTCCAGCCCGCGCAGCGTCTGGCTCACCGCCGAGGGCGAGACACCGAGATGCGCGGCGGCGCGGGTGAAGTTGCCCTCGCGCCCCACCGTCACGAAGACCGCGAGATCGTCCAGCCGGGGCCCTGTCATTGTGAAGCCTCACTTCATTCTGCATTCAGGATTTTACATATACTGCACTCAATCGCCGTCTGCTACCGTTTCACTGAAGTCATGAAACGGAACCCTCACAGGAGGTTGCCATGAGCGAGACCCACACACCGTCAGAGGACATGCGGGTCCAGCGCGCCGGTTCCACCGACGCCATCCAGGGGCCCAGCGACTATTTCACCGGCAATGTTCGCATCGACCGGGTCTTCAATGCCCCGGAGCCGTCGCGAGTGGGCGTTGCCGTCGTCAATTTCGAACCGGGTGGGCGCACCAACTGGCACACGCATCCGGTTGGCCAGATCCTGCTGGTCACCGACGGCGTGGGCTGGACCCAGTGCGAGGGCGGCCCGAAGACCGAGATCCGTCCCGGCGACCTGATCTGGTGCAACTGTGGGCGCCGCCACTGGCACGGTGCGACCGACAAGACGGCGATGCAGCACGTCGCCATCCAGGAAGCCCAGAATGGCTCTCCGGTCGAGTGGATGGAGCCCGTCACGGACGACGTCTACCTCGCCGGTCCGGTCAAGAAGGACTGATCTCCCCTGTTTCACCCGCTCGGGGAGCGTTTTCACGCGATGCATTCCGGAAAAGCGATCGGAACTGAGCGCCCCTTCGGGCCATTCCGGGAAATGCTAATCTGGCCTCCTGTACCCGCCACGACAACGCCCGGCATCTCCGCCAGGGGCGCCGACAGGAGGATGCATCCGCCGCATGAACTACAGGGACGTGATTCGGCAGTACCCGGCAATACTGGCCTTCGGCTTCATCGCGATCTTCTCGGGCAACCTGGGCCAGACCTTCCTGGTCGGCTATTTTCAGCCCGCGATTGCCGAGGCCTTTTCCCTGAGCAGCGGGGAGTTCGGCATCGCCTATTCGCTGCTCACGCTGACCTCGGGGTTTCTGATCTTCTTCATCGGCCCCATGCTCGACTGGATTGCGCCGCGCCGCTTTGCCGTCTTCGTGGTGCTGGGCATGAGCCTCGGCATCCTGCTGTTGACCCTGTCACCCTGGCTGGGCGCGGCCCTGGCGGGGCTGGGGCTGATCCGCTTCTGCGGTCAGGGGCTGTTCACGCACCTCGGCACGACGACCGTCGCCAAGCAGGTGCCCGAGGCACGCGGCAGCGCCCTGGCCCTGGTGACGCTGGCCATGCCTGTCGGCGAGGCCGTGCTGCCGTCGATCACCACCGGCGCCCTGCAGCTGATCAGCTGGCGGGAACTGCTCTGGACGCTGCTCGGCATCCTGCTGGTGGTCTGGCTGCCCCTGCTCGCCCGGGCGCCTGTCGGGCCCGCGACGGCCCCCGCAACGCCCCGCGACGCGCCGCGAGCGAGCGCCCACTCGCCCCGCCCCCTGATGGACACCCGCTTCTGGCGGCTGAGCCTGATGATGCTGTCGATCGCCATCGTCAACACGGGCATCTTCGTCTTCCAGAGCGAATTGACCGCCGAGTTCGGCGCCAGTCCCGCGGTCTTTGCGCTCGGCTTCGCGCTGGCGGCCTCCGGGCGCGTCATCGGCTCGCTGATCGCCGGGCGTCTCGTCGACCGGCTCGGGGCCTCGCTCATGGGGCGGGTCTACCTGCTGCCGCTCGTCGCCGGGCTGCTCGTCGCCATCGCCCTGGAGAACGGCTACGGCATCCTCGCCTACATGCTGCTCTCCGGGCTGGTCACCGGCATGCAGGAGCCCACCGTCACCAGCCTGCTCATCCAGCTCTGGGGCAGCGACAACCTGGCGAAGCTGCGTTCGGTGTTCTCGGCCGGCATGGTGTTCGCCTCCGGCCTGGCCCCGGCCTTCTTCGGGGTACTGCTGGACGCCGGCGTGGCGTTCGTCACCATCCTGGCGCTGATGGCGGCCATGGTGACCCTGGGCTGGCTGCTGGCCTGGCAGCCGCTGAAGGAGGCCGCCCGCCAGCCGGCGTGAGGCCTGTCACTGGAGCCCGGCTAGGCCGGCTGTCTTCAGGTATCGAGGCAGTTGATCCGGTAGCGCTCGGTGTCCTTCTTCAGGGCCATGTGGCCGTTGACCTCGTTGTAGAAGAAGGCGCGGCCCTCTCCAGACGGCAGCGTGTAGCGCCCGCAGACGCCGTAATCGTTGTTGACCTTCTTGTCGATGGTCACCGCGACGGTCTGGTCGGTACCCAGGGTGTCGGCGATATGCCCGGCGACGCGCTCGTCGAGCCGGTCTTCCGACAGCAGGTAGCTGCCCGCGACCAGAATCGCCGAGACCACCATGACGAGGCACGACACGATCAGATTCTGCATGGATGTCTCCCGAACTCTTGATGTCGGCGAAGGCGGAGGCGTCCCTCCGGTCGGGACGGATTATACGCCAGGCCCCTTTCCCTCAGGTGCGGCCCGGTGACGCATTGCCGGCCACTCTCCGCTCCGCCCACAGCCCCAGGGCGAAGATCAGGAGCCCGCCCGCAGCCAGCGCGGCCCCGACCAGCCCGGTCGAGGACCAGGCGAAGCCCTGCTTGACGGTCACGCCGGCCAGCCAGGCACCCAGCGCGTTGGCGCCGTTGAAGGCGGCATGGTTGAGCGAGGCGGCCATGGTCTGGGCATCCTCGGCGACATCCATCAGCCGCGTCTGCAGGGTCGGCCCCAGCGCCATGCTGGTGCCCACCAGGCCGACGAACAGCAGCCCCCAGGCCACGCTGTTGGCGGCCACGTAGAACAGCCCCTGCACGGCCAGGCACCAGAGCAGGATGCCGGGAATCGCCCGCATCAGGTTGCGGTCGGCGGCACGCGCACCGACCAGGTTGCCGAGGATGGTGCCGACGCCGAACACCACCAGCACCAGCGGCCCCAGCGCCTCGCTCATGCCGGCCTGCCGGGTCAGGGTCGGCATGACGTAGCTGAACACCGCGAACATGCCGCCGAAGCCGATGCCGGCGATGCCCAGCGTGAACAGCACACGCTGCTTGAGCAGCGCGCCGAGCTCGCGTTTCGGACTGGCCTGCGGGTCGGCCGGCGACGCCGGGACCCACAGCCGGATCAGCAGCGCGGTGAGCAGGGCGATACCGCCCACGCCGGCGAAGGCGACCTGCCAGCCGAGCAGATTGCCCGCCCAGGTGCCCAGCGGCGCACCGACCAGGATCGCCGTGGTCAGCCCCAGCATCACCCGGCTCACCGCCCGGGCCCGTTCATCGATGGGCACCGCCGCCGCCGCGACCAGCGCGGCGACGCCGAAATAGGCGCCGTGGGGCAGCCCGGCGAGAAAGCGCAGCAGCACGAAGGCCCCGAAGCCGGGCGCGAAGGCGCTGGCGATGTTGCCGATGGCGAACACCAGCATCAGCGCGATCAGCAGGGCCCGCCGCGGCAGCCGCGCCGCCAGCGCGGAGATCAGCGGTGCCCCGACCACCACGCCCAGCGCATAGCTGCTGATGGCGTAGCCGACATCGGGTACCGGCACCTGCAGGTCATTCGCCACCCGGCTCACCAGTCCCATGATCACGAACTCTCCGGTACCGATGCCGAATCCGCCCAGCGCCAGGGCGAACTCAGCGAGGCGCGGGCGGGTGACCGGCGCAATGGCGGCCTGCGTCATGAGGACTCTCCCTGTGCGATGGTGCGGTGTGCGGCGGGCCGATGGCGGCCCGGCGCTGACAAGCGCGCCATTGTTCCAGAAATGCGACTTACGTATAAGATCCGGACGTCATCGAGTCGGGACGGCGGCCTCACCGGGAGATGCGCGCCATCAGCAGCGTCGGTAGCAGCGCCGCCAGGAACAGCAGCGCCACGCTCAAGAAGCTCTCGCGAAAGCCCATCATCTGGCTCTGCAGGGCGATCACCTGGTCGAGATAGCGCCCGGCGACGGCCTGGCGTTCCGGCTCGGCCAGCCCGCTCTGGGCCAGCAGCGACGTGCTCGCCTGCAGGAAGGCCGTCGTGGCGGTGTGGGTGCCGTCCTGGGCGGCGGTGAAGGCCTGGGCGTAGCGCTGGGTACTGTGACTCAGCAGCAGCGACAGCCCGTTGACGCCGAACGCGCCGCCCAGCTGGCGCACGAAGTTGATCGCCCCGCTGCCCTGCCCCAGCAGGACCGGCGGCAGGGCCGCCAGGGCGCCGGCGTTGAGGCTGGGCAGCACCAGCCCCAGGCCGATGCGCCCGACCACGATCCAGCCGGCGAAGGTCCAGAACGGCGTGTCGGTGTCGGCGGCGGTCATCAGGAAACACGACAGCGCGAAGATGGCCAGCCCCAGGCTCATGGTCAGCGGCGGCGGCGTGCGGTCGGTGGCGCGCCCGGCGAGCGGGAAGACCAGCGCCAGCACGAAGCCGGCCGGCATCAGCAGCAGCCCCGAGCGGGTCGGCGTGTAGCCCTGGATGGTCTGCACGAACAGCGGAATGAGGTAGGTGGATCCGTAGATGCCGGCGCCGAAGATGAACGCCACCACCGCCGCGCTCGAGAACACCCGGCGCGAGAACAGGCCGAGGTTGAGCAGCGGGGTCGCGGTCTTCAGTTCCCAGGCCACGAAGGCGATGAAGGTCACGATGGCCACGCTGAACTCGACGAGGATGGCGTCCGAGCGCCAGCCCTCGCGCTGGCCGCTGGACAAGCCGTCGAGCAGGGTCACCAGAAATACCGTGAGCAGCGCGAAGCCGAGCCAGTCGAAGCGCCGGACCGGGCCGTCATGGGCGCGCCCCGGCATGAACAGCAGGCCCAGAAAGGGCCCCAGCAGGCTGAACGGCAGGGCGATGAAGAACACGTAGCGCCAGCTGAAGCTGTCGACCAGGATGCCGCCCAGGGTCGGCCCAAGCGCCGGTGCCAGCACCACGCCGATGCCGTAGACCCCCATGGCCGAACCACGCCGCTCGGGCGGGAAGACCTGGAAGATCACCTGCATCGCCAGCGGCTGCAGGATGCCCGCCGCCGCCCCCTGCAACAGCCGCGCGGTGATCAGCAGGGTCTCGCTGGTGGCCAGCCCGCCGAGGATCGAGGCGGCACTGAACACGCCCATGGCGATCAGGTAGGTGGCGCGCTGGCCCACCGCGTCCACCAGCCAGGCGTTGAGCAGCATGGTGCCGGTCATCGCCGCCAGGAAGCCGGTGGACAGCAGCTGCGCGGTGTCCTGGCCCATGCCGAAGGCGCCCATGATGTCGGGCAGCGCGACGTTGATGATGGTGGCGGTGAGCACCGTGGAGATGGTGCCCATCATCGCCGTCAGGGTCACCCAGTAGCGGTAGGCCGGGCCGTAGCGCGCGAACAGAGCGTCGATGCTGTCGGGACGCGCCGCCTCAGCCACCGGGGCGGGCCTCCAGCTCGGCCATCATCCCCGGCTTGAGCAGCCCGTCGCGCTGGGCCACGCTGACCCGCAGCGGCAGGCGCTGGGTGATCTTGGTGAAGTTGCCGCTGGGGTTGGGGCTGGGCAGCAGGGCGAACTCGCTGGTCGCGGCCTGCCCCACCCGCTCGACGGTCCCGGTGAAGGTCCGCTCGGGCAGCGCATCCACGTGCACCGTCACCGCCTGGCCCGGCGCGAAGTGGCGGATGGCGGTCTCCTTGACGTTGGCCTCGACCCGCACCGCCTGCGGGTCGTGCACCATCGCCAGCCGCTGGCCGACGCTGACGTACTCGCCGGGATCGACGAAGACCCGGTCGACGACGCCGTCGAAGGGCATGCTCAGGGTGCGGTCGTCGAGATCCAGTCGCGCCTGGTCGCGCTGCGCGCGCAGGGCATGGGCCTGGGCCTCGAGGCCCGCCAGCCGGCGCCTGAGCACGCCGAGCTGCTCGCGATCGGCACGCGCCTCGGCGAGGGCCGCCTCGGCGTTGTGCAACCGGGCCCGGGCGCTCTTCACCGCCTCCCGGGCGGTCGCCAGCGCCGTGCGCGTCTTGTCGGCCCGGGCCTGGTTGACCGCGCCCTGCCCGACCAGCCTGGCGGCGCGCCGGTCGTCGAGGCGCGCCAGATCGCGCTGCGCCTGTGCCGAGCTCAGCGCCGAGCGGGCGGCATCGATTTCGGCCTGCCGGGCCTCGATGGCGCTGCCGGTCTGATGGTCGACCATGGTGAGCCGCGCGCGAGTCTCGTCACGCTCGGCGACCAGCGCCTGGAGGCGGGCGTCGAGCTCCTCGACACGCAGCCGGTTGCGGCGCTCGTCGAGCGTCACCAGCACCTGCCCCTGGCCGGCCGTGTCGCCGGCGATCACCCTGACGCCGGTCACCCGCCCGGCCACCTGGCTGCCCAGCACCACCATGTCGGCGGCGACCCGGGCATCGATGACGTTGACGTGGGTCAGCTGCCGATAGAGCCAGCCGCCGCCCGCCCCCGCCACGCCCAGCACCAGCGCCACGATGACGGCCAGGCGCCAGGGTCGCCGCACCGGCCGGGGCGTCTCGGGAGGCGCTTTGGCGCTCACGCCCCGCGCTCCGCCGAGGCCGGTTCGTCGGCCCCCAGGCGCACGGCGAGACGCTCGAGCACGTCGAGGCAGGTATCCAGGGCCGCCGGGTCGATATCGTCGAAGAGCTCGGCGCGCACGCCGGTCACCACCGTCTGGATGCGCTCGAGGATCGGCGTCGCGCGCACGGTCAGTTCGACCACCTTGATGCGCCGATCGCCGGGCACCGTCCGGCGCTCGATCAGGCCCTCGCTCTCCAGGGTGTCCAGGGAACGCACCAGGGTCGGCCCCTGGACGTTGACCGCCGCGGCCAGCGCCTTCTGGGTCAGCGGCTCGCGGGCGCGGGACAGCTGCCAGAGGATGCGCCAGCGCGACTCGGTCAGGCCGTAGGGCGCCAGGCGCCGGTCGATCTCGGCACGCCACAGCCGGGCCACCTGGCCGAGCTGGGCGCCGAAGCGTTCGCGGGATGAGCTACGGGTAGTGGGCATGGCAAATTGTTCCCCAGACACATGAATAGCTAACGAACTATCATAGTGCCTTGCCATGCCCCCGGCCACCCCGAGCGTCGAGGATGCCGGGGTGGCCGATGGTCGCCGCCTCAGTCCCGCCGCAGCCGCCAGGGCAGCGTCTCGCCGGCCCGGAACGGCACCAGGTGCTCCTCGCCGCAGGCGATCGTCTCCGGCACGTCGCATGGCCGGCGCTCGAGCTCGAGCGTGCCCTCGTTGAGCGGCAGGCCGTAGAAGCGCGGCCCGTTCTCCGCGCAGAAGGCCTCGAAGTGCGCGAGCGCGCCGATCGCCTCGAACACCGTGGCGTAGACCTCCAGCGCATGGGGCACGTTGAACACCCCGGCGCAGCCGCAGGCGGTCTCCTTGGTGTGGGCCAGGTGCGGGGCCGAGTCGGTGCCCAGGAAGAAGCGCGGATGGCCGCTGGCCACGGCGTCGCGCAGCGCCTGCTGGTGGCTGCCGCGCTTGAGGATCGGCAGGCAGTAGAGGTGCGGGCGGATGCCGCCGACCAGCATGTCGTTGCGGTTGTGGGCCAGATGCTGGGGGGTGACCGTCGCCGCCAGGGTTTCGCTGCCCTCGAGCACGTACTGGGCGGCCTCGGCGGTGGTGATGTGCTCGAAAACCACCTTGAGGGCGGGGAACTGGCGGCGGATGTCCTCCATCACCGTATCGATGAACACCTTCTCGCGGTCGAAGATGTCCACCGCGGCGTCGGTCACCTCGCCGTGGATCAGCAGCGGCATGCCGATGCGCTGCATGGTCTCGAACAGCGGGTAGATCGCCTTGACGTCGCGCACCCCGTGAGCCGAGTTGGTGGTGGCGTTGGCCGGGTAGAGCTTGGCGGCGGTCAACAGTCCCCGGGCATGGCCCTCCTCCAGCGTCTGCGCGGTGACGCTCTCGTTGAGATAGCAGGTCATCAGCGGGGTGAAGTCATGGCCGGCCGGCAGGGCGTCGAGGATGCGCCGGCGATAGGCCTCGGCCGCCTCCAGGGTGGTCACCGGCGGCGCCAGGTTGGGCATGACGATGGCCCGGGCGTAGACGGCGCTGGTGTGGGGCAGCACCGCGGCCATCAGGTCGCCGTCACGCAGGTGCAGGTGCCAGTCGTCGGGGCGGCGGATGCGCAGGGTGGAGGGGGATGCGGTCATCGGAAACTCCTGGCAGGCGTGAGCGAAGGGGCTCGTATCTTATCAGAGCCAAGAGTCGTAAGCCCGGCGGTGCTCGGTACACCGGTAGGGCAAGACGGTGCAGCAACCGGTCCAAACGCTATACCTGTCAATAAACATTTTCGTGGATAAAGTGTCGGGTATCGCATGCTCGTACCTATTGGTTCTCACCTACTCATCAACTGCATGACCAGAGGCATCTCACTCAATGGTCTCGAAAAGGCATCTCGAGTCATGACTTCCGCGAATGATCCCGCTTGGGGGAAAACAAACGCTGATGGCCTACCCTCTCACCACTTGGCCCATCACAGCATGGATGTGGCTGCCGTGCTGGAGCAGCTCGTTCAGCATCCGGTCATCGCCGTACGCCTGGCGCGTGCCGCCGGCCGAGCACTGACCCAGGCCGAGTGCCAATGGCTGGCGGCCTTCGCCTTTCTGCACGACATTGGCAAGCTCTCGCCACGCTTTCAGGCGAAAGCGTGGCCCCAGAACCGTCGGCGTGATCTGCGCAGCCACCTTGCCGAGGGTTGGCGCTGGCTGGATGGCCTGCACAAGCGCGGCGAGGCCATGGACGGGGCTGCCCATGAACTGCTGCAACCCCTGATTCCTCTGGAAGATGGGCTGGCGTGGTTTCGCGCGCTATTTGCCCATCACGGTCGTCCGACCCAACTGGAAAACTCGGCCAATTGGCCATCGGTAGCGGGTTACGACTGGTGCGCCGAAGAGAATCATATGGGCGAAGCGCTACACGCCTGGTTTGGCGATGCCGCCTGGGGGGATCCCGAGGCCCTGACCCGGCCACCGCTCATCCACCTTTTCGCCGGCTTGCTGGCACTGGCCGACTGGATCGGCTCGGACGAACGCGCCTTCTCGCATGAGTTGACGCTCGATATCGACGGCTACGCCGCGCGCGCCCGGAAACGGGCGATAACTGCCCTGCGCCGGGTAGGCATGACCGATACCGCCTGGCCGGATACGCCCCCGGATTTTGAAGCCTTGACCGGCTTCCACCGGCCCCACGGCGTACAAGCGCTGATCGGAGAACTGCCCACGACCACCGCGCTGGCCATTCTGGAGGCCGAAACCGGGTCGGGAAAAACCGAGGCCGCGCTCTGGCACTTTGCCCGGTTACGCTCAGCCGGTAGCGTCGATGCGCTCTATTTCGCGGTGCCGACTCGAGCCGCCGCCTGGCAGCTGTTCAAGCGCGTCGAGTGCATCATGCGACGGATCGGCGGCCCTGAAACGATTCTCGCCGTGCCCGGCCAGCTTCAGGCGGGTGAAGCCGAAGGCGTGCGACTGCCCGGCTTCGAGGTTCGCTGGGACGACGGACGGGAGCACTGGGCAGCGGAACACGCCACCCGCTTTCTCGCCGCGCCGGTGGCGGTGGGTACCATCGACCAGGTGCTGATCGCCGGCCTTCAGGCCAAACACGCCCATCTACGCGGGGCGGCACTGTCACGCAGCCTGCTGGTCATCGACGAGGTCCATGCCTCGGATACCTACATGAACCGCATCGCGCGCACCCTCGTCCGCGACCACATGGCGCTGGGCGGCCAGGCACTGCTGATGTCGGCGACCCTGGGGTCGGTGGAGCGCGCTGAATGGCTCAGCCAATCGCTGCCTGGGCTGGAACAGGCAAGACACAGTGCCTATCCGGCGCTCTGGCACTCGGGCAGTGACGAGCCACTGCAAGCCGAGGGCGCCAACAGTGCCGGTGTAAAAACGGTGAGACCACGACTCGAGCCGACCATGGACCCGTCACGCTGCGCCCGCCTCGCACTCGAGGCGGCACACAGTGGCGCCCGCGTGCTGGTGATTCGCAACACCGTGGATCAGGCTGTCGCCACCTGGCAGGCCATCTGCGACGTCGCGCCGCAACTCTGTCTCCAGGTAGAAGGTCAGCCGGCGCTACACCACAGCCGCTTCGCGGCAGAGGATCGACGCCGCCTCGATGCCGCCGTGGAGCGAGCCTTCGGCAAAGGCGCGCCGGCGCGGCCAGTCATCGCGGTGGGAACTCAAACGCTCGAACAGTCATTGGATATCGACGCGGACATCCTGATGACCGACCTCTGCCCGATGGATGTTCTGCTCCAGCGCATTGGCCGCCTTCATCGCCATGAGCGACCCCGGCCTGCGGGATTCGAGCAACCCGTGGTGCATATTCTCTGCCCGGAGAGTGGCCTGGATGCGCTGGCTCGCAATCAGCACTTCGAGAACGGTCTAGGCGCCTGGCAGAGCCAGGGCGTACTGTGCGGGATCTATATGGATCTGCGTATCATCGAGGCCACAAGGCGGCTGGCGGAAACCCGCGAATGCTGGTGCATCCCAGAACATAATCGCGAACTCGTGGAACTGGCCACCCACCCCGAAGCGCTGGACGCGATCGATGTCGAGATGGGCTGGCAAACGTATACCCAGGCGGTCGTCGCGACGACGCTCGCTGAAGATCAGCACGCCCGCATGCTGGTGCTACAACGCACGGCACCCTTTCCGGAACGCTTTCCCGACGCGGACGAGACGGTACAGACGCGACTGGGCGCGCTCGGCCCGCTCTGGGAACTGCCACCTGACACGCTCGGGGCATTCGGCCTGCCGGTGAGCCGTCTGGCGCCGCCGGCCCACTGGTGCAAAGGCCTGAGCGGGGAAGAGATGATCAGCGTCACGACCACGAATAACGGCCTAACCATCAACGTCGGCGAACGGCACTTCACTTATGACCGTGCCGGACTAAAACCGCCAATAAGGGAGCATTAAAAGCTGATGCCTGACCGATATGAACACACTCGCCCATAAGGATGACTCGGGTTGACCGTTTCACGCTGGCAGTGTTAAAGAAGGTAACCTAAGAAACATTAGACAACACGCAACGTGCTTCAGAGCTAGGCATTGCGGAGGGAGGGTGTGGGCAAGATGACCGACGCACAAGGCGATACCACGCTCCAGACCAACCTATTGACCGACCCGCTGTTCAGCGTCGATGACGGCCGAAAGCTCTCGCTGCCCGAGCTTTTCGCCGGGCTGGCCGAAGGCAGGGTCACGTGTCTTGCACGCCTGCGCGCCCATCAACGCACGGCCTGGCACATGTTCAGCGTACAGCTGGCGGCACTGGCGCTCGACCGCGGCGGACGCCAGGAACTACCGGGAAGCGCTGCCGACTGGACCACACTGCTGCGCGGGCTTTCCCATGCCGATACCGGCATCGAGGGCGATGCCCCCTGGCAACTGGTGGCAGAAGACCGCAACGTGCCTGCTTTTCTTCAGCCACCCGACCCCGGCGGACTGAAGTGGTCGCCGGTGGCCACCCCGGATGCACTCGACCTTCTCATCACCTCGAAGAACCACGACCTCAAACGAGAGATCGCGCTATCCGCCGATGCCGAGGACTGGGTTTTCGCGCTGATCAGTCTGCAAACCATGGAAGGCTATGGTGGCAGCGCCAATTACGGCATTGCACGCATGAACGGCGGCTCCTCCAGCCGCGCCTTCATGGGTCTGATACCGGCCAAGGAAGACAATACACCGGATCCCGCTGCCTGGTGGCGACGGGATGTGTCGCTCTGCCTTGCCCATCGCGACGCCCCCGGGCCGATGACGCCCGGCAAGGCGGCGCTGCTCTGGTGTCACCCCTGGCCGGAGAACCAGTCACTCGCCGCCACCGAGCTGGATACATTGGCGATCGAGGTCTGCCGTCGTATCCGGCTCCTGCGGACCGCCAATGGCACACTGCGGGCAGAGCGTGCCGGTTCGCGAAGCGCGCGCGTCGATGCCAGCGCCTTCAGGGGCGTGCTCGGCGACCCCTGGGCGCCGGTCTCCGTCGACACCAAAGCGCCCAAGGCACTGACCATCAGCGAAGGTCGTTTCGACTATCGCCGCCTTGTCGATCTTCTGCTCTCAGGCAACTGGGTCTTGCCATTGGCCGCCCGTCTGCAGCCCAAGGAATCGGCGGATCGAATGCTGCTACTGACCGAAGCGCTCGCCAGAGGCAATTCAGCGACCTATGGCCTTCGCTCACGGCTCTTGCCGTTGCCCCAAAAAGCGGTTGCAAGAGGCTTGTTCGGCCAGCAAAGCCACAGTCTCAGTGCGGCAGCCGAGCGTCAGATGAGCGAAATCGCTACTGCCGACGCGGCACTGCGCGAGGCCGTGGCACTGTATGCCGCCGATGGCGACCCCGACGCGGTCGGCCGCGATGAACGTCGCCGAGCCAGCGCTGCCCGGCACCGCCTGGATGCCGCCGCCGATACCCTCTTCTTCGACTATCTCTGGGATCGTGCTGACCCGGAGACCGAGGACACCGCTTGCCAAGCATTTCGTGCCCAGCTGGTGGAAACATCACGCTGTGAGTTGGCCCGCGCCTTTGAAGCCATCCCCTGCGCCAGCGTGTGGAGCGCCCGCGCCCGCGTACGCGCCGAGCGCTGCCTGAACGGCAAACTGCGCCAGGGCGAACTCATCTAACCGGAGCGTCAGTATGGAGACACCCACCCAACAGCCAGCCGCGCTCGCGGAAGACGCCCCGCACAGCGTCGCGCTCGCTATTGCCGGCATGATGAAAACCTTTGGCAGCGGCGAAATGAGCGCACTGCGCCGCCTGGATTCCGCAGCCGTCGTGCCCGCTTACTGGCGCCTGGCCGCGCGTCACCCGGTGCTGGAGCAGCGCCGCGATAGCTGGTCGCCCATCGTTCAAGCGCTCGCCCTACTGACACCGAAAGGGCCGCCGGAAGAGCGCGGCGAACTTCACGACCCCGAGCGAAAGCTGGGCACGGCACTCTGCGACGGCGGTCAGGCGTCGTGGCCCACCGAAGGCGACGCGCGTCCGCTTCTCAGTGAGCCGCGGTTTGCTCGGCTGCTGGCCGCACGCGGCCAGCAGCGCCAGGTACTCCTGCTGCGCGCCGTGCGCATGCTCGCCGCCAGTCGCGAGCCCGGGCAGGGTGTCGATGTCGGCGATCTTGCCTGGCGCTTCGTGGATGCCGATCCGCAGCGCCTTGCGGCCCCCTATTACCAACGTCTTGACCGTGCCGAGCGCCTGTCAGGCAACACGCCCATCGAGAAGGGACCCGGCGATGAATAATCCGCGCTTTCTGCAGATCCACACCCTCACCACTTACCCGGCAGCACTGCTCAATCGCGATGACAGCGGCCTGGCCAAGCGCCTGCCTTACGGCGGGGTGATCCGCACCCGCATCAGCTCGCAGTGTCTGAAACGCCACTGGCGCATCGCCGAAGACCCTCATGCACTCAGCGCCATCGATGGTGCCAGTCTGGCGTTTCGCTCGCGGGAGCTGGTCAGCCGCAAAGTCTTCGGCGACCTGGAGGCCCCCGAGGCCGTTATCGACAAGCTCGAGCCCGAGTTCCAGAAAGCCGTCTATGGCGACAAGGGCACCGCGAAGAGTGCGCGCCAGACACTACTGCTGGGAGAGCGTGAGCTTGCCTGGCTTTCCGCCGAAGCCCGGCGGCTGGCACAGGAAGCCAACGGCGATGCCGCGCAAGCCGCTACGCTGGCCGCCGGCTGGAAGAAAGATTTCCAGAAAAACATCAAGGTGATGCGGGAAGCGACGAGCCTACCCGGCGGCCTGACCGGCGCGCTGTTCGGGCGCATGGTCACCTCCGACCCCGAAGCCAACATCACCGCACCGGTGCACGTAGCCCACGCCTTCACGGTCCATGGCGAAGAGAGCGAAAGCGACTACTTTACCGCCGTCGACGACCTGGCCGAGGACGCGCCCGGTGCCGACACCATTCAGGAGACCGAGCTGACCTCGGGTCTCTACTATGGCTATGTCGTCGTCGATCTGGACGGTTTGAAGCGCAATCTGGGACTGGCCGCCGACGACCTGGCAGGCCCGGTACTGCATAACCTGATCCATCTGATCGCCGAAGTTTCACCCGGTGCCAAGCTCGGCTCCACCGCCCCCTATAGCCGCGCCTCCTTCATGCTGGCCGAGGCCGGCGACCGCCAGCCACGCTCGTTGGCCGAGGCCTTCCAACGCCCGGTGGCGTCCGACCCTGCTAGCGCCAGCAGCGCTCTCGTCAAGCATCTGGCAGCCATCGACGCGGCTTACGCCACCGGCGAAGAACGTCGCTTCCTCTCGCTGCACGATACACCGGTCGACGGTGCCCAGCGTAGCACCCTGAAGGAGCTGGCCGAATGGGCCGGCACGCTGCCCGGGCGGTTGTCATGAGCCGGCGCTGGCTCAGGCTCGAACTCGCCGCACCGCTCATGGCCTTCGGCGCGGTGGCCGTGGACCAGGTCGGCCCCACCTGGCGCTGGCCCGGCCGTTCGATGCTCACCGGCCTGCTGGCCAACGCGCTGGGGCTGGACTGGTCCGAACGCGCCGCCCATCAGGCGCTCCAGGACCGTCTGATCTGCGCTGCCGCCCTGCTGCGCGACGGGGATATACTCACCGACACCCAGAATGCCCAGTTGAGCAAGAGCGACCAAGGGTGGACGACCCGAGGAGCGCCCGAAGGCCGAGGTGGTAACTCATACAGTGCGCCACATCGCAGACAGCGTGACTTCCTCGCGGATGCCGAACTGGTTGCGGTACTGACGCTCACGCCAGCCGCACAGGAACCGTCACTCGACACGCTTCGGGACGCCCTGCTGCGCCCGGCAAGGCCCCTCTTTCTCGGCCGCAAGGCCTGCCTGCCCTCAAGACCGCTGGTGACGGCAACCGAGCACGATTTCATCGAGGCGGCGACCGCCCACGCGGCACTCGAACAGGTGGCCGGTGGCAAAGCAGCGCGTGCCTTCTGGCCCGAGGGAGAAGGCCCAGTGGGCGTGCGCAGTCATGAAGTCGCCGATATGCGCCACTGGCGTACCGGCCTGCACGGTGGGTCGCGCACCGTTCACGAAGGGCGACTGAAACAGGGGGTCTCGTGACGCTGCAACTCATACGATTGCCGGTCGATCTTGCCGAGCTGGCACGCATTGCGGGAGAACGCGGCTGGACGGGCGGGCGGCGGCAACACTTCGACGAAGGGGCTGCGTTACACCACCTGCTCGGAGAAACCTTTGGTGCTGGCGTCCTGCAGCCCTTTCGCCTGCGGGTAGCCCCGCGGCAGCGCCAGGGCCGGCTTTACGCCTATACCCGGCATGACAGCGCAGAACTCGTGGAAACCGCCACCATCGCCGCCACGCCGGAAGTGATGACCGCCCTGTCGCTCCAGGCACTCGAAACCAAGACCATGCCGAATGCCTGGCGAGCCGGCCAACGTATCGGTTTCGACGTCCGCCTGCGCCCCACCGTCAGGCTCTCTTCCGCCATCGAGGCACCGTCCGATCGAACCGGCAACCGTCATCACGGCTTCCCCAAGGGAGCAGAAATCGATGCCTTCTTGGCAGAGGCCCTGAGACATCCACAGCGGGACACGATGATGCACCAGGGCCGTAGTCGCGAGGCGGTCTATCGGGTCTGGCTGGCCAAGCGTCTGGGAGACGCCGCTGACCTCGAAGAAGCACGACTGGTCAGTGCTCAGCGGGTCATGGCGGCACGTGGCGGCAAAGCACGGGAAGCCTGCGATATCGTCATGCACGGCACGCTCTCCATTACCGATACGCAACGCTTTGCCGATCTGCTCACCCGAGGGATCGGTCGTCACCGCGCCTACGGCTACGGCATGCTCCTGTTGAGCCCGCCAAAAGCCGCGACAGGAGACTGAACAGCGATGCTGGTCGGCCGCCTTGGACTCGACACTGCGCGTATCCCGCACGCCGACCGCCATGGGCTGGCCTGGCTGGACCGTGGCCGGCTGGAAGTCGAGGATGGCTGCCTACGCTTCGTGACCGCAGGCGGCACGCTGCCTGCCGGAGACTATCAGCTCCCCCATCAAACCATCTCCGCGGTGCTGCTCGGCCCTGGCTCATCGGTCTCCCACGACGCGCTGCGCTTGCTGGGGCGTCACGGCTGCGTGCTGTGTGCGGTTGGCGTCGAAGGGGTGCGCTTGTACACCATGCCCCCGCTGGGCCCGGACACCTCGGCACTCGCCCGCCGCCAGACCGAACTCTGGGCGGCCAAGGGCAAGCGGCTGGCAGTCGCCCGTCGCATGTACGCCCTGCGCTTCGACACCATCGTGCGAACGCGCGATATCGAGGTGCTGCGCGGCATGGAAGGCACGCGCATCAAGAAAGCCTATGCCCTGGCCGCCGAGCGCTACGGTATCGCCTGGCGCGGCAGGCGCTATGATCGCGCCAACCCCAACGCAACCGACCTACCCAATCAGGCGCTGAATCACGCGGCCGTCACCATGCAGGCAGCCGCCGCCATCGCCGTTGCTGTGACAGGCACGATCCCTCAATTGGGTTTCATCCACGAGGACTCCGGCCAGAGCTTCGTTCTCGACATCGCCGACCTACGGCGCCATGACCTGGTACTGGATATCGCCTTCGGTGCCGCCAAGGACGCCGAGCAGCGCCCGGACACCATTGATCGCCTGGTGCGCCGTCGTGCCGCCGAGATATTCCGCCGCCAGGCGGTCATTCCCTCGATGATCGACGCCATCAAGACGGTACTGACCGACAACGATGCCCCGGAAGACACTCAGGACTCACCCGTGAAGCAGACCTCCTGACATGCCACTTTGCGTCATCGTCACACGCGATGTCGAAGCCCGCTATCGCGGCTTTCTGGGGTCGGCAATGCTGGAACTCTCGCCTGGCGTCTATGCCAATCCGCGCATGACCAAAGGCGTCAGGGAACGGATCTGGAACGTGCTGAGCGACTGGCACCAACAACTGGGCCGGGGCTCCATCACCATGTGCTGGGCCGATGCCAATGCGCCAGGCGCCATGGGCCTGAAAACGCTTGGCGAACCCCCAAAAGATATTGTCGAACACGAAAGTATCCTGCTGGTTCGGCGCCACCTTTCCTCACCACCAGAGCAGGACTGAGGACTCCGGCTCTTTAACAACTCAGCAAAATCAAATACTTTTCCTATAGAGGCTTCCCCGCACCCGCGGGGATCGACCCTGCGCACCCACGCCGACTATTTCACGCTGGCCGGCTTCCCCGCACCCGCGGGGATCGACCCTCCAGGTTGCTGAGGTCGGCCATCTGCTGGGCGGCTTCCCCGCACCCGCGGGGATCGACCCGGATCCGGGTCGAGCGAATCCGGCAGGCGTACGGCTTCCCCGCACCCGCGGGGATCGACCCTTTGCGACGAGAACCTCCAACTGCGCGAGCAGGGCTTCCCCGCACCCGCGGGGATCGACCCAGGTTGGTCGTCCAGCCGGTGTGGTAGTCGTCGGCTTCCCCGCACCCGCGGGGATCGACCCAGCTGGGACCTCGCCGAGACGGACTGGACCGCGGCTTCCCCGCACCCGCGGGGATCGACCCGGGTCCGGTGCCGGCCTGGGCGCCCTGTACCTGGCTTCCCCGCACCCGCGGGGATCGACCCGTGTCTCCCAGCGTCAGATCGATGCTCGCCCCGGCTTCCCCGCACCCGCGGGGATCGACCCTCCATGTCCGGGTGGTTGTCGCTCCGCTGGATGGCTTCCCCGCACCCGCGGGGATCGACCCTCCGGTTGTTTCCTGTCAACACCTAGGTTGTAGGCTTCCCCGCACCCGCGGGGATCGACCCCACTCATGCGCAACTTCGTTGCGCGAGGCGTTGGCTTCCCCGCACCCGCGGGGATCGACCCTGATCGCGCTGATCTACCGCTACGCCGCCCAGGGCTTCCCCGCACCCGCGGGGATCGACCCTCTCCGCTCGGCAAGGTCCGGCTTGGCGTGGCGGCTTCCCCGCACCCGCGGGGATCGACCCTACGCGGGGAGCCGAAAGGGTGCCGCCCCTTCGGCTTCCCCGCACCCGCGGGGATCGACCCTTGTAGCTATTGGTGCCATCGCCCAGCGTGAAGGCTTCCCCGCACCCGCGGGGATCGACCCACCACGTCGTCGGGGTTCGCACCAACCCACTGGGCTTCCCCGCACCCGCGGGGATCGACCCTCGGAGACGTGCAGGTAGCGCAGCGTGCCACCGGCTTCCCCGCACCCGCGGGGATCGACCCCTGCGGCACGATGCGCCGGCCTTGTTTCGACGGGCTTCCCCGCACCCGCGGGGATCGACCCCACACCAGCGTCTCGCCGTCGGCCAGGGCGTCGGCTTCCCCGCACCCGCGGGGATCGACCCGGTGAAGTTGTAGGTAGTGCCATCCTCGACCAGGCTTCCCCGCACCCGCGGGGATCGACCCCTGGCTGTCGATATAGGTGACATTGCCGAAGGGGCTTCCCCGCACCCGCGGGGATCGACCGCGATCGCGCAGCCACTCGATGGTCGGCAGCACGGCTTCCCCGCACCCGCGGGGATCGACCCTGGCCATAGCCGCCACCCATCAAACCTGCTGTGGCTTCCCCGCACCCGCGGGGATCGACCCGAGGCGCCGACCCCGCAGGACCTCGAAGACGCGGCTTCCCCGCACCCGCGGGGATCGACCCAGGACAGATCGTGACGTAGGGGCGGCGGTCGAGGCTTCCCCGCACCCGCGGGGATCGACCCAGGTTGAGGTCCTTGAGCTTCTTGGGGAGTGCGGCTTCCCCGCACCCGCGGGGATCGACCGTTCAACGAGCAGCTGCGCAAGATGACCACCGAGGCTTCCCCGCACCCGCGGGGATCGACCCTCGCACAGACGCATGCTGTCGGCGACCAGGTCGGCTTCCCCGCACCCGCGGGGATCGACCCCCGCTCTTGATCTGGCCGCCGTCGATGAAGGCGGCTTCCCCGCACCCGCGGGGATCGACCCGCGTTGATCGTGTCGTGCTCGGAGTCGGCCCAGGCTTCCCCGCACCCGCGGGGATCGACCCACGAGAGCCACGCCGAAGCCCTGTGCGAGGCGGGCTTCCCCGCACCCGCGGGGATCGACCCTCGTCCGGATCAGGCTCGGGTATGCGGATCCGGGCTTCCCCGCACCCGCGGGGATCGACCCCGTCCAGCAGGTGGTCGCGGCTCGGGGTGCGGGGCTTCCCCGCACCCGCGGGGATCGACCCACTGGAGATATCGAGATCCGCGATGCCGAGCGGGCTTCCCCGCACCCGCGGGGATCGACCCTTCCCGCGCTGCACTTTTGCCCGCTGGTATTCGGCTTCCCCGCACCCGCGGGGATCGACCCCCCGAGCCGGAGGCTGCCGCCATCCTCGCCGAGGCTTCCCCGCACCCGCGGGGATCGACCCTCCGGCGGGTAGCCGTTCTCGCCGCCGACTGGGGCTTCCCCGCACCCGCGGGGATCGACCCTCGGCCTCCTCCATCGACGCCGAACTCATGTCGGCTTCCCCGCACCCGCGGGGATCGACCGCGTCTGGTCGAGATCGACCAGATGGACGTCATGGCTTCCCCGCACCCGCGGGGATCGACCCAGGCTGCCACCCGCGATGCGCGTGATCGCCTTGGCTTCCCCGCACCCGCGGGGATCGACCCCAAACCGCAAGGACACCGCGTTCGAGTATTACGGCTTCCCCGCACCCGCGGGGATCGACCCTCGTGGCGGCGCTGGGATACGGCTGGCTGGCGGGCTTCCCCGCACCCGCGGGGATCGACCCATGCCTGGAGTCACGAAGCCGTGCGCGAAGCCGGCTTCCCCGCACCCGCGGGGATCGACCCCAGCATGTCGCCCCAGTAGGTGCCGCCGCCGGGGCTTCCCCGCACCCGCGGGGATCGACCCCAGCAGAAGGAAATAGCCATGCTGTCACACCTGGCTTCCCCGCACCCGCGGGGATCGACCCCTTGTCCGAACGCGTGCCGATGACACCGGCGAGGCTTCCCCGCACCCGCGGGGATCGACCCTCGGCGATGGTGGATGCGCGGAATGTTGGCTCGGCTTCCCCGCACCCGCGGGGATCGACCCTGGACAGGGACGCTGTCCCAATCGACTGCTGCGGCTTCCCCGCACCCGCGGGGATCGACCCAGGACGCCGACACGATCCTTTTCCTCTACCGGGGCTTCCCCGCACCCGCGGGGATCGACCCGAGTTGTCGGTAGGCGCGCAGGTTGAAGACCTGGCTTCCCCGCACCCGCGGGGATCGACCCCAGCGGGACACCAGCCGGTCCCACAGCATGTCGGCTTCCCCGCACCCGCGGGGATCGACCCGAGGGCGTCCTCGCAAGACGGAGAGTGAGTGAGGCTTCCCCGCACCCGCGGGGATCGACCCCACTCGAAGGTGGGCAGGTCCACCCGGCCCGAGGCTTCCCCGCACCCGCGGGGATCGACCCTTGTTGATGGTGTCCAGCAGCGCCCCGCCGACGGCTTCCCCGCACCCGCGGGGATCGACCCGGCATCGACAATTCCGTGGTACTGCTGGGCGGGGCTTCCCCGCACCCGCGGGGATCGACCCGCGGTCGGCGAGCCGTCGTCGATCTGAATCTGGGCTTCCCCGCACCCGCGGGGATCGACCCGAAGAATTGGCCGCCAAGCGTGACCAACTGCGGCTTCCCCGCACCCGCGGGGATCGACCCCGAATGTCGGTAAACAAGGCCCCTTAGTAATGGGCTTCCCCGCACCCGCGGGGATCGACCCTCCAGCATCAGGGCGGCGACCGCCGCCACGGGGGCTTCCCCGCACCCGCGGGGATCGACCCTTCATACTGGCGTCCCCTCTCGGAGGATGTCGGGCTTCCCCGCACCCGCGGGGATCGACCCGATTTCCCGGCGGTGAATACGCGGGTCGATGCGGCTTCCCCGCACCCGCGGGGATCGACCCACGTTGGATATGCCCCCCGAGCAGCGGCAGTAGGCTTCCCCGCACCCGCGGGGATCGACCCTCCATGCCGAGTACGATTTCCCGGCGGTGAATGGCTTCCCCGCACCCGCGGGGATCGACCCTGGAAACGGGAGCGCATGGAATCAGTCCAGAAGGCTTCCCCGCACCCGCGGGGATCGACCCTACTGGAAAGAGAAGCAGGAAGGCATGAGGGTGGCTTCCCCGCACCCGCGGGGATCGACCCTTGGCGATGTTGGTGAGGTGGAACTTCAGCGCGGCTTCCCCGCACCCGCGGGGATCGACCCTACGCCGAGCAGACCCCGGCGGCGCTGCCGATGGCTTCCCCGCACCCGCGGGGATCGACCCTCATTCAGGTTCTTCTCGCTGATCGCCTGATCGGCTTCCCCGCACCCGCGGGGATCGACCCCTGTCTCATTCACCCGCTGTATCGCTCCGCGCGGCTTCCCCGCACCCGCGGGGATCGACCCCCCGCCCTCCATGCGGCCCTTGCGACCCTTGAGGCTTCCCCGCACCCGCGGGGATCGACCCTCAACCGGGAGATGGCCGTCGCCAGCCAGCGCGGCTTCCCCGCACCCGCGGGGATCGACCCAGCGTGGCCGGGCTGCGTGACCTCGTCGAATCGGCTTCCCCGCACCCGCGGGGATCGACCCAAATAGCCCGCTAGTTGCTTCGGTCTGGATGAGGCTTCCCCGCACCCGCGGGGATCGACCCCCAGGAGTAGTTATGGCTAAGTATCAGATTGGGGCTTCCCCGCACCCGCGGGGATCGACCCGCCATGTCATCTATCCGCTGCTCGATGCGCTCGGCTTCCCCGCACCCGCGGGGATCGACCCTAAAACGACTCTCAAGGCTGTGGGCTGGACGCGGCTTCCCCGCACCCGCGGGGATCGACCCTCGTCGTCCTCGCAATCTTCCAGCAGCGCCTCGGCTTCCCCGCACCCGCGGGGATCGACCCCGATCAGCCCCGACCGTCTCCTCGTCGTAGATGGCTTCCCCGCACCCGCGGGGATCGACCCGCCCAGCGCATCCTGGCTGTATCCCTGCTGTCGGCTTCCCCGCACCCGCGGGGATCGACCCGCATCAGGGACCGGGCCATCGGTGTCGACGAGGGCTTCCCCGCACCCGCGGGGATCGACCCAGGTAGGCAGCCAAGCGCTCGTCTTGCTCGGCGGCTTCCCCGCACCCGCGGGGATCGACCCGAGCAAGTCAGTAGCCCCAACACCGCACTGACGGCTTCCCCGCACCCGCGGGGATCGACCCTCGGACCGACTCCAGGAGCTGGCCAAGCAGACGGCTTCCCCGCACCCGCGGGGATCGACCCTCGCCCATGGCGAGCATCGGTGACACGCTGGCGGCTTCCCCGCACCCGCGGGGATCGACCCCTGATCCGCCTGGGCACCATCGCCGAGGTCGAGGCTTCCCCGCACCCGCGGGGATCGACCCGAGCGGGCCCTGCGTGACCGGCAGCCGGCATTGGCTTCCCCGCACCCGCGGGGATCGACCCGGTGACGGTGGCGCTACCAAACCGGGTGCGGAGGCTTCCCCGCACCCGCGGGGATCGACCCGGTGACGGTGGCACTACCAAACCGGGTGCGGAGGCTTCCCCGCACCCGCGGGGATCGACCCACGAGGTCCACTTGCCCGTCGATCAGCGATAGGGCTTCCCCGCACCCGCGGGGATCGACCCGAGCTGGCGGCAGCGCTCGGCAACAACCCCGAGGCTTCCCCGCACCCGCGGGGATCGACCCTGCTCGATTAGCGACAGCTCCTTCTCGCCCTGGGCTTCCCCGCACCCGCGGGGATCGACCCTCACACCCAACCAGACCAAGGCCGGGAGCCTCGGCTTCCCCGCACCCGCGGGGATCGACCCGGAGAGATCGTACTGGATGGTATCGCCCGCCGGGCTTCCCCGCACCCGCGGGGATCGACCCGGCCGAGGTGACGTATACCGCGAGTGGCACGAGGCTTCCCCGCACCCGCGGGGATCGACCCAGCGCGTAGCGGGCCTCGACCAGCTCGTTGAGGGCTTCCCCGCACCCGCGGGGATCGACCCCAGGGCATCATGCACTACGACCTGGGCCTGCGGGCTTCCCCGCACCCGCGGGGATCGACCCGGTGTAGGTGCGCGTGCCGGCCTGCAGCACCCGGCTTCCCCGCACCCGCGGGGATCGACCCGAGCGCGAGGCGGCGATCATCGACTTCAGCGAGGCTTCCCCGCACCCGCGGGGATCGACCCGCTGCATCGCTGGCAAATTCCCACGTCGATGCGGCTTCCCCGCACCCGCGGGGATCGACCCGCGGCTCGCAATAGCCGGGAGGCTCTACTGATGGCTTCCCCGCACCCGCGGGGATCGACCCTGGCAGCGCGATGGCTGGGACAAGACCTGGGAGGCTTCCCCGCACCCGCGGGGATCGACCCCAGGACGACCGCCGCGCCGCCGGCAGCATCTAGGCTTCCCCGCACCCGCGGGGATCGACCCATGGCTTTGCGCATCTCTGCCGTTGGAATCGGGGCTTCCCCGCACCCGCGGGGATCGACCTTGCCAGTTCCATATCCTCTCCCTACTTTGCGAGGCTTCCCCGCACCCGCGGGGATCGACCCTGCTGGCCGTTGACGTTCTTGCTGACGTACTTGGCTTCCCCGCACCCGCGGGGATCGACCCCAGACCATTGGCAGCCGTATCCGGCAGAAGCGGGCTTCCCCGCACCCGCGGGGATCGACCTTTCCCCTCCAGTCTGTCCCGTTCTCCAGCGCCGGCTTCCCCGCACCCGCGGGGATCGACCCCCGCCACCGGAGGTGCCCGTCATGGATCTCGCGACTTCCCCGCACCCGCGGGGATCGACCCGGTGTCTTGGCCTGCTTGCGCGCCTCGCGAAGGGCTTCCCCGCACCCGCGGGGATCGACCCGTCTCTAGCGCGTCGCCCTTGCGGTATAGCGCGGCTTCCCCGCACCCGCGGGGATCGACCCATCGGTAGCGCTGGGTGTTGATGGCATATCTTGGCTTCCCCGCACCCGCGGGGATCGACCCCTCAAGCGCGCCCGCCCCCGCCAGGCCGACCGGCTTCCCCGCACCCGCGGGGATCGACATATCACCAGGAGCTACTGCGGTTTCGCTAAGCCGCCTCTACCAATCAGCCCTCCTGCATGATGGGACGGCGCAGCAGCCCTAGCGCCGCCGCCGAGAGCAGCGCCACCAGCACCGAAAAGCCCACGCCGGTGGGCGCCAGGCCGACCAGGCGCGACACCAGGCCGATGCCCACCACGGGGATCGACAGCGCCACGTAGGCGACGACGAAGAAGGTCGAGGTCACCGCGCCGCGCCGGTCGGCCGGGCTGGCCGTGGCGACCGCGCCGAGCCCGGCGCGAAAGCCGACGCCCTGGCCGAAACCGGCGATCAGTGCCCCGGCCAGAAACGTCGCCAGCGAGGCCCGGGCGATGCCGGTGCCGACCAGCAGGGCGCCGAGCACCACCACCGCGCAGCCCAGCGGCAGGCGACGCGCCTGCGGCAGGCGCTCCTGCAGCCACTGCCCCAGCGTCGAGGCGAAGAACACCACCCCGGCGACCAGCCCGATCAGCGCCAGGTTGTCCTGGCCCAGCACGCCTTTCATGAAGGCCGGCGCCGTGGCGGTGAAGAAGCCCAGCACCGCAAAGCCGGCGAAGCCCGCCGTCGCCGCCGGCAGGAACAAGCCGCGCACTGCCGGCGGCACGCTCGGCCGCTGCCAGCTCAGGTCGGGATGCGCCGCGCGGGTCACGGTCTCGGGAGCGCGCAGCACCGCCAGCGCGCCCAGCAGCAGCAGCCCCAGGTGCGCACCGTAGGGCAGCAGCAGCGGCCCCGGCGCATATTCGCCGAGCAGCCCGGCACACACCGGCCCCAGCCCCAGGCCGCCCATGTTCACGGCGGTGGCGAGGAGGGTCGCCTGGCGCTTGCGCGCCTCGGGCGCCAGCTCGATCACCGCCACCGTGGCCGTGCCGGTGAAGATGCCCGCCGAGACGCCGGACACCACTCGGGCGACGATCAGCCACGCCAGGCCGTCGCCGGTCAGGAACAGAAGGTCGCTCGCCGCCGAGGCCACCAGCCCCGCCAGCAGCAGCGGGCGGCGGCCGAGCTGATCGGACCAGCGCCCGGTGAGCAGCAGGGCGCCGATCACGCCCACCGCGTAGGCGGCGAAGATCACCGTGATGGTCAGCTGCGAGAAGCCGAACGCCTCGCGGTAGAGCGGATACAGCGGCGTCGGCAGGGTGGTGCCGAGCATGGTCGCCAGGAAGGCGAAGGCGACGCCCGCGAAGGCGAATCGCGAGCTCGAAGGCGTGTCGGTCATGGGCGGTCTCCTGTAAAACGCCCGTCCCAGTGTAGAGGCGGGCGCGCAATGTGCGATAATGCCGGATTCCCCTTTCGAAACGATGCAACCGGACCCGTCAACATGTCCCACGGCACGCTATACATCGTCTCCGCCCCCTCGGGCGCCGGCAAGACCAGCCTGGTCCGCGGCCTGATCGAGCGCCTCGACGGCATCCAGGTGTCGGTGTCGCACACCACTCGCGCGATGCGCCCCGGCGAGACCGACGGGGTCAACTACCACTTCGTCGATGGCGAGACCTTCGAGCGCATGGTCGAGTGCGGCGACTTCTTCGAACACGCCCGGGTCTTCGACAATTGCTACGGCACCTCGCGCCCGGCGGTTCAGGCACTGCTCGCCGCCGGCACCGACGTGATCCTCGAGATCGACTGGCAGGGCGCCCGCCAGGTCCGCGAACAGATGCCGGACGCGGTCTCGGTGTTCATCCTGCCGCCCTCGCGCGAGGCGCTCGCCGAACGGCTCGCCGGCCGCGGCACCGACGGCCCCGAGGTGATCGCCCGGCGCATGCGCGACGCCGTCAGCGAGATGTCGCACTTCGACGAGTACCAACACGTGATCATCAACGACAACTTCGACGAGGCCCTGGCTCAGCTCTGCGGTCTGGTGCTCGGCGAACGCACCCGGCTGGCGCGGGTCCGCGAACGCCACGGCGCGCTGCTGGAGGCGCTCTTGTCACGCATCGAAGGGGTCGAGTAGACTCGAATGTCCTACCGCGCGATCATCGATCGCGCCCGCGAATCCGCTCTCACAGGCAATTTCAGGAAGACCGTCCATGGCGCGAGTTACCGTAGAAGACTGTCTCGACCACGTCGAGAATCGTTTCAAGCTGGTGATGATCTCCTCCCAGCGTGCCCGTCAGCTGGCTCGCGGCACCCGCGACGCCCAGCTGGCCTGGGAAAACGACAAGCCCACCGTGATGGCGCTGCGCGAGATTGCCGCCGGCAAGATCGACGAGAACGTGCTCGACGAGCCGATCGAGGCGCCGGTGCGCGTCCGGCCCGAGCCGAGTCCCGAACCGGAGGCCTGAGGCCCGTTCGTCCGCTGCCATCGATCGCCCGCTCCCGGTCCGTTCGCGCGGGCCGTCGGGAGCCGGGCCGGAGCCCGATTCCACGAGGTTACTGACCATAGGCGCGCTGCATGTTCACCATTGACGACCTGGCTGACCGCCTCGGCGGCTACCTCCCGCAGGACGAGATCCGGCAGGTCAAGCGTGCCTTCTACTATGCCGAGCAGGCCCACGACGGCCAGCGGCGGCGCTCCGGCGAACCCTACGTCACCCACCCGCTGGCGGTCTCCAACATCCTCGCCAACATGCACATGGACTACCAGAGCCTGATGGCCGCCATGCTGCACGACGTGATCGAGGATACCGGCGTGACCAAGGAGGCCCTGGCCGCGCAGTTCGGCGAGGCGGTCGCCGAACTGGTCGACGGCGTCTCCAAGCTGACCCAGATCACCTTCGAGGACAAGGCGGTCGCCCAGGCCGAGAACTTCCAGAAGATGGTCATGGCGATGTCCCAGGACATCCGCGTGATCATCGTCAAGCTCGCCGACCGGCTGCACAACATGCGCACCCTGGGCGCGCTGCGTCCCGACAAGAAGCGCCGCATCGCCCGCGAGACGCTGGAGATCTACGCCCGCATCGCCGGCCGGCTGGGCATCAACACCATCCGCGTCGAGCTCGAGGACCTGTCCTTCCAGGCGATCTACCCGATGCGCGCCGAGCGCATCAAGCGCGCCGTCGCCAAGGCCCGCGGCAATCGCCGGACGATGATGCGCCAGGTGCAGAGCAGCCTGCAGCACGGCCTCGACGACGAGGGCCTGCCGGGCACGGTGATCGGTCGCCAGAAGCACCTGCTGTCGATCTATCGCAAGATGCGCGACCAGCGCAAGTCGTTCGCCGAGATCATGGACGTGTTCGGCTTTCGCATCATCACCGAGGACGTCGACACCTGCTATCGCATCCTCGGCGCGGTGCACAACCTCTACAAGCCGGTGCCCGGGCGCTTCAAGGACTACATCGCCATTCCCAAGGCCAACGGCTACCAGAGCCTGCACACCACGCTGTTCGGCGCCAACGGCATGCCCATCGAGGTGCAGATCCGCACCCGCGAGATGGAGGCGATGGCCAACAACGGCATCGCCGCCCACTGGCTCTACAAGGCCGGCCAGACCGAGCGGCCGATCGCCGCCGGCAGCCATGCCCGGGCCCGGGAATGGGTGCGCGGCCTGCTCGAGATGCAGCGCCACGCCGGCAATTCGCTGGAGTTCATCGAGCACGTCAAGAACGACCTCTTCCCCGACGACATCTACGTGTTCACCCCCAAGGGCGACATCATGGAGATGCCGCAGGGGGCCACGGCGGTGGACTTCGCCTACATGGTCCACACCGACATCGGCAACAGCTGCATCGCCTGCCGCATCGACCGCCACCTGGCACCGCTGTCCACGCGCCTGGAAAGCGGCCAGACGCTGGAGATCATCACCGCTCCCGGCGCCCGGCCCAATCTCGCCTGGCTGTCGTTCGTGATGACCGCCAAGGCCCGTTCGGCGATCCGCCACGCGCTCAAGAACCAGCAGCGCACCGAGTCGATCCAGCTCGGCCGGCGGCTGCTCAACAAGGCGCTGGCCGATTTCGAGACCAGCCTCGAGGAACTGCCCGACTCCCGCCTGCCGCGGGTCCTGGAAGCGCTGGACGTGCGCACCGCCGACGACCTGCTGGAATCGATCGGCCTGGGCAACCGCATGGCCTATGCCGTCGCCCGCCACCTGGTGGAGAGCGGCGAGTCGCCGGCGACCGCGCAGCCCGCCGTGCCGGGCTCGCAGGAGGCGCCGGTGGTGATCAGCGGCACCGAGGGCATGGTGCTGAACTTCGCGCGCTGCTGTCATCCGCTGCCCGGGGATGCGATCATCGGTCATCTGTCGGTGGGCAAGGGCATCGTCGTGCACCGCGTCGACTGTCGCAATCTGGAAGACATCAAGCGCGACGATCCGGATAAACTGTTCGCCCTGAAGTGGGCCGACGAGGTCAGCGGCGACTTCCCGGTCACCCTGCGCATCGAGATGGAAACCCGGCGCGGCCTGGTGGCCGAGCTGGCCAGCGTGGTCACCGATGCCGATGCCAACATCGAGCGCATCGGCATCGAGGAACGCGACGCCCGGCTGTCGATCATCAACCTGACGCTGGCCGTGCGGGATCGCGTGCATCTGGCCCGCATCATCAAGCGGATTCGCAACCAGCCGCACGTCGGCCGGATCAACCGAATCCGCAATTGAATACGCAGCGCCCGTCGCGCCGCCTCACCGCGGCGCGGCGGGCGTCGTGTTTTTTCACGACGCTGGCCTCGGGCCACGCACAACGACAAGCAAGGAGATCCGTCATGAGCAACAAGGCCGTTATCCAGACCGACAAGGCACCCGCCGCCATCGGCCCCTACTCCCAGGCCATCAAGGCCGGCAACACCGTCTACATGTCCGGCCAGATTCCCCTGGACCCGGAGAGCATGGCGATCGTCTCCGAGGACTTCCGCGCCCAGACCCGTCAGGTCTTCACCAACCTGGCCGCGGTCTGCGAGGAAGCCGCCGGCTCGCTGCAGGACATCGTCAAGCTCAACCTCTACCTGGTCGACCTGGACAACTTCGCCGTGGTCAACGAGGTGATGGAAGAGTTCTTCAAGCCGCCCTATCCGGCGCGCGCCGCGGTGGGCGTGAAGGCGCTGCCGAAGGGCAGCCAGGTAGAAGCCGAAGCAGTGATGGTCATCGGCGACTAAAAGCTCCTTTCAAACCGGTAGAGGAATGGGCTTTCCCGGCGGCAAGGCTCCGCGAGGGCGCTGTAAACCCCTCCCTGGGCGCTACCTTTGCCATCCATGGCAAAGGACCCTCGCTTCGCCTTGTCCCCCGGCGCCCATCATTCGAGAGTCTGGAATCGAGCTAACGAGCTGTAGATTCCGGCAAGAAGTGGCTGCACTCGATCATGCGGCGTCGAAGCGGCGCCGGTCGCGCCAACCGGATTGAAGATGGAGAAAGCGCATGCGCCTGTTCTTTGCGCTATGGCCGGAGCCAACGCTGCGTGAACAACTGGCGGCGCTGCGCCGGGAGGCACGGCGCCGCTGCGGCGGGCACGCCACGCCGCCGGAGCAGCTGCACCTGACGCTGGCGTTTCTCGGCGAGGCGACCTCGGCGCAGGCCGACGCCCTGGCGGCGTCGACCCGGGCGCTGGCCCTCGCGCCGGGCACCTGGACGCTGTCGCGGATCGGGCATTTTCCCCGCGCCGGGGTGGTCTGGGCGGGCGGCGACGCGGGGGCCGAGGCGCTCGCGGCGCTGCATGAACGCCTGGCCGCGCTGGCCGCAGGTGCCGGGCTGAGCGTACGCTCGCCCGGCCCCTTCACGCCGCATGTCACCCTGCTGCGTCGTGCCGGCACCCCGCCCGCGGACTGGCGGCCGACACCGCTGGACTGGCACTACCGGGACGCGGCGCTGGTTGCCTCGACGTCCCGCCACGGCACTCACGAGTACGTCACGCTGGCCCGCACCCGGCATTGAGCGAATGCGGGAGGCGAGCGCGCGGTTCAGGCCTTCTCGGGCGCGGCCGGGTCGGCCTCGGCGAGCACCTGGGCGTAGCCCTCGCGGAAGGTCGGGAAGCGGAAGCGGTAGCCGGTCTCGCAGAGGCGGGTATTGTCGCAGCGCTTGCTGGAACGCCGCCGCAGCGGCGACTGCATGGTCTCGGTGGACTCGATCTTCAGCCGCCTGGCCAGCCAGGCGGTGACGTCGTGCAGCGGCACCGGCTCGCAGTCGCTGGCCAGGTAGAGCGTCTCCAGCGGCTGGTCGGTCAGGGCACGCTCGATCAGGTGGGCGAGCACGCCGGCGCAGTCGTCGCGATGGATGCGGTTGGTGTACATCGACGGCACGGACGGCGCCACCCGCCCTTCGCGCACCTGACGGATCAGCCGGTCGCGGCCGGGGCCGTAGATGCCCGAGAAGCGCACCACGGTACCGGGCAGACGGCTGTCGAGCAGGGCACGCTCGGCGGCCAGCATCAGCTGGCCGGAGAAACCGCGCGGCTCGGTGGGCGAGGTCTCGTCGACCGTCTCGCCGTCCTGCTGGGCGTAGACACCGGTCGAGGAGACGAAGAACACGTGCCGTGGCGGCCGGTCACGCCCCTCGAGCTCGCCGAGCACCGCCTTCAGACCATCGGGATAGGCCGCCTGGTAGGCGCTCTCCTCGAAGCGGTCGGCACTCGCCGCGTAGACCACGATGTCGGCTTCGGGCATGGCCGACAGCGCCTCGGCATCGGTCACGTCCAGCGCCAGCGGCTCGATGCCGGTGCCCTCCAGCGCCGAGGGGTTGCGCCGCACACCGACCACACGCTGCCCGGCCGCGGCCAGCAGCCGCCCCAGCGCGGTACCGACATCCCCACAACCGAGAATGAGACTGGTATTCTTCACCTTTACCTGGCTCCTTGGTAAAACGACATCAACCATCCGTTGCAACAGGACGAGCCCCCGCGGGCCCAGCCATGACTCTAACAGAACTCCGCTATATCGTAACCTTGGCGCAGGAGCGGCATTTCGGCCGCGCCGCCGAGCGTTGCTTCGTCTCGCAGCCCACCCTCTCCGTGGCCGTGAAGAAGCTCGAGGAGGAGCTCGGAGTGGCGCTGTTCGAGCGCTCCAAGTCGACGGTTCAGGTGACCCCGCTGGGCGAGAAGGTGGTCGAGCAGGCCCAGCGCGTGCTCGAGCAGGCCAGCGTGATCCGCGAGCTGGCCAACGAGGGCAAGGACCAGCTCAGCAGCCCGCTGCGCATCGGCGCGATCTACACCATCGGCCCCTACCTCTTCCCCTACCTGATTCCCGAGCTGACGCGCAGCTCGCCGAAGATGCCGCTGTACATCGAGGAGGGCTTCACCGCCGACCTGCGCCGCAAGCTGCGCAGCGGCGAGCTCGACGCGATCATCGTCGCGCTGCCCTTCACCGAGACCGACGTGGTCACCCGGCCGCTCTACGAGGAGCCCTTCGAAGTGCTGATGCCCAGCGACCATCCGTGGACGCGGAAGGCCTGCATCGACAAGGACGACCTGGTCAACGAGCGGCTGCTGCTGCTCGGCGAGGGGCACTGCTTCCGCGACCAGATCCTCGAGGCCTGCCCGGCGATCGGCGCCCAGCTCAACAGCCCCTCCAACACCCTGACCGCCGAGGGCGGCTCGCTGGAGACCATCCGCCACATGGTCGCCTCGCGGCTGGGGGTGACGGTGCTGCCGAGCTCGGCGATCGGCACCAGCCACTACGAGTCCGGGCTGCTCGAGAGCCGGCCCTTCGCCCCCGAGGCGCCCAGCCGCACCGTGGCCATCGCCTGGCGGGCCAGCTTCCCGCGGCCCCGGGCGATCGATGCGGTGATCGAGGCCATCGAGCGCTGCCGCTGGCGTCAGGGCGACCCCGAGCCGGCATGACCCGACTCGATGCCTCCGTCACCGAGCTGACCGGCGTCGGCGAGGCGCTGGCCGGCAAGCTGGCCCGGCTGGGCATCCGGCAGGTCGCCGACCTGCTGCTGCACCTGCCGCTGCGCTACCAGGACCGCACCCGCATCACGCCGATCGGCACCCTGCGCGCCGGCATGGAGGTCGTCGTCGAGGGCGAGGTGGCCGCCGCCGAGGTGGTCAAGGGCCGCCGGCGCAGCCTGCTGGTGCGCCTCAAGGACGGCTCGGGCATCCTCAGCCTGCGCTTCTTCCACTTCTCGCCGGCCCAGCAGCAGCAGTTCCACCCCGGGGTGGTGGTGCGCGGCTTCGGCGAGGCCCGCGCCGGCGCCACCGGACTGGAGCTCTACCATCCCGAGTACCGCCTGGTGACGCCGGGCGAGACCCCGGTCGAGGACCACCTGACGCCGATCTACCCGGCCACCGAGGGGCTGACCCAGCCGCGGCTGCGCGGCCTGATCGCCCAGGCGCTCGCGGCGCTCGACGCCGACCCGGCGGCCCTGCCCGACGCCATCCCCGGGCCGCTGCGCGAGCGCTTCCGGCTGCCCGAGCTGCACGCCTGCCTGCACTACCTGCACGAGCCGCCCCCGGATGCCGATCTCGAGCGCCTCGCCGCGGGCACGCATCCCACCCAGCGGCGCCTGGCGCTGGAGGAGCTGCTCGCCCACCAGCTGAGCCTGCGCCAGGTGCGCCTGCGCATCCAGGCCGACGGCGCCCCCGCGCTGCCCTCCGGGCGCAGCCTGCAGGCGCGCTTCGTCGCCCAGCTGCCGTTCTCGCTGACCGGCGCCCAGCGCCGGGTGCTCGACGAGATCGCCCGCGACCTGGAAACCGAACGCCCCATGCTGCGGCTGGTCCAGGGCGATGTCGGCTCGGGCAAGACGGTGGTCGCGGCGCTGGCCGCGCTGGCCGCCATCGCCGGCGACTGCCAGGTGGCGGTGATGGCACCCACCGAGCTCCTCGCCGAGCAGCACTTTCGCAACTTCCGCGACTGGTTCGCCCCGCTGGGCGTCGACGTGGCCTGGCTGGCCGGCAAGCTCAAGGGCAAGGCCCGGCTCGACACCAAGGCGGCGATCGCCGACGGCCGCGCCCGGGTGGTGGTGGGCACCCACGCGCTGTTCCAGGACGACGTGCACTTCCAGCGCCTGGGGCTGGCGATCGTCGACGAGCAGCACCGCTTCGGCGTCCACCAGCGCCTGGCGCTGCGCCAGAAGGGCGAGGCCGGCGGCCTGACACCGCACCAGCTGATCATGACCGCCACGCCGATCCCGCGCACCCTGGCGATGAGCGCCTATGCCGACCTCGACCTGTCGGTGATCGACGAGCTGCCGCCCGGGCGCACCCCGGTGCAGACCGTGGCGGTCGCCGACGAACGCCGCCCCGAGGTGGTCGCGCGCATTCGCCACGCCTGCGCCGAGGGGCGTCAGGCCTACTGGGTGTGCACGCTGATCGAGGAGTCCGAGGCACTGCAGTGCCAGGCCGCCGAGGCGACCCGCGACGCCCTGACCGAGGCCCTGCCGGAACTCGCCGTGGGGCTGGTCCACGGGCGCATGAAGGCCGCCGAGAAGGCCGCGGTGATGGCGGCCTTCAAGGCCGGCGAGCTCGACCTGCTGGTCGCCACCACGGTGATCGAGGTGGGCGTCGACGTGCCCAACGCCAGCCTGATGATCATCGAGAACCCCGAACGGCTGGGCCTGTCGCAGCTTCATCAGCTGCGTGGACGGGTCGGCCGCGGCAGTACCGAGAGCTTCTGCGTGCTGCTCTACCACCCGCCGCTGTCGGCCCACTCCCGCGAGCGCCTGGCGGTGATGCGCGAGACCGGCGACGGCTTCCGCATCGCCGAGAAGGACCTGGAGCTGCGCGGCCCCGGCGAGGTGCTGGGCACCCGCCAGACCGGCCTGGCGCAGATGAAGATCGCCGACCTGGAACGCGACCGCGACCTGCTCGAACGCGTCGACCCGCTGGCCCGGGCGCTGCTCGTCGAGGCGCCCGACGCCGCCGAGACGCTGATCCGCCGCTGGCTGGGCGAGGAAGCCGGACGCTACGGGCAGGTGTGAGCCGCGCCACCTACGCCTGCCGCCTGACCAGCCCCGCGGCGGCCTCGCCGAGCGGTACCAGGGCCCGGCTGATCAGCGCCAGCTGCTCGGCCAGCAGGCGCCGGGGCTCGTCGTCGGTGGCCTGCGCCCAGGCCTCGAGCGCCCGGGCGCGGGGCTCCGCCGTCGCCGGCGCCGATGGCACCTGACGCGCCCCCAGCCGGCCGGCCAGCGCCTCCAGATCGGCGATGATGCCGTCGGCCTGGGCGTGCAGCCAGGCATCGTCGCCCGCTGGCCGGGTCTCGCCGCGGTGGGCGCCGAGCGCCGACAGGTAGTTGAGCAGGGTGTGGGCGTGGGTCAGGAAGCGAAAGCCCGCCTCGACGTCCTTGCGGAAGTGCCCCGGCTCGCGGCGCGCGTTGGCCAGCCGCGCGGCGAGGGCAGCATCGGCATTGTGGGCGTTGCGCCGGGCCAGCCGGTAGTCGAGGTCGTCCGCCTTGCCGTTGCTGTACTGGCCGAGGATCGCGCTCAGGTAGCGGGCGGCGGCTGCCAGGCTGGCCGCCCCCAGCTGATGCAGCCGCCGCCCCTGCCAGTCCGGCAGCACCAGCACCACCGCCAGTCCGGCGATGCCCGCCCCCAGCAGGGTGTCGAACAGCCGTGGCCAGATCAGCCCGAAGCCGTTGCCGACCTGGTTGAAGCAGCACAGCACCAGCAGGGTGATCGCCGCGGTCGCCAGCGCGTAATGGCGGGCCCGGGCGGCGAAGAATCCCACCCCGGCGACCACCGCGATCGACAGCTGGATCAGCGGGTCGGGGAACAGGCTGATCAGCGCCCAGCCGGCGACCAGCCCGGCCACGGTGCCGACGATGCGCTGCCACAGAAAGCGTCGCGTGGCGCCGAAGTTGGGCCGGCAGACGAACAGGCTGGTGAGCAGGATCCAGTAGCCCTGGGTGGGATGAATCCACAGCAGCAGGCCGTAGCCGGCCAGCAGGGTGAGCGACAGGCGCAGGGCATGACGGAAGATCGGCGAGGCCGGGGTCAGGTGCGAGCGCAGGCGGTCGTAGATGTCGCGCGGGCCCCGGGGGGAGCGGTCATGGAGCGCGGCGTCGCCGGCGGCGGCGGGCGCGTCCGGATTGCGGGCGCCGGCCAGCTGGTGCTCGAGTGTTCTCAGGTTGTCGGCCAGGGCGTCCAGCGAGTGCAGCAGGCGCCGCCCGTCGCGGCGCGGCTGGCGATGCAGGTAGTCGAGCGAGGCATCGAGATCGGCCAGGGCCTGCTCGCTGGGGCCGTGGTCGAAGGGCTGGCGCAGCAGCAGGGCCCGGGCCAGCGAGCGGCAGGCCTGCCCCTGCTGCTCGAGCAGGCGCTGGCAGCGGAACAGCACATCGTGGTGAAAGAAGGCCTCGGTCAACTCGCCGTAGGGATAGTGCGAGGAGCTGGCCCGCTCGTGGATGTCCTGGGCGATGAAGTACAGCCGCAGGTAGCGGTCGAGCTTGTGCGTGCCGCGCGCGCCCTCCAGGCGGCGAAAGATCATCTCCTTGGCCTGGTTGAGCGCCTCCACGACCCGCGCGTTCTGCTCGGCCAGCGCCAGGCGCCGTGCCTCCAGGTCGATACCGCGCACCGGCTCGAACAGCGTCGCCTTGAGGCGCAGGTACTCGCCCAGCTCGCGCAGCAGCAGCGCCAGGCTCAGCTTGAGCGGCTGGCGGGCGAACAGCGCGCACCAGACCACCGAGATCAGCCCGTACCAGGCCGCCCCGGCGAGCAGCATGGCCGGCTCGCGCCACAGCTCGCCCGGCGCCACGCCGCCCTGACGCTCGATGGCGATCATGGTGTAGATCGACAGGATCAGGGTGGCATGGGCGATGGTGCCGTAACGCGGCCCCACCGCCCCCAGCATGGTCAGGCCGAAGGCCGACAGCGCCAGCCCCGCGGCGAAGGCCGGCGGGCGATCGAAGAGCCACTCCACCGACAGCGCGGCGACGGCGAAGCAGGCCAGCGTCACCGCCAGGGCCGTCAGGCGTCCCTGCCAGTGGTCGTCGGTCTCGGCCAGGGCGCTGGCGATCACCCCCAGGAACAGCGGAATCAGCTGGGCGATGCCGCCCAGGTGCCAGCTCCAGGCCATCGCCCCGGCCAGCGCGATGAACACGCGCACGCTGTAGGCGAAGGTGTCGAGCGTCCACAGGCGCCGCAGGGAATGGTCGAGGGAGCGTGGCAGCATGGCGATGGCGGTCGGGTCTCCTCGGCAGCGGTCGGACGGATACGGGGGCATCCGCTTGTGCGACGTTAGTATAACGTCGTCATGCCGCAGCGATCAGCGCCGGAAGTCAACGCAGGAAGGCAAGCAGGCCCTGCAGGCGCTCGAGGTCGCGGGTGTCGCCCACCAGGCGCAGCCGGCCGTCGATCAGGCCGTCGCGAAAGGCGCGCGGGGAGGGGTGGCGAAGCACGGCCAGCGCCGTGTCGGGGTCACGGAAGCGCAGTTCCAGGTCGAGGTCCACCGGCAGGCCCGATGCCGACTGCACGCGCTCGGCCGTCAGCCGGTAGTGGCGGGCGATGCGCAAATCCTCGGTGGCGATTCCCCAGGCCAGCGGGCGGTCGCGCAGCCGCTCGCGAAAGCCCGCGTGGCGACGCCGCGCGCGCTTGAGCAGCAGGCCGAGCAGCCAGAGCATCAGTCGCAGTTTCATGGGCCGTCCATGACTCGCACGTGGGAAGGAAGAGCGTCGGCGGAGCGCACGCCGGTCGCGACACGCTCCAGCCGCGAGGCGTTACTTGGCGACGGCGTCCTTGAGCGCCTTGCCCGCCTTGAAGGCCACGGTCCTGCTGGCGGGGATGGTCAGCGCCTCGCCGGTCTGCGGATTCTTGCCGGTACGGGCGGCACGCTCGCGCACGGTGAACGAGCCGAAGCCGATGAGCGAGACATCCTGGCCCTTGGCGACGCTGCCGGTGATCTCGTCGAGGATCACGTTGAGCACCTGGCTGGCCTTGTCCTTGGAAAGATCGGCACGCTCGGCGATGGCCGCCGCGAGTTCTGGCTTGCGCATGGAACCTCCTGTCTGGGGCAGTGTAAGACGGCAGCCTCGACTGCCGCTTGTTGTTGTTTCGGGCGTCTCCCGAGCGCCGGCCGGCGCTCCGGCAGCCGCCGGGGCCGCGGGCCACGACGCACCTAGATTAGCAACGGCGGCGCGGCTCGCGCCAGTTCGACTTTCCGCCGTACACAGCGCCCGGTCAACGCAAAGCCCAGCAGCCGCCCCCGGTCGTCCTCGGCCAGGGCGGCGAGATCGTCGCCCTCGCCCTCGATGCGCCAGCGGGCGGGCGTGACCCGCGGCGGCAGGGCCACCACCGGGCAGCAGGGCGTCTTGACCAGCACCGGCCAGGGACCGTAGCGCACGGCGGTGGGGGTGCCGGCCAGCGTCGCCGCCAGGGCGCGGGCGCCGGCCTGCAGCGGCTGGACATACATGGCGTTGACGCCGTCGACGCAGGCCACGTCGCCCAGGGCGTGGATGCCCTCGACCGCGGTGCGCAGGCAGCGATCGACCTGGATCCCGGCCTCGCTGACCGCGAGCCCTGCCGTGGCGGCCAGCTCGGTGCGCGGCACCAGGCCGGTGGCGACCAGCACCAGGTCGGCGTCGAGGACATGGCCGTCATCCAGCGCCACGCTCAGATCCCCGCCGTCGAGACCCAGCTCGCCCACGCCGCGCCCCAGATGCAGCTCGACCCCCGCCCCGGCCAGCGCAGCGCCCAGCACCCGGCCCAGCGGCTCGGGCAGCAGGCGGGCCAGCGGCGCCCGCTCGGGGGCGATCATGGCCACGGCATGACCGCCGGCGACCAGGTCGTTGGCGTACTCGCAGCCCACCAGCCCGGCGCCGATGACGGCGACGCGCGCCGACCGCCCCAGCGCCGTCAGGGCGGCATGGAAGGCCCGGTAGTCGTCGAGGTCGTTGATGGTGAAGACCCGCCCGGCGAGTGTTGCGTCGATGGCGAAGGGCGGCTGCGGCGCGGCCCCGGTGGCCAGCACCAGGTCATCGAAGGGCAGGCGCTCGGCGCCGATGTGCAGCTCGCGGGCCACGGGATCGAGGGCGTCGACCCGGGTCCGGGGGCGCATCACCAGATTCAGGCGCTCGGCGGCATCCAGCGCCGAGTCGGCGGCCAGCGCCTCCGGCGCCAGGCCCTTGGCGAAGCCGGTGGAGAGCAGGGGCTTGGAATAGTCGTCGCCGCTGTCGGCGGTGATCAGGGTGATCGGCCGCTCGGGCTGCAGGCGGCGCAGGGCACGCGCCAGGCCGAAACCGGCCATGCCGCTGCCGATCAGGGTCAGGGATCGAGTCATGGGTCGTGGTGCCAGCGGGTCGTGGATGACGGGCCGGGACCGGGCCGGCCAGGTCGTCATGGTACACTATCGCGCCCGTTTGCCGACCCGGAGGCCGGTTTGCCCGCTTCGACACGCCCCGTGGCGATCCCCCACTGGCGCCCCGCCGCCGCCTGGCGGCCGGCGATGAGCCCGGCCTGGTGGCAGTGGCTGGCCTCGCGCGATTCGCTGACCCGGCGGCTGGGCGCGGCGATGCCGCAGCCCTTCGCCGTGCGCCTGCTCGCCCAGCGCCTGGCCCGCCCGCGCCGCGACGAGGCCCGTGCCCTCGGCGTGCCCGCCTCGCACTATGTCTGGTGTCGCGAGGTGGCGCTGTGCAGCGGCGACACGCCCTGGGTGCTCGCCCGCTCGGTGGCGCCGCTGACCAGCCTGACCGGCCAGCGGCTGGGCCAGCTCGGCGAGCGCTCGCTGGGCCACTGGCTGTTCCGCCAGCCGGATCTCGAGCGCGGACCGATCGCGATCACCCGTGGCGCGCCGCCCTTTCCGACGGCCGAGGCGCCCTGGGGACGGCGCTCGCGCTTTCGCCACGGCCGCTTCGAGGTGCTGGTCCAGGAGTTCTTCCTGACCGCCATGGCGGATGAACTGGGGCTGGCGACTCGCTAGACTGTGGCCCGATCGTTCTCGGAGGCTGTCATGCAACCCACCCCGCGTCCCGTCGGTCTGGCTCGCCTGCATCCCGCGCGCCTGCCCGCCTTCCTGCACCTGACCCGGCTCGACCGGCCGATCGGCACCTGGCTGTTGATGTGGCCGACCCTGTGGGCCCTGTGGATCGCCGCCGACGGCCTGCCCGAGCGCGCGACGCTGCTGATCTTCGTCGCCGGCGTCTACCTGATGCGCGCCGCCGGCTGCGTGATCAACGACTACGCCGACCGCCACTTCGACGGCCACGTCAAGCGCACCCGCGATCGTCCGCTGGCCACCGGGCGGATCGGTGCGGGCGAGGCCCGGGTGCTGTTCGCGGGGCTGGTCGCCGCGTCCTTCGTGCTGGTCTGCTTCACCAACGCCTTCACGGTGATGCTGTCGTTCGGCGGGGTGGCACTGGCCTTCGTCTATCCGTTCATGAAGCGCTATACCCACTGGCCGCAGGTGGTGCTCGGCGCGGCCTTCTCGTGGGCGATTCCCATGGCCTTCGGCGCCGTCCAGCAGCAGCTGCCGGCGGATGCCTGGCTGCTGTTCCTCGCCAACGTGCTGTGGACGGTGGCCTACGACACCGAATACGCCATGGTCGACCGCGACGACGACCTGAAGATCGGCATCAAGTCCACCGCCGTGCTGTTCGGCCGCCACGACAAGCTGATCATCGGTCTGCTGCAGCTGGCTACCCTGACCCTGCTGGCGGTGGTGGGCGTGCGCCAGGCGCTGAGCGGCTACTTCTGGGTCGGCCTGACGGCGATGGGGCTGATCTTCGTCTACCAGCAGTGGCTGATCCGCGACCGCTCCCGGGAACGCTGCTTCCGGGCGTTTCTCAACAACCACTGGGCGGGGCTGGTGCTGCACGCCGGCCTCGTGATGGCGCTGTGGCCCGAGGGCTGATGCGGGGCTGGCGGCCGTCCGGCACCTGTCACAAGCTTGTCATGTCCGCGCGTTGTAATCGTCATCGTCCTGTCACCGACGGATGCCTGCCGCGGGCGGTGTCCGTCACCCCACGAGGCCAGGGAAATGACATCCAAGACCGTTCTGATCGTCGATGACGAGCCCTCCATCCGCGAGATGATCGCCGTGGCGCTGGAGATGGCCGATTACCGGGTCCTGGAGGCCGACAATGCCCAGGACGCCCACGCCCTGATCGTCGACAGCCAGCCCGACCTGCTGCTGCTCGACTGGATGATGCCCGGCACCAGCGGCATCGAGCTGGCGCGGCGCCTGAAGCGCGAGGAGACCACCGCCGAGTTGCCGATCATCATGCTCACCGCCAAGAGCGAGGAGGACAACAAGATCCTCGGGCTCGAGGCCGGCGCCGACGACTACATCACCAAGCCGTTCTCGCCGCGCGAGCTGGTCGCCCGGCTCAAGGCGGTGCTGCGCCGCACCACGCCGCGGGGCGTCGAGGAGGTGGTGGAGGTCGACGGCCTGATGCTCGACCCGGCCAGCCACCGGGTATCGTCCCACGGCCAGGCGCTGGAGGTCGGCCCCACCGAGTACCGGCTGCTGCAGTTCTTCATGACCCACCCGGAGCGCGCCTATACCCGCGGCCAGTTGCTCGATCAGGTGTGGGGTGGCAACGTCTACGTCGAGGAACGCACGGTCGACGTGCATATCCGCCGCCTGCGCAAGGCACTGGGCGAGGCGCATCAGCACCTGATCCAGACCGTGCGCGGTACCGGCTATCGCTTCTCGGCGCGGGGATGAGATCACCGGCATGTACTACTGGAACAACGAGCTCTGGCGGCTGGCCTACCTGGTCGTCGGGCTGGGCCTGCTGGGCTGGGTATTCGGCAGTCTCGGCTGGGGCGTGGCCGCCGGTCTCGCCCTGTTCGTGCTCATCCACCTGCGCCACCTGCGCGAGCTCTACCAGTGGCTGAACAGTGATCCGAGCCAGGAGCCGCCGGCGGGCAGCGGCGTGTGGGGCGACCTGTTCGATCGCCTCTACCGTTACCAGAAGGTCCAGCGGCTGACCCAGCAGCGTCTGCGCGACGTGATCCACCGCATCCAGGAATCCGCCGAGGCGATGCGCGACAGCGTGGTGATGCTCGACAACCAGGGCAACATGGACTGGTGGAACAGCGCCGCCGAACGCATGCTCGGCCTGCAGGCCCGTCACGACCGCGGCCAGCCCGTCACCAACCTGCTGCGCGACCCGCGCTTCATCGACTACTTCAACGCCCGCGACTACCGCGAGCCGGTGGTGCTGCCCTCGCCGCTGCGCGACGACCTGATGCTGCAGTTCCAGATCACCCTCTACGGCGACAACGAGCGCCTGGTGATGGTGCGCGACATCACCCGCCTGCACCGTCTCGAGCAGATGCGCCGCGACTTCGTCGCCAACGTCTCCCACGAGCTGCGCACGCCGCTGACCGTGCTCACCGGCTATCTCGAGACCTACACCGAGCATGCCGACCAGCTGCCGCCGCGCTGGCAGCGCGGCCTCGGCCAGATGCAGGACCAGACCCGGCGCATGCAGAACCTGGTCGAGGACCTGCTGCTGCTGTCGCGGCTGGAAACCGATCACCAGACCGAGCGCAGCGTGCCGGTGGCCGTGGCGCCGCTGCTGGGCAGCGTGCGCGACGACGCCGCCGCCCTGGCGGGCGGCGGACGCCGGGTGCGCATCGAGACCGCCGAGTCGCGCGACCTGCTGGGGGTCGAGGCGGAGCTGCGCAGCGCGGTCTCCAACCTGGCCTTCAACGCCGTGCGCTACACCCCCGAGGACAGCACCATCACCCTGCGCTGGCGCCCCTGGCAGGACGGCGCCGCCCTCGAGGTCGAGGATGACGGCGACGGCATCGACCCGGTGCACCTCCCGCGCCTGACCGAGCGCTTCTACCGGGTCGACAAGGGGCGCAGCGCGGCCACCGGCGGCACCGGTCTGGGGCTGGCGATCGTCAAGCACGTGCTGCTGCGCCACGATGCGCGCCTGGAGATCGAGTCACGCCCCGGCGAGGGCGCGCTGTTCCGTTGCGTGTTTCCCGCCGCCCGCCTGATCCGCCGCCCCCTCGGCGAGACCGGCTCCGACACCGAGGTCACGTACCGCACCGCCGACAGCGGGCAATAGCGGGTGACGGCGGGTCGTCGCGCACGCCGCACGGCTCCGGCCGGGCAACCCGCCACCCGGGATGCTGCCCTTTACCCCATCAGGGACGCTTCGCCCGCTCGGCCGCTACCGGCAGGTCCCGGTAGTGCTGCTGCCACATCAGCACCGCCCCGGCGACCGCACCGGGCAGCAGCAGCAGGTTGAGCACCGGTACCCAGCTGGCCGCCATCACCCAGCCGCCGAAGGTCAGCGTCGGCCACCAGCGCGAGCGCAGACGGCGGCGCATCTCGACGAAACTGACCAGGTTGTTGTCCATCGGGTAGTCGAGGTAGGTGACCGCCATCATCCAGGCCGAGAAGGCCGCCCATAGAAACGGCATCACCAGGTTCAGCCCGGGCACGAAGCCGAGCAGGAAGAGCAGCGCCATGCGCGGCAGGATATAGCCCAGCTTGACCAGCTCGCGGCCCAGGGCGTCGACGGCGGCGCGGGCGAAGCCGCGATCGTCCAGCGGCGGCCGGCCGGTGACCTGGCGCTCGACCTTCTCGGCGAGAAAGCCGTAGAAGGGCGCGGCGATCAGGTTGGCGACCAGCGTGAAGGTAAAGAACACCACCACCGCGAGGCTCGCCACCAGCAGCGGCCAGATCAGCCACTCGAGCCAGTTCAGCCAGCCCGGCACCTGGCGCATTCCATAGTCGATCCAGCCGCCGAAGTTGTCGAACAGGTAGACGAGGGTGCCGACATAGAGCAGCAGGTTGGCCAGAATCGGCAGAAAGACGTAACGACGCAGCCCCGGCGAGAGCACCAGGCGCGTGCCCCGGGCCAGGGCGCTGAAGGCATTGAGCATGGTCGGAGGATTCCCGCAACGAACAACGAAACGGCCGTCGCGCAGGCGACGGCCGGGGTCGATGACGGCCCGGAGGGCCGTCGGGGATCAACCTTTACCGGTCAGCGAGGAATCGTCAAGCGCATCGATGTTGCGGTGACGGACATCCAGCCCCTTGACCAGGTAGATGACGTACTCGGCCAGGTTGTCGGCGTGGTCGCCGATACGCTCCAGGGCCCGCAGGATCCACATCACGCTGAGAATCGAGCTGATCGAGCGCGGGTCCTCCATCATGAAGGTCATCAGCGAGCGCATGGCGCTGGTGTACTCGCTGTCCACGGCGTCGTCCTCGTGGGCGACCTTCAGGGCCAGCTCGGTATCGAAGCGGGCGAATGCCGTCAGGGCATCGCGGGTCATCTTGCGCACGTGCTCGCTGATGTGGCGGACCTCGACGAAGCCGTGCACCTGGCGTCCGGATTCGGCCAGCGCGAGGGCGTTGCGGGCGATCTTGCAGGCCTCGTCGCCGATGCGCTCGAGATCCGAGGTGGCGCGGATCACCGCCAGCACCAGCCGCAGGTCGGACGCCGCCGGCTGCCGGCGTGCCAGCACCCGCGTGCACTCGTCATCGATCTTCAGCTGCATGTCGTTGACGGCCTTGTCGTTGTCGCGCACGCGTTCGGCCAACCGGGTGTCGCCGTCGAGCAGCGCGGAGATGGCTTCCTGCACCTGTTTCTCGACCAGGCCCCCCATCGCCATCAGGTGGGTCTTGAGTTCCTCGAGTTCCTGGTTGAACTGCTTGGAAATATGCTGACTGTGAGTCTCGCTGGTGATGTCCATGACGTTCTCCGGGGCCGCGCACGAACGGCCGATGAGGTGAAATTCGCTGAGCGCCAGACGCGGATGATGTTCCGGGCACGAAACCGCTGGTGGCGATGATGCCGGAACAAGATTGCATTCCGATGAATCCACGACACCGACATCAGGGCGGGCCGGGCGTCACGAACGGGCCGCGGCTCCCGGTCCGCTCGACTTCGATTGTAGTCGGAGTCGCCCGCACGCAGGAAGCCGGGGACGCCGCGAAGTGCACGGCGAGGCTGGTCGCCCGACGGCGCGGCCGTTTAAGATGGCGGCCAGCTCGTGACAACAACAAGTGCCGGAAGGGAATCGACCATGACCGATCTCGATGATGTACCCGCCCCGCGTGGCGATCTGACCCTCAAGGTGCTGGCCGCCCGCCAGGACACCAACCTCTACGGCGACATCAGCGGCGGCTGGCTGGTCAATCAGATGGACCAGGCCGCCGAGCTGTGCGCCGGCCGCCAGGCCCACGGGCGTACCGCCACCGTGGCGATCGAGGCGATGGACTTCCTCTGTCCGGTCCGCATCGGCTCGGTGGTCAACATCTTCACCGCGGTGCGCGAGATCGGCCGCAGCTCGATCACCATCGACGTCGAGGTGTGGATCCGTCCGCCCCACGAGCGCGACCCCGAGGAGATGCACAAGGTCACCGAGGCCCGCTTCGTGATGGTGGCGCTGGACGACAACGGGCGCATTCGCGCGGTGCCCGAGACCAGCCGGGAGAGCCTCTGAGCCGCCCCGGCCGGTGGCACCCGACGGCGCGGGCCGTCAGCTGACCAGGGCGCGGTTCTTCAGGTAGGCGAACTCGCCGATGTCGGTGTAGCGGCGAACCTGCTGCTGGAAGTCACGGTAGGAGTCGAAGATCTTCTTCGACGCCGGGTCGTTGTCGGCCTGCTCCTGCAGGACCTTCTGCGAGGCTTCGGCGAGCGCCTTGAGCACGTCGTCGGGCAGCGAGCGCAGCTGCACATTGTGCTCCTCGACCAGCGTCTTGAGCGCCTCGGCGTTGCGGAAGGTGAACTCGTCGATCATCGCCAGGTTGGCGCTGCGCGCGGCTTCCTGCACCACCACCTTGAGGTCGTCGGGCAGCGCCTTCCAGGCCTCGAGATTGACCGTGCCCTCGAGAATCGCGCTGGGCTCGTTCCAGGCCGAGGTGTAGTAGTAGTCGGCGACCTGATAGAGCCCGAAGGCCAGGTCGTTGTAGGGCCCCACCCAGTCGGCGGCGTCGAGCACGCCGGTCTGCATCGAGGTGAAGATCTCCGAGCCGGGGATGGTCAGGGCGGTGGCGCCGATGCGATTCATCACCTCGCCGGCGAGCCCGGGCAGGCGGATCTTCAGGCCCTGCATGTCCTCCAGCGAGTTGATTTCCTTCTTGAACCAGCCGGCCATCTGGGTGCCGGTGTTGCCCACCGCGAAGGGCTTGAGGTTGTGCCCCGCGTAGAGCTCGTCCCACAGCGCCATGCCGCCGCCCTGGTACAGCCAGGCGTTGGTTTCGGTGGTGTTCATGCCGAACGGCACGGCGGTGAAGTACTGCGCCGCCGGCACCTTGCCGCGCCAGTAGTAGGAGGCGGAGTGGCCCATCTGCGCGGTGCCCTCGGACACCGCGTCGAAGACCTCGAGCGCCGGCACCAGCTCGCCGGCGCCGTAGACGTCGACCTGCATCCGCCCCCCGGACAGCTCGCCGATGCGCTTGGCGAAGTCGTTGGCGCCGGTACCCAGCGCGGGGAAGTTCTTGGGCCAGGAGGTGACCATCTTCCAGCGGATGGTGTCCTGGGCGCGGGCGGTGGAAACGAAAGGCGCGGCCGCGACACCGGCGGCGCCGGCCCCCAGTGTCGTCAGAAACTTGCGTCGTTGCATGCGGATGTATCTCCGGTAACTGTTCTTGTGCCCCGTGGGGTGTGTCCCTCCCGGACGGCCGTGGCGCGCCGCCCGAAAGGCCACAGTATGCGTCAGGGCTTATTTGACCGGCAAGGCAGGGGGGCCGGCGCTCAGCCGCTACTGCGGTTGCCGTGGCGAACCAGCCAGTAACAGATGCCCAGCCCCAGCACGGCGGCCGCCAGGGCGAGGATCTTGAGCGGCTCGACGGCCTCGAAGTCCAGCACCATGAACTTGCGCACCAGCGCCATGATGGCGATCAGCACCACGATCTCGACGTGAATGAACCCGCCGCCACTCTCCATGGTACGGACGATGGAGTTGTTGAACTCCATGGCGATCAGCACGGTGAGGATCATGTCGAAGACCGCCTGAAAGACCCGGTAGTCGAAGGGATCGCGGGTCTGCACGAACAACAGTTCGACGACGTGCATCACCAGATAGTAGAGCGCGGTCAGCACCGTGGCGCCGATCGCCACGGTCAGTACTAGCGACACCAGCCGCTCGAAGCGCTGGTAGCCGGATAGCCGTGCCCAGTTGTCGAACAGCTCGGGAAACCATTTCTTCTTCATGTGACGCATCCCGTCCGGAGGTTACAGCGGGGTCAGCTTGGCGAACCCCAGCACCAGCCACTTGTCGCCCTCGCCCTCGAAGCTCACCTGCACCCGGGCTCGCTCGCCCTGGCCCTCGGCGTTGAGCACCACGCCCTCGCCGAACAGCGGGTGATGGACGCGCTGGCCCAGCGACAGCACCGGTAGATCGCCGCCGCCGTCGACCGACGCCTGGGCGAGGCCGCGTGCCGGCCGCGTCGCCGTCACCGGCCGCGAGACCTGACCGCGCAGGCGCACCTCCTCGAGCAGTTCCTCGGGCAGCTCGCGCAGGAAGCGCGACGGCCGCTGGAAGGTCTCCTTGCCGTGCAGGCGACGCAGCTCGGCGTGGGTCAGGTAGAGCTTGTGCATGGCGCGAGTCACGCCCACATAGCACAGCCGGCGCTCCTCCTCGAGCCGCCCGGTTTCCTCCAGTGACATCTTGTGCGGGAACAGCCCCTCCTCGACCCCGGCGATGAACACCACCGGGAACTCCAGCCCCTTGGCGGAGTGCAGGGTCATCAGCTGCACACCGTCCTCGAACTCGTCGGCCTCGTGGTCGCCAGCGTTGAGCGCCGCCTCGGCGAGAAACGGCTCGAGGGCCGCGCTGCCCTCGCCGACCTCCTGTATCGCCAGCGCCTCGCCCTGGGTGAAGGCGCGCGCGGCATTGACCAGTTCCTCGAGGTTCTCGACCCGGGCCTGGCCCTTCTCGCCCTTCTCGTTGCGGTGATGCTCGACCAGCCCGGTCACCGTGTTGACGTGCTCGATGATCTCGTGCAGCGCCATGCCGGCGGTGTCGTTGTCGAGCCGCTCGATCAGGTTGGCGAAGGCGGTCACGGCGTTGGCCGCCCGGCCCTTGAGGGTGGCGTCGCTGACGCTGTCGTGCAGGGCCTGCCACAGCGAGGTGCCGGTCTCGCGGGCGCGCACGCGCAGGATCTCCACGGTGCGGGTGCCGATGCCGCGGGCCGGCACGTTGATCACCCGTTCCAGCGAGGCGTCGTCCTCGCGGTTGAGCAGCAGGCGCAGGTAGGCCAGGGCGTTCTTGATCTCCAGGCGCTCGTAGAAGCGCTGGCCGCCATAGATGCGGTAGGGCACGCCCTGGCGGATCAGGGTCTCCTCGATCACCCGCGACTGGGCGTTGGAGCGGTAGAGGATGGCGATCTCGCGGCGATTGAAGCCCGCGTCGACCTTTTCCTTGATGGTGTCGACGATGAAGCGCGACTCGTCCAGATCGTTGAAGCCGGCATACACGGAGATCGGCTCGCCCTTGGCCCCGGCGGTCCACAGCTCCTTGCCCATGCGCCCGGTGTTGTGGCCGATCAGGGCGTTGGCGGCATCGAGGATGGCGCTGGTCGAGCGGTAGTTCTGCTCGAGGCGCACGGTACGCGTCCCCGGGAATTCCTGCTCGAAGCGGCGGATGTTCTCGACCCGCGCGCCGCGCCAGCCGTAGATCGACTGGTCGTCGTCGCCGACCACGGTCAGGCCGTTGTGCTCGCCGGCGAGCAGCTTGAGCCAGGCGTACTGCAGGGTGTTGGTGTCCTGGAACTCGTCGACCAGCAGGTGGGCGAAGCGCTCGCGGTAGTGGGCCAGCAGCCGGGGATTGTCGCGCAGCAGCTCGAGGCTGCGCAGCAGCAGCTCGCCGAAGTCGACCAGCCCGCCGCGCTCGCAGGTCAGCTGGTAACGCTCGTAGAGCTCGACCATCTGCCCCAGGTAGGCGTCACCGTGAGTCTGCACCTGCTGCGGACGCAGGCCCTCCTCCTTGCAGCCGGAGATGAAGTACTGCACCTGGCGCGGCGGGAAGCGCTCGTCGTCGATGTTGTAGTCCTTGAGCAGGCGCTTGATCAGGCGCAGCTGGTCGTCGGCATCGAGGATCTGGAAGTGCTGCGGCAGGCGCGCGTCCTGCCAGTGGGTACGCAGCAGGCGGTGGGCGATGGAGTGGAAGGTGCCCACCCAGATGTTGCGCAGCGAAATCCCCAGCAGCGCCTCGAGGCGGGTGCGCATCTCGCGCGCCGCCTTGTTGGTGAAGGTCACGGCGAGGATCGCGTAGGGCGAGAGCCCTTCGACCCGCAGCAGCCAGGCGATGCGGTGCACCAGCACCCGGGTCTTGCCCGAGCCGGCGCCGGCCAGCACCAGCATGTTGCCCAGCGGCGCGCTGACGGCCTCGCGCTGGGCCGGATTGAGATCGTCGAGAAGCGTCGAGACGTCGCCCGGCGAGCCATTGCCCGGCGAGCCTGCGCCCGAAAGAACGTCGTCCATGGATACCGCTGTCGAGCTGCGAAATGGGCGCCCAGCTTAGCACATCGGCGCCTCAGGACGTCGCCGGGGACTCGCTGCCGGTGCCCTCGCCCGGCTCGGGGAAGCGCAGCGGCATGAGGCTGCGCTTGACCGCCTTCAACTGCTCGGCGAGCTTGGGCCCGCGGGTCTTGGCCACGCCCACGGCGAGCACGTCGATGATCACCAGGTGGGCAATGCGCGAGCTCATCGGCGTGTAGATCTCGGTGTCCTCGTGGACGTCGATGTACAGCGGCAGGCTGACCTCATCGGCCAGCGGCGAGCGGCTCGGGCACAGCCCGATCACCGTGGCGCCCTTCTCGCGGGCCAGGCGCACGCTGTCGACCAGCGCCCGGGTGCGCCCGGTCTGCGAGATCGCCACCACCACGTCGCCCTCCTGGAGGGTCGCCGCCGACATGTTCTGCATGTGCGGGTCGGTGTAGGCCGAGGTGGAAATCTGCAGGCGGAAGAACTTGTGCTGGGCGTCGAAGGCCACCGCGCCGGAGGCGCCGAAGCCGTAGAACTCGACCCGATTGGCCATCGCCAGGGCGTTGACCGCGCGCCCCAGGGCGTCGTTGTCGAGCCGGTCGCGCACCGACAGCAGGGTGCCGATGGTGGAGTCGAACAGGCTGTGGGAAAACTCGGCGACGCTGTCGCTGTCGTTCATCGAGAACTGGGCGAACTGGCTGCCGGCGGCCAGCATCTGCGCCAGCTGCAGCTTGAAGTCCTGGAAGCCGCTGCAGCCCAGCGCCCGGCAGAAGCGCACCACGGTCGGCTCGCTGACCTTGGCCTCGGTGGCCAGGTCGACGATGCGCATGTGGATGACCTCGTCGGGATGACGCAGCACGAAGCGCGCCACCTTCTGCTCGGAGCGACGAAAGTGCTCCATGCGACGTCGCATTTCATCGAATAGGGCACGACTCACGGTTCGCTCCTCTTGCTGTATCGGCCGGTCGTGGCGACCGGCGCGCCGGCGGGATGGCCCTGCGGGTCATCGCCGCCCCCCAGTATGCCCAATCCGCGGGGAAAACGGCAGCCCGGCCCTCAATGTCACGATTTTGTCAACTGGGGTATAGTAAGAAATGACGTGTCATTGACACCTTTGCCGCTGCAAGGAGAGTCGACATGCATAATGGAGAACAGCTGGGCGCCGTCAGAAGCGAGCTTCTCGACATCTTCATGACCATGGAGGTCGCCGAGCACGAGACCCGCAAGAAGAGCGCCGCCGTCCGCTACCTGCGCGCACGCCGGGGCATCGAGATGCACAACGAGATTCGGCGGCTCGAGCGCGACATCGCCGATTTCGAGGACGACGCCCTGCAGTAGCTCCATCGAAAACGCCCCGACCTGACGGTCGGGGCGCGGGATGCCGGCATGACCTCGGTGGCGCCTACAGGCTGCCGAGGAAGACCACGATCACCCCCAGCGGGGCCACGTAGCGCGCCGCGAAACGCCACAGCGCGAAGGCGCCGTCGCCCATCTTGAGGTTCGCGTGGAGTTCCTCGCGGCCGATGCACCAGCCCACGAACAGCACTGCGGCCAGGCCGGTCAGCGGCAGGATCAGCTTGCTGGTGAAGTAGTCCAGCAGGTCGAACATGGTCATGCCGTCGAACTTGGCGAACACCCCCAGCGGCGCCACGCCGGACCAGACGTTGAACGACAGCACGGTGACGATGCCCAGCGCCCAGGTGGCGGCGCCGGCCACCAGGGTGGCGCCGACGCGGGACAGCGGGGTGCGCTCCTCGAGCCATTCGACGATCGGCTCGAGCAGCGAGATCGCCGAGGTCCAGGCGGCGAACACCAGCAGCACGAAGAACAGCACGCCGAACAGCCAGCCGCCGGTCATGTGGCCGAACGCCAGCGGCAGGGTCTGGAAGATCAGCCCCGGGCCGGCGGCCGGGCTCAGCTCGTTGGCGAAGACCACCGGGAAGATGGCCAGCCCCGCCATCAGCGCGATCACGGTGTCCATCACCACGACGATGAGGGCGCTGCGCCCGATGTTGACCTCCTGCGGCAGGTAGGAACCGTAGGCGATCATGATCCCCATGCCCAGGCTCAGCGTGAAGAAGGCATGGCCCAGCGCGGCCAGCACCCCGTCCTTGGACAGCCTGGAGAAGTCCGGCGTGAACAGGTAGGCCACGCCCTCGGCGAAGGCCCCGGAGGTCGCGGCATAGCCGACCAGCACCACCAGCAGTACCACCAGCGCCGGCATCAGCAGCTTGGTGGCGCGCTCCAGGCCGCCGGTCACGCCGCCCAGCACCACGCCGATGGTCAGCAGCATGAACAGGCTGTGCCAGAGCAGCAGTCGCGTCGGATCGGCCAGCAGGCCGCTGAACATGTCGCCCACCGCCGCGCTGTCCAGGCCGGCGAAGGCATTGCTCGCGCCGAGTTCGATGTAGGCCAGCCCCCAGCCGCCGATCACGCTGTAGAACGACAGGATCAGGTAGGCGCCGAGGATGCCGAACACCCCGATCAGCACCCAGGCGGGACTACGCTTGAAGCGCCGGGTCAACAGCGACATCGAGGCGATCGGGTTGCGCTGGCCGAGACGGCCGATCAGCCATTCCGACATCAGGATGGGCACGCCCACCAGCGCGATGCAGACCAGGTAGATGAGCACGAAGGCACCGCCTCCGCTCTCGCCGGTCATGTAGGGGAACTTCCAGATATTGCCAAGGCCGACGGACGACCCTACCGCGGCGAGAATGAAGGCCAGCCGGGATGACCATTGGGCATGAGATTGCTTCGACATAATGCACCCTGAGTGTACGTGTCATCATCGATCGATCGGATGCGATGACGCCTTGTCCTTGTTGTGCCACGTCCCGCGCAGCGTGGATCGCACGCTGCCTGCCAGGGCATGACAGGATCCTCGCAACCCGTTCGGGCGCGGGACGCCGGGCACGGCAACGAATCGACACGATCGTGCGGGTGAATAGCGGACTATCTGACACCGGGGATCGAAGGGCACGACTCGGAGCACTTGCCTGTCGTCGCGCGGAGCCGAGTGTGGCGGGTTGCCTCAACCGCCAGCAGGATCACTGCCGCGAGACAGCCGGCACACCGCGCCGCCGGGTGTAGCGACGCAGCGTGCCGGCTGCCGTCAACAAGCCGTGACGGGCGAGGGCATGCCGGTCAGGCATACCCTCGCCCGTCATCGGGCCATCGCGCCATGGGGCGCAAGGGCGACAAAACTAGCCGATGACGGACCGCTTGACCAGCCCCGTCTGCCACTCGGCGCCCATTCAGAACAGCGTGGCCTGGCGTTCGCCGGGAAACGCCGCCAGCGGCGGCAGGTCCAGTGCCTGGCCCAGCGCCTCGTGGAGCGTTCGCGCCAGGGCCGGGGCCTGGCGGTTGTCCGGGGTATGCACAAACAGGAAAGGGGTTTTCCCCTGTTTTATCCACAGGGGAAGGCGCTCGACCCAGGGCGCGAAATACCGCCGATTGAGCGCCGTGTCAAGATGGCCGATGAAGCGCACGATGGGGCGCTCTCCCGTGGAAAGCACGTGTAACGGGAGCCGGGGCTTTTCGGCCTGCGCAGCGCGCAGCCGCGGATCGTCGCCGGCGGGCGTGGCGAACAACGGCCGCACGTCGAGCATCACCCGGTCCACGTTGTGAGTTATCAACAAGCGGTTGAGACGCTGCTCGGCGCTGCCCTTGTGGAAGAATTCACGAGCGCGGACCTCGACGCTGCAGGGCACGCCCGCCGGCCAGCGCGCGAGCACCCGTTCCAGCGCCGGCAGTTCCGCGACGCCGAAGTCGCGGGGCAGCTGGATCATCACCGGCCCCAGGCGCGGCCCCAGCGGCGCCAGGCCGTCGAGAAAGGCCTCCAGTTCGGCGTCGATCCCGGTCAGGCGTCGCTCATGGGTCAGCGTCGCCGGTAGCTTGAAGCAGAAGCGGAACGTCGGCGGTGCCCGCCGGGCCCAGGCCGCCACCGTCTCGGCGCGCGGGGTGCCGCTGTAGAAGGTGGTGTTGCCCTCGACGCTGGAGAACACCCGGGCATAGTCGGCCAGGAAGTCCCCGGACGCCGCCTGCCGCGGGTAGAGGCTGCCGCGCCAGTCGGCATTGGCCCACATCGGCAGTCCCAGATGCAGCCGCGGCCCGCTGTGTCGGTCGCTCATGACACGCTCGCGAATCAGGATCCAGCGCGCAGGATACGTCATCACCGACTTGCCGACAGCGCCATCCCGGCATCGGCTGCCGTGTCGCGACTCATCCCCTATAATCGAGCCAGCCGGCCGCGTGCCCTGCCGGGTTGGCAGGCACTTTCCCTCTTCACGGATGCGAGGTAACCCGCGTGATCGTCGAGCTCCCCTGGCCTCCCGCCGCCCGCGGTGTGCGTTCCCTGATTCTCGTGCTGCTGCTCGCCCTGCTGGCCGCCTGCAGCAGCCGGGCCCCGCAGCCGACCGAGCCGCCCTCGCCGGTGGAGCAGCAGCTCACCCGGCAGATGCAGCCCATGACCTGGCAGGACCTGCCCGGCTGGCGTCAGGAAAACGCCGTGGCCGCCCTGGGCGCCTTCCGGCAGAGCTGTCGGCGCCTTGCCCGGCGCGACGGCTGGGCGGCGGTGTGCCGCGACGCCGAGGCCCTCGATCCGCTCGACAGCGAGGCCATCCGCGACTTCTTCGAACACCGCTTCGCCCCCTACCTGATGGCCAACGCCGACGGCTCGACCACCGGGCTGATCACCGGCTACTACGAACCGCTGCTGCACGGCTCGCGCCGGCGACACGGCCCCTACCAGACGCCGCTGTACCGCCTGCCCGAGGCCTGGCGGGACGATCCCGACGCCCGGCGCCCGAGCCGCGCGGCGCTGCGCAAGAGCGGCCGGCTCCAGGGGCAGGAGCTGGTCTGGGTCGACGATCCCGTCGAGGCCGCCTATCTGCAGATCCAGGGCTCCGGGCGCATCGAACTGGCCGAGGGCGGCACCCTGCACGTGGGCTATGCCGGCACCAACAACCAGCCCTTTCGCTCCTTCGCCCGGGCGCTGATCGACCGCGGCGCCATCACCCCCGGCGAGGCCACCCTCGACGGCATCCGCGCCTGGGCCCGGCGTCATCCGCAGCAGGTGGACGCCGCACTCGACGTCAATCCGCGGGTGGTGTTCTTCGAGCCTCGCGAGTCCGACCCGCGCGCCGGCGCGGACGGCCCGCTCGGCGCCCTCGGCGTGCCGCTCACCTCGCGACGCAGCCTGGCCGTCGACCCCTCGCGCATCCCGCTGGGCGCGCCGGTGTTCCTGGCCACCACGCGGCCGCTGTCCAACGAGCCGCTGCAGCAACTGATGGTCGCTCAGGACACCGGCAGCGCGATCACCGGCGCGGTGCGCGCCGACTTCTTCTGGGGGCACGGCGACCAGGCGGGGGAGCTGGCCGGGCGCATGAAGCAGCCCGGCCAGCTGTGGGTGCTGATGCCGCGCCGGCGGCGCTGAGTCAGGCGCCTACTCGACGGTCACCGACTTGGCCAGGTTGCGGGGCTGGTCGACGTCGGTGCCCTTGAGCACCGCGACGTGGTAGGACAGCAGCTGCAGCGGCAGGGTGTAGAGCAGCGGCGCCAGGGCCTCGTCGATCCGGGGCAGGCGCAGCACGTGCACGCCCTCGGTGTCTTCCAGGCGCACGCTCTCGTCGGCGAACACGAACAGTTCGCCGCCGCGGGCGCGGACCTCCTGCAGGTTGGACTTGAGCTTCTCCAGCAGCTCGTCGTTGGGCGCCACCGAGATCACCGGCATCTCGCTGTCGACCAGCGCCAGCGGGCCGTGCTTGAGCTCGCCCGCCGGGTAGGCCTCGGCGTGGATGTAGGAGATCTCCTTGAGCTTGAGCGCGCCCTCCAGGGCGATCGGGTAGTGCGCCCCCCGGCCCAGGAACAGGGCGTGCTGCTTCTCGGCGAAGGCCGTCGACAGCGCCTCGATGGCGGCATCCAGGCCGAGCACCTGGCGCACGCCCCCCGGCAGCGCGTGCAGGGCCTGGACGATGCGCGCCTCCTCGGCGGCATCCAGGCCGTGGCGACGACCCAGCGACAGGGTGAGCAGCATCAGCGCCACCAGCTGGGTGGTGAAGGCCTTGGTCGAGGCCACGCCGATCTCCGGCCCGGCCTGGGTCATCAGCGCCAGGTCCGACTCGCGCACCAGCGAACTGCCCGGCACGTTGCAGATCGCCAGGCTGCCCAGGTAGCCGCGTTCGCGGGCAAAGCGCAACGCCGCCAGGGTGTCGGCGGTCTCGCCCGACTGCGACAGGGTGACGAACAGGGTATCCTCGGGCACCACCACCCGGCGGTAGCGATACTCGGAGGCGACCTCCACCTGGGTGGGCAGCCCGGCGTACTTCTCCAGCCAGTAGCGCGCTACCAGTCCGGCGTGATAGCTGGTGCCGCAGGCCACGATGTGCACCTGGCGGGCCCGTGACAGCAGCGCCTCGGCCTGGGGGCCGAAGCTTTCCGCCAGCACCCGTCGCTCGCTCAGCCGTCCCTCGAGGGTGGCGGCGATGACCTGCGGCTGCTCGTAGATTTCCTTGAGCATGAAGTGGCGATAGCCGTCCTTGGAGGCGGCGCCGTCGCCATGCTCGTAGGTCTGCACGCCGCGTTCCTGACGCTCGCCGGCACGATCGAAGACCTCGGGGGGCTCGCCCTGGGACAGGCGCACCACGTCGCCTTCCTGCAGGTAGATAAAGCGGTCGGTGACCGGCAGCAGCGCCAGCGGGTCGGAGGCCAGGAAGGTTTCCTCGATGCCCACGCCGACCACCAGCGGGCTGCCCTTGCGGGCGCCGATCAGGGTCTCGGGCTCGCCACGATGCAGCACGGCCAGCGCATAGGCGCCCTCGAGCAGCGCCACCGCCTGCTGAACGGCGGTCAGCAGGTCCTGGCTGCGATTGAACTCGCGGGCCAGCAGGTGGGCGACCACCTCGGTGTCGGTCTCGGAGGTGAACACGTAGCCCTGACCTTCCAGCTCGGCCTTGAGCGTCTCGTGATTCTCGATGATGCCGTTGTGCACCACCGCCAGGCTCTCGCCGGACTGGTGCGGGTGGGCGTTGTACTCGCTGGGCCGGCCGTGGGTCGCCCAGCGGGTGTGGGCGATGCCCACCTGCCCGTTCAGCGGCGCCTCGGCGAGGCAGGCTTCCAGCGCCGCCACCTTGCCCATCGCCCGCTGGCGGTTCAGGCGGGCATCCTCGGAGAGCACCGCCATGCCCGCCGAGTCGTAGCCTCGATATTCAAGCCGCCGCAGCCCCTCGAGCAGGATCTCCTGAACGGGGCGCCGGGCCACGGCACCGACGATTCCACACATGCTGGCCTCCTTGTCTTCACTCGCTCACGGCGACACGGATGACGGCGACATCGTGAGCCTCGAGACGCTCGCGGGTGGCGTCGTCCATGCCGTCGTCGGTAATCAGGGTATGGATGCGCGCCCAGGGCAGCTCCAGATTGGGAATGCGCCGCCCGATCTTGTCGGACTCCACCAGCACCACCACCTCGCGGGCGACCTCGGCCATCACCCGCGAGAGGCCGATCAGCTCGTTGTAGGTGGTGGTGCCGCGCTCGAGATCGATGCCGTCGGCACCGATGAACAGCTGGTCGAAGTCGTAGCAGCGCAGTACCTGCTCGGCGACCCGCCCCTGGAAGGACTCGGAGTGCGGGTCCCAGGTCCCGCCGGTCATCAGGAGCACCGGCTCGGGCTCCAGCTCGCGCAGCGCGTTGGCCACCGACAGGGCGTTGGTCATCACCACCAGCCCCTCGTGGCCGCCGAGCTCGGAAATCATCGCCGAGGTGGTGGTCCCGCTGTCGATGATCAGGCGGTTGTGGGCGCGGATGCGCTCGCCGGCGGCCCGGGCGATGGCCCGCTTGGCGGCGGACGGTGCCGCCGCGGGCTCGGCGAGCATCTCCTGGGGCAGCGGCGCGGCACCGCCGAAGCGGCGCAGCAGCAGGCCGCTCTTCTCGAGGGTGGCCAGGTCCTTGCGCACCGTGACCTCGGAGGTGGCAAAGTGACGGGCCAGGCTGTCGACGCTGGTCTCGCCGTGGTCATTGACGTAGGCGAGGATCGCATGGCGCCGCTGCAGGGTATCGCGCTTGGGCATTTTCCTGTCGAAACGAAAGTAGTTTCTTTCAACTCGAAAGATAATGCGCCCATCAAACGCCAATCCCCGGCCCGCGTCAAGCCATCGAGAGCATCACGACGGGCTCAATCGTCCCTGGTCGGCCGCTGCCAGTCGTCGCGCTGGGTCTGGCGGCTGCGGGCCACCGCCAGCGCCCCGGCGTCGACATCGCGGCTGATCGTCGAGCCGGCGCCGATGGTGGCTCCCGCCCCCACCGTGACCGGGGCCACCAGGGCGGTGTTGGAGCCGATGAAGGCCGCATCGCCGATCTCGGTGCGGTGCTTGCGGGCACCATCGTAGTTGCAGGTGATGGTGCCGGCGCCGACGTTGACGTCGCGGCCCAGCTCGGCATCGCCCACGTAGCTCAGGTGGTTGATCTTGCTGCCCTCGCCGACCCGGGCGTTCTTGGTCTCGACGAAGTTGCCCACCTTCGCCCCCGAGGCCAGGTGCGTGCCGGGGCGCAGCCGCGCGAAGGGCCCGACCTGGCCGGCCCCCGCCAGCACGGCCCCCTCCAGCACACTGTGCGCCGCGATGCGCGAGTCCGCGCCGATGCGCGAGTCGCGGATCACGCAGTAGGGGCCGACCGTCACCCCGTCGGCCAGCTCGACCTCGCCCTCGAACACGCAGCCCACGTCGATGAACACGTCGCGCCCGCAGGTCAGCCGGCCGCGGACGTCGAGCCGCGCCGGATCGGCCAGCGCCACGCCGGCGGTCATCAGCGCCTCGGCCTGGCCCAGCTGGTAGGCGCGCTCGAGACGGGCCAGCTGGGCCCGGTTGTTGACGCCCTCGACCTCCACCGGAGTCGCGGGCTGGGCCGTGGCGATGGTCAGGCGCTCCTCGGCGGCCATGGCGATGACGTCGGTCAGGTAGTACTCGCCCTGGGCATTGTCGGCGGAGAGCCGCGGCAGCCAGCGCCGCAGCTGGTCGGCGGTCATCGCCATGATGCCGGTGTTGCACTCGCGGATTCCGCGCTCGGCCTCGGAGGCATCCTTGTGCTCGACGATCGCCACCGCCCGGCCCTCGGCATCGCGCTTGATGCGGCCGTAACCGGCGGGGTCGTCCAGGGTCACGGTCAACAGCCCCAGGCGATCGTCCGCCACCTCGGCGAGCAGCGCCTCGAGGGTCTCGCGGCGAATCAGCGGCACGTCGCCGTAGAGGATCAGCACCTTGCCGTCGCCGAGCGCCTCCAGCGCCTGCGCCACGGCATGGCCGGTGCCCTTCTGCTCGGCCTGGACGACGAAGCTCGCCCGGGTGTCGGCGAGCGTCTCGCGCACCGCCTCGCCGCCGTGGCCGATCACCACGTGCAGCCGCTCGGGGCCCAGGCTGTCGGCGGTATCCAGCACATGGCGCACCATCGGCCGGCCCGCCAGGGCATGCAGCACCTTGGGGCGCGCCGAGCGCATCCGCGTTCCCTGGCCGGCCGCCAGGATCACCACGTCGAGAGACATCTTCACTCCTTGTTCGCTTGTCGCCTGACCGGTGGCCAGTTTACGAGCCCCCCGGCCGCGACTCCATGACGGTCGCCGTGTTTGCACACGATCGAACCGGCGAGGGGACCTGCTTGCGTCGCCCGCTCACGAAAACGCCCCATGGAGCCGGGCTCCATGGGGCGTGGGGTCGACGCCGTCGGAATCAGCGCTTGCCGCTGGCCCGGCGCAGCTGGTCGAGGGTGCGCAGCTTGGCCACCGCCTCGGCGAGCTCGGCCGCGGCCCGGGAGTAGTCCAGCTCCGACTTCTGCTCGTTGAGCTCGCGCTGGGCCTCCTGGCGCGCCGCCTCGGCCTCGGCCTCGTCGAGATCACGGGCCCGCACCGCGCTGTCGGCGAGCACCGACACCAGGTCGGGCTGCACCTCGAGGAAGCCGCCGTTGACGTAGTAGACCTGCTCGTCGCCGTTGTCGCCCAGCACGCGCAGCGGACCCGGCTTGAGCTCGGTCAGCAGCGGCGTGTGGCCGGCCATGATGCCCAGATCGCCCATCATGCCAGCGGCGACCAGCTGGTCGACCTCGCCGGAGAAGATCGACTGCTCGGCGCTGACGATCTCGCAATGGAAGCTTTTCGCCATACCTTAGGTCCTCTTGCGTGGACGGCTTACTTCATCTTGTTGGCTTTCTCGACGGCCTCGTCGATGGTGCCGACCATGTAGAAAGCCTGCTCCGGCAGCTCGTCGTAGTCGCCGTCGAGAATGCCCTGGAAGCCGCGGATGGTTTCCTTGAGCGACACGTACTTGCCGGGCGCCCCGGTGAAGACCTCGGCGACGAAGAACGGCTGCGACAGGAAGCGCTGGATCTTGCGCGCCCGGTTGACGGACAGCTTGTCCTCGTCGGACAGCTCGTCCATGCCCAGGATGGCGATGATGTCCTTGAGTTCCTTGTAGCGCTGCAGCACGCCCTGCACGCCGCGGGCGACGTTGTAGTGCTCCTCGCCGACCACCAGCGGGTCGAGCTGGCGCGAGGTGGAATCCAGCGGATCGATCGCCGGGTAGATGCCCAGTTCGGCGATGGAACGTGCCAGGACCACGGTGGCGTCCAGGTGGGCGAAGGTGGTCGCCGGCGACGGATCGGTCAGGTCGTCCGCGGGCACGTAGACGGCCTGCACGGAGGTGATCGAGCCGGTCTTGGTGGAGGTGATGCGCTCCTGCAGGACGCCCATCTCCTCGGCCAGGGTCGGCTGGTAGCCCACCGCGGAGGGCATGCGGCCCAGCAGGGCGGACACCTCGGTGCCGGCCAGGGTATAGCGGTAGATGTTGTCGACGAACAGCAGCACGTCGCGGCCTTCATCGCGGAACTTCTCGGCGACGGTCAGGCCGGTCAGCGCCACGCGCAGGCGGTTGCCCGGCGGCTCGTTCATCTGGCCGTAGACGAGCGAGACCTTGTCGAGGACGTTGGACTCCTGCATCTCGTAGTAGAAGTCGTTGCCCTCGCGGGTGCGCTCGCCGACCCCGGCGAACACCGAGTAGCCGCTGTGCTCGGTGGCGATGTTGCGGATCAGCTCCATCATGTTGACGGTCTTGCCCACGCCGGCGCCGCCAAACAGGCCGACCTTGCCGCCCTTGGCGAACGGGCAGACCAGGTCGATGACCTTGATGCCGGTCTCCAGCAGCTCGCTGGACGCCGCCTGGTCGGCATAGCTCGGTGCCTTGCGGTGGATCGGCATGCGCTCGGCCTCGCCGATCTCGCCGGCCTCGTCGATCGGCTCGCCGAGCACGTTCATGATGCGACCCAGGGTCTCCTTGCCGACCGGCACGGAGATGGGCGCCTTGCTGTTTTCCACGGCCATGCCGCGCTTGAGGCCCTCGGTGGAGCCCATGGCGATGGCACGTACCACGCCGTCGCCCAGCTGCTGCTGGACCTCGAGAATGGTCCCCGGCTCGGAGACCGTCAGCGCGTCGTAGACCTTGGGGACGTCGTCCCGCGGAAACTCTACGTCAATCACCGCGCCGATGATTTGTACGATACGTCCGCTCATCTTGGATCCTCTTAAACCTGCAAATGAAACCTGCTGCGTTTCACCGGCGCGTCACACCGCGGCGGCGCCACTCACGATCTCGGAAATTTCCTGGGTGATGGCCGCCTGGCGGGCCTTGTTGTACACCAGTTGCAATTCGTCGATCAGGTTGCCGGCGTTGTCGGTCGCGTTCTTCATCGCGATCATGCGCGCCGCCTGTTCGCAGGCTGCATTCTCGACCACCGCCTGATAGACCTGCGACTCGACATAGCGCTTGAGCAGCTTGTCGAGCAGGGCCTGGGCGTCCGGCTCATACAGGTAGTCCCAGCTGTCGGGACGGGGTTGTTCGTCGTCGGCGTCCTCGTCGGACGTGACCAGCGGTACCAGCTGGCGCACGGTCGGCTTCTGGGTCATGGTGTTGACGAACTCGTTGGACACCACGTAGAGCCGATCCAGAGTGCCCTCGTCGAAGGCATCGAGCATGACCTTGACGCTGCCGATCAGATCCTTGGCCTCGGGGGCCTCGCCGAGCCCGCTCTTGGCCGCAAGCAGGTTGCCGCCGTACTTGCGGAAGAACGTGCCGGCCTTGCTCCCGATGGCGACGAAGTCGGTCTCGACGCCCTTGTCGCGCCACGCCTTCGCATCCTTGACCACGGCCTTGAACAGGTTGACGTTCAGGCCGCCGGCCAGGCCGCGGTCACTGGAGACGACGATATAGCCGACCCGCTGGACCTCGCGGTCGAGGGTGTAGGGATGGCGATACTCGGGATTGGCCTTGGCGACATGGCCCACGACCTTGCGGATCTGCTTGGCATACGGCTGGCTGGCCTGCATCCGCTCCTGCGCCTTACGCATCTTCGACGCAGCGACCATTTCCATGGCGCTGGTGATCTTCTGCGTATTCTTGATACTGCCGATCTGAGTCTTGATCTCTTTTGCGGCTGCCATAGCGATCTACCTTATTCGTGGCCCCTCGGGGAATCGCAGGCCCGGCGAGGCCGGGCCCGGGGGATTACCAGGTTTGAGTGGCCTTGAATTGCTCGACGCCAGACTTGAGACCCTGCTTGATCTCGTCGCTGTAGTCGCCGGTCTGGTTGATCTTGTCGAGCAGCTCGCCGTGTTCGGCCTTCATGTAGTCGTGCAGCGCGCTTTCGAAGTCCAGCACCTTGTTGACTTCGACGTCGTCGAGGTAGCCCTCGTTGGCCGCGAACAGCGTCAGGGCCATCTCGGCCACGGACATCGGCGCGTACTGGGTCTGCTTCATCAGCTCGGTGACCCGCTGACCGTGCTCGAGTTGCTTGCGGGTCGCCTCGTCCAGATCGGACGCGAACTGCGAGAACGCCGCGAGCTCGCGGTACTGGGCCAGGGCGAGACGCACGCCGCCACCCAGCTTCTTGATGATCTTGGTCTGGGCCGAGCCACCCACGCGCGACACCGAGAGGCCGGCGTTGATCGCCGGGCGGATGCCGGAGTTGAACAGGCCGGTCTCGAGGAAGATCTGGCCGTCGGTGATCGAGATCACGTTGGTCGGCACGAACGCCGAGACGTCGCCGCCCTGGGTCTCGATGATCGGCAGCGCGGTCAGCGAGCCGGTCTGGCCGGTGACCTCACCGTCGGTGAACTTCTCGACGTAGTCGGCGTTGACGCGAGCGGCACGCTCGAGCAGACGCGAGTGCAGGTAGAAGACGTCACCCGGGTAGGCTTCGCGGCCCGGTGGACGACGCAGCAGCAGGGAGATCTGGCGATACGCCCAGGCCTGCTTGGTGAGGTCGTCGTAGACGATCAGGGCGTCCTGGCCGCGGTCGCGGAAGTACTCGCCCATGGTGCAGCCGGCATAGGGCGCCAGGAACTGCATGGCGGCCGGATCGGCGGCGCCGGCGGCGACGACGATGGTGTGCTCCATCGCGCCGTGTTCCTCGAGCTTGCGCACCACGCTGGCGATGGTCGACTGCTTCTGACCCACCGCGACGTAGATACAGGTGACGCCCTTGCCCTTCTGGTTGATGATGGTGTCCACCGCGATGGCGGACTTGCCGATCTGGCGGTCGCCGATGATCAGCTCGCGCTGACCGCGGCCGATCGGCACCATGGCGTCGATGGACTTGAGGCCGGTCTGGATCGGCTGGTCGACGCCCTGGCGGGTGATGACGCCCGGCGCGACCTTCTCGACCGCGTCGGTCAGCTGGGTGCCCAGCTCGCCCTTGCCGTCGATGGGGTTGCCCAGGGCATCGACCACGCGGCCGACCAGCTCGGGGCCCACCGGCACCTCGAGGATGCGGCCGGTGCACTGGGCGGTCATGCCCTCCTCGAGCTGCTGGTAGTCGCCCAGCACCACGGCACCGACGCTGTCGCGCTCGAGGTTGAGGACCATGCCGAAGACGTGGCCCGGGAATTCGATCATCTCGCCGAACATCGCGTCCGCCAGCCCGTGGATTTTCACGATGCCGTCGGACACGCTGACGATGGTGCCCTGGTTACGGGCTTCGGAGGCGACATCCAGCTTTTCGATGCGCTGCTTGATGATGTCGCTGATCTCGGAAGGATTCAGTTGCTGCATGCCATGTCCCTCAAGCTCAGGCGGAGAGTGTGTCGCGCAGACGGGCCAGCCGGTTGCGTACCGAACCGTCGATGACGGTGTCGCCGGCACGCAGGATGACGCCGCCCATCAGGGCACGGTCCACCTGAGTGGTAATGGAGATTTCGCGGTTCAGGCGCTTGGCCAGGGCACTCGCGAGCGTGTCTTGCTGAGCGGCGTCGAGCGGGAACGCGGAGACGATGGTCACCTCCAGGCGCTTCTCCTGCTCGGCCTTCAGCTGCTCGAACTGCTCGGCGATGTCCGGCAGCGCCGCCAGGCGGTGGCCCTGGCCCAGGGTCCGCAGGAAGTTTCGACCTTCCTCGCTGAACGCGTCGCCGCCGACATCGATCACGACGTCGGCCTTCTCGGCGCCGGACAACCGGGGGTTGTCCAGCACCCGCGAGCGCATGGCGTCATCGGCGACCACGCCGGCCGCCAGTGTCAGCATCTCGGACCAGGCCTCTAGCGCCTTCTGGGCGTGCGCGAACTCGAACGCCGCCTTGGCGTAAGGTCGAGCGACGGTAGACGTTTCAGCCATGGGTCACCTCCTCAAAGCTCGGCGGCGAGCTTGTCGACGAGCTCGCGATGTTTGGCCTCGTCGATGGAGGATTCCAGGATACGCTCCGCCCCTTCGACAGCGAGTCGCGACACCTGCGAACGCAGCTCTTCCTTCGCGCGATTGACTTCCTGCTCGATCTCGGAACGGGCCGCGGCAATCATCCGCTCGCCCTCGAGGCGGGCATTCTCGCGCGCTTCCTCGATCATCTGGTTCGACCGCTTGTGGGCCTGCTCTAGGATCTCGGCCGCCTTTTCCTTGCTCTCGCGCAACGTCTCGTCAGCCTGCTCCTGGGCCAGTTCGAGGTCACGGGTGGCACGGCTGGCAGCGTCCAGGCCATCGGCAATCTTCTTCTGACGTTCCTGCAGCGCCTGCATGACCGGGGGCCATACATACTTCATGCAGAACCAGACGAAGACCGCGAAGGCTATGGCCTGACCGATCAGGGTAAGGTTCAGATTCACGCCAGCACCTCTCGCTTCACAGGTTTGTGGTCAGAGTCCCGGTTGGTCTTGCGACCCACCGTGATTCAACCCACAAACGGGTTGGCGAAGGTGAAGAACAGCGCGATACCCACACCGATCATGGTCACGGCGTCCAGCAGGCCGGCGACGATGAACATCTTCACCTGCAGCTGCGGGATCATCTCCGGCTGACGCGCGGCGCCTTCGAGGAACTTGCCACCCAGGATGCCGAAGCCGATGGCGGTACCCAGGGCGCCCAGGCCGATCAGCAGGGAAACGGCGATAGCGGTCATGCCCAGAACTTGTGCTTCCATGATGTACTCCAGTTTTCAGTCAAGTGGTTTAGCGGGTTAAGGGTTGACGGTTCAATGCTCTTCGGTCGCCATGCTCAGGTAGACGATCGTCAGCATCATGAAGATGAACGCCTGCAGCGTAACGATCAGGATGTGGAAGACCGCCCAGGAGAAATGCAGCGGCAACTGCCACAGCCCGATCATCGCGATCAGGATGAAGATCAACTCGCCGGCATACATGTTGCCGAACAGACGAAGGGCGAGCGACACCGGCTTGGCCAGCAGGGTCACCACCTCGAGGATGAAGTTGATCGGAATCAGGATGACCTGGAACAGCTTGTTGGAGGAGCTGAACGGATGCAGCGTCAATTCCCCAATGAAGCCGGAAAGCCCCTTGTGACGAATGGAGTAGATGATGATCAGGGCAAAGACCGACAGTGACATGCCGAGCGTGGCATTGACGTCGGTAGTGGGCACGACCTTGAAGTAGACGTGCGCGGGATCGGCACCGAACATGACGCCGATCTTCTGCGCCAGCATCGGCAGCAGGTCGACGGGCACCAGATCCATGAGGTTCATCAGGAAGATCCAGCAGAAGATCGTCAGCGACAGCGGCGCGATCAGCCGGCTCTTGCCGTGGAAGGTTTCCTTCACCGAGTTGTCGACGAACTCGACCATCATCTCGACGAAGTTCTGCAGACCATGGGGGACGCCGGTGGTCGCGGCCTTGGCGGCCTTGCGGAAGAGCCACAGGAACAGCACGCCCAGGCCGATCGACCAGGCCATGGTGTCCAGGTGGATCGCCCAGAAGCCCATTTCGGCGGCCTCCTCGGCGGAGTGAGCCATCGCCCAGCCGTGGTCGGGATGATACCCGAAGGTCAGGTTCTGCAGATGGTGCTGGATGTACGCCGTCGGCGTCAGATTGTTGCCTGCTGCCATTGCACTGCCTCGATGTCAGGTGTACGACGGGCGCTTCAGCAGCCAGGGCCCCAGCCACTGCGTCGCCAACGTCGCCACGTAAGCGCCAAAGAAGAAAGCGGGGTTTGACGGGGGCACTGCAATGAACACCAGGGTGAACAATGCCGCCGTCAAACCGAACTTGCCGGCTTCGGCTCGATAGAAGCTCTTCACGATGTCCCTGGCGTATCGCGCTCCCTGATAACGGAAGGCACGCCAGGCAAAGTAGACGCCGGGCACCGCGGCGACCAGGCCGCCGAGCAGTGCCGAGCCTGCGGCGGACACGCCGCCGGTTCCCGCGCCGACCGCCGTGGCCAGCAGCACCATGGCGGCCTGCGCCGCCAGCAGGCGCGTGAACTCGGGTCGTTTGATCTGGGCCGGACTCGGAGCAGGCATAAATTCTCGGGTGTTCGTCGGCAATGTCCGCAGGAATTGTCGTTGACTGAGCGCCCCCAGCGCCGGACCTCGGCGGATTATAGGGAAGCCGGGGGTGCCCTTCAACCGAACCTGCGGCGAATTTCCACGAAGTGGAATCGGACTACGACCAAAGCGCGACGAACGTCGGGAAAATATTTTAACTGGCTAACTATCGACCCGGACGCTCAGCGGATGTGCTCGAGAATCCCGTCCAGCTCTTCGAGACTGCCGTAGTGAATGGTCACTTTCCCCTTGCCGCTCTGGCCATGACGGATCTTCACCGCGGCACCGAGCACCTCGCCGAGCTGAGTCTCCAGGCGTGACACGTCGGCGGACGGCGTGTCCGCCGGCCGGGCCGCGGCAGGCTTGCCGGCCTGAAGCGCCTTCGCCAGTGCCTCGGTCTGGCGCACGGTGAGGTCACGATCGACCACCTCGTGGGCCGCCTTGCGCTGTTTTGTCGCAGGCAGCACCAGCAGCGCCCGGGCATGACCCACATCCAGGTCACCCCGCTCGAGCAGGGTCTGCACTTCCGGGTCGAGCGCCAGCAGGCGCAGCAGGTTGGCCACCTGGGCCCGTGACTTGCCCACCGCGTCGGCCACCTGCTGCTGGGTCAGCTCGAACTCCTCGAGCAGGCGCTTCAGGGCCAGGGCCTCCTCGACGGGGTTGAGATTCTCGCGCTGGATGTTCTCGATGAGTGCCAGCGCCAGGGCGCCCTGATCGCTGACGTTGCGCACCACGGCCGGGATCACGTCGAGCTCGGCGAGCTGGGCCGCCCGCCAGCGCCGCTCGCCGGCGATGATCTCGTAGCGATCCTCGCCGATCGGCCGCACCACGATCGGCTGCATGACCCCCTGGCTGCGGATCGAGTCGGCAAGCTCCTCCAGCGCCTCGGGCTGGATGTCGCGCCGGGGCTGGTAGCGGCCGCGGCTCAGCTGGCCGAGCGGCAGGCGGGCCAGGCGCGCCTCGTCATCGGCGGGCGCTTCCGGCGCGGGCGCCTCGGCGGCCGGCGCATCAAGGGTGACATCGGCATCCAGCAGGTCACGGCGGCGGGCATTGGCGCCGATCAGGGCATCCAGGCCGCGGCCCAGGGCACGTTTACGGGTCATGGGCAATCCTTGGGGCGTTTCCCGGGGGTCATAGCGACAAGCGACGGATCAGTTCCTTGGCCAGTACCCGATGGGCCTGGCTGCCCCGCGAGAAGCGGGCGTACTTGGTGACCGGCAGACCGTGGCTCGGCGCCTCGGCGACCCGCACGTTGCGCGGGATGGCCGCCTTGAGCAGGGTGTCGCCGAAGTAGTCGCGCAGCTGCTTGGTGACGTCGCGGGTCAGGCTGTTGCGATTGTCGAACATGGTGCGCACGATGCCGAAGAGCTGCAGCGAGGGGTTCACGCTGGCCTGAATCTGCTCGACGGTGTCGAGCAGGGCCGACAGCCCCTCGAGGGCGTAGAACTCGCACTGCAGGGGAATCAGGATGCCGTCGGCGGCGGTGAGGCCGTTGACGGTGAGCATGTTGAGCGACGGCGGGCAGTCGATGAGCACCACGTCGTACTCGCCGGCGACCCCCTTGATCGCCTCGTGCAGGCAGCGCTCGCGACCGTCGCGGTCGAGCAGGTCGACCTCGGCGGCGGTCAGGTCGCCGTTGCCGGGCAGCAGGGCGTAGCCGGCCTCGGGACAGTCGAGGATCACCGCCTCGGCGGGCTTTTCACCGAGCAGCACGTCGAGCACGCTGCCGTCCAGCTCGTGCTTGTCGATGCCGCTGCCCATGGTGGCATGCCCCTGGGGATCGAGGTCGACGAGCAGCACGCGCCGCTCCAGTGCCGCGAGGCAGGCCGCCAGGTTGACCGCGGTCGTGGTCTTGCCGACGCCGCCCTTCTGGTTGGTCAAGGCGATGATCTTGGTCACGAAAGGCTCCCTTGTCGACATGGTGTGCCGGCCGGCGGTCAGGTTCGGGTCAGCCGCAGCAGATAGCGGGTGGCATCGTCCCCGGGGACGTCAAGGATACGCCGCTCGACGAGCTGGACACCGTCCGGCACTTCGGCCAGCTCCTCCTCGCAGGCCTGGCCCTTCATCGCCAGCCACTCGCCGCGTGGTGCCAGCAGCGGCTCGCTCAGGGCGATGAAGTCGCCGAGGCTGGCGAAGGCCCGTGATACCACCTGGTCGAACGGTGGCACCTCGAAGCGCTCGACGCGGGCCTGTACCGGCTCGACGTTGGTCAGCCCGAGCTCCATCACCGCCTGGCGCTGGAAGCGGACCTTCTTGCCATTGCTGTCGAGCAGCGTGACCGTCAGCCGCGGGTCGAGAATCGCCAGCACCAGCCCGGGAAAGCCCGGGCCCGAGCCGATGTCCAGCACCCGCGGGCCGGTCATCGCCGGCAGGATCGAGGCACTGTCGAGCAGATGCCGCGTCACCATGGCCTCCGGCGCGCGTACCGCGGTGAGGTTATAAGCCCGGTTCCACTTGTGCAACAGCCCCAGCAGCACCAGCAACCGCTCCCGAGCCCGGGCATCGGCGGTGATGCCCAGGGTCGTCAGGCCCGCGTCGAGGCGACGCTCGCAGTCGGGCGTCATGCATTCACCGCCCGGGCATCGTCGACCAGGCGGCGCTTCTTGAGATGGATCAGCAGGATCGACACCGCTGCCGGTGTCACGCCCGAGATGCGTCCGGCCTGGGCCAGGGTCTCGGGGCGCGCCGCGGCGAGCTTGTCGCGAATCTCGTTGGACAGCCCCTCGACCCGCGAGTAGTCGAGATCCGCGGGCAGCGGCGTGGCCTCGTGGCGCTTGAGCTTGTCGATCTCGGCCTGCTGGCGGTCGATGTAGCCCTGGTACTTGGCCTGGATCTGCACCTGTTCGGCGACCGTCTCGTCATCGACGCCCGTGGCCTCGATGCCCTCGAGGCCGACGAGATCGGCATAGCCGAGCTCGGGGCGCTTGAGCAGCTCGAGCAGGCTGTACTCGCGGTTGAGCGGCTTGGGCAGCTTGGCATTGAGCTGCTCGGCGGCCGCCGAGCGGGGCTGCACCCAGGTGGCGGCGAGCCGTGCCTGTTCGGCCTCGATCGCCTCGCGCTTGGCGCTGAATGACGCCCAGCGGTCGTCGTCGATCAGCCCCAGCCGGCGGCCGGTCTCGGTGAGACGCAGGTCGGCGTTGTCCTCGCGCAGCAGCAGACGGTATTCGGCGCGGGAGGTGAACATCCGGTAGGGCTCCTGAGTGCCCAGGGTGATCAGGTCGTCGACCAGCACGCCGAGGTAGGCCTCGTCGCGCCGTGGGCACCAGGCATCCTCGCCCCGCACCCGCAGGGCGGCGTTGAGCCCGGCCAGCAGGCCCTGGGCGCCGGCTTCCTCGTAGCCGGTGGTGCCGTTGATCTGCCCGGCGAAGAACAGGTTGTGGATAAACCTGGTTTCCAGCGAGTGCTTCAGATCCCGCGGGTCGAAGAAGTCGTACTCGATGGCGTAGCCCGGCCGGGTGATGTGAGCGTTCTCGAGCCCCTTGATCGAGCGCACCACCTGCAGCTGCACGTCGAAGGGCAGCGAGGTGGAGATGCCGTTGGGGTAGAGCTCGTGCGTATCCAGCCCCTCCGGCTCGATGAAGATCTGATGGCTGGCCTTGTCGGCGAAACGATGGACCTTGTCCTCGATCGACGGGCAGTAGCGCGGGCCGACGCCGCCGATCACGCCGGAATACATCGGCGAGCGATCGAGATTGGCGAAGATGATCTCGTGGGTGCGCTCGTTGGTATGCGCGATGCGACAACTCACCTGGTGCGGGTGCATGTCCCGCGTGCCGATGTAGGACATCACCGGCGTCGGTGTGTCGCCGGGCTGCTCCTCGAGCTGGCTGAAATCCAGGCTCCTGGCATCGAGCCGCGGCGGGGTGCCGGTCTTGAGCCGATCGACGCGGAACGGCAGGGCCCGCAGCCGCTGGGCCAGCGCATTGGCGGGAGGATCGCCCGCCCGGCCGCCGGTGTGGTTGTCCAGGCCGATGTGGATAACCCCGCCAAGGAAGGTGCCGGTGCACAGCACCACGGTGTCGGCGTGAAAGCGGATGCCGGTCTGGGTGACCGCGCCCTTGACGGTGTCGCCGTCGACGATCAGGTCATCCACACCCTGCTGGAACAGTGTCAGGTTGGGTTGGTTCTCCAGCATGCCGCGAATCGCCGCCTTGTAACGCACGCGGTCGGCCTGGGCGCGGGTGGCACGCACGGCGGGGCCCTTGCGGGCGTTGAGCACACGGAACTGGATACCGGCATGGTCCGTCGCCAGCCCCATGGCGCCGCCCAGGGCGTCGATCTCCTTGACCAGGTGGCTCTTGCCGATGCCCCCGATCGCCGGATTGCAGGACATCTGTCCCAGGGTCTCGATGTTGTGAGTCAGCAGCAGGGTCTGACAGCCCATGCGGGCAGCGGCCAGTGCGGCTTCCGTTCCCGCATGGCCACCGCCGATGACGATGACGTCAAAGCGGTTGGGATAATCCACGGATACCTCGACTTGCGCGCCGGGCGCGCGACTTCAGGGCAAGTATCAACAAGCCGCCCAGTATAACGCCCCTGTGGGTAACCGTCAGGGGTTTTCCACACCGGGTTCCTGTCGCGTCGTCCGCCGTTGGGTCTTAAAGAAACAATATAAGAAGAGAAAAGAAGTTCTGTTGTGGTAGTAACTACTGGTGTGGACATTTTCTGTGGATAAGACTGACTTTACCTTCACTGTCAGTCTTCTGGAATGTTGACGATGCATTGCAAAAAAGGTCGACGACCTGCGGAGTTCCGGTTCGGGGGCTGTGGATGAAAAGTGTGTTCATCCACAGCCCCGGGCATCCCCGGCTTGTCCACCGGCTTGTACCGGAGCTGTGCGTGTAATGATCAACAGTGGGGCTTGTCGTCTGCCAAGACACACATGACGCGGGCTGCACGGCAGGTAGCGTGGATACGCCGAAAGACTTGTCCACAGGCGAAAAATTGAGCTGGGGAAGGAATCTGGAGCGGGGACGAGTGGAAGAAAGACGCCCCTCGCGGTCGGCGAGGGGCGGCGGCTCAGTGCTTGAGCACGCGGGCGAGGAAGGATTGGGTGCGCTCGTGCTCGGGGCTGTCGAAGACCGTCTCGGGCGGGCCTTCCTCGACGATGCGCCCCTTGTGGACGAAGATCACCCGGTCGGCGACCTCGCGGGCGAAGCCCATCTCGTGGGTGACGATCATCATGGTCATGCCGTCGTTGGCGAGCTCGCGCATGGCGTCGAGCACCTCGCCGATCATCTCCGGGTCGAGTGCCGAGGTCGGCTCGTCGAAGAGCATCAGGCGCGGTTCCATGGCCAGTGCCCGGGCCAGCGCGACACGCTGCTGCTGGCCACCGGAAAGCTGACCCGGGTACTTGTCGGCCTGGTCGGCGATGCCGACCCGCTCGAGCAGCCGGTCGGCGATCTGCACGGCCTGGTCACGGCTCAGGCCGCGAACCTTGATCGGCGCGAGGGTGACGTTGTCACGCACCGAGAGATGCGGAAACAGGTTGAACTGCTGGAAGACCATGCCCACCTCGGTGCGGATGGTCTGCAGCGAACGCCCGCTCTTGCCGTGCGGCAGTAGCTCGTTGCCGTCCACCGTGATGTGACCGCTCTGGAACTCCTCGAGGCCGTTGACGCAGCGGATCAGCGTCGACTTGCCCGAACCGCTGGCACCGATGATTACCACCACCTCGCCGGGGGCGACCTCGAGGTCGATGTCCTGCATCACGTGCAGGCTGCCGAAGTACTTGTTGACCTTGTCCAGGCGCACGATGGGCTGGACGGTCTCGCTGTGGGGCTTGTCGTTCATGGCGTTGTCCTCACTGACCGACCAGGCCACGGCGCTCGAGCAGGCGCAGGGCGAAGGAAAGACTCAGGGTGATCGCCAGATAGAGCATGGCGACCATGAAGTACACCTCGAGGGCGGTGAAGGTCGTGGCGATGTAGATCTGGCCCTGGCGAACCAGCTCGCCGACACCGATCACCGAGAACAGCGAGGTGTCCTTGATGCTGACGATGCCCTGGTTGCCCAGCGCCGGGATCATGCGGCGCAGCGCCTGGGGCCAGATGACGTAGCGGAAGGCCTGGGCGCGGGACAGTCCCAGCGACAGCGCGGCCTCGCGCTGGCCCTTCTCGATCGACTGCACGCCGCCGCGCACGATCTCGGAGATGTAGGCACCGGCGTTCAGGGCAATGGCGGCGATACCCGCGGTGACCGCGTCGATGGGCCCGCCGATGATCTGCGGCAGGCCGTAGAAGATGAACAGGACCTGGACGAGCACCGGCGTGCCGCGGAAGATCTCGATGTAGGCCACGGCCGGCCAGCGCAGCAGCCACAGCGGGCTGATGCGCAGCAGACCGAAGACGATGCCGATGACGAAGCCGATGGCGAGCCCGCCGAACGAGATGATCAGGGTCCAGGGGATGCCGTCGAGCAGGTAGGGAATGGAGGCGATGGCCGCCTGCCAGTCGAACTGGAAGTTGACGTCCACGTCGGGTTCTCCGGCGCGACCCGTCCGCCGTCGGCGGGTCGCGAATCAGGGTTAGGAACGCGACGGGGCCGGGCGTTGCGGCCACCCGGCCCCGAAGATTGCGGTCGTGATGCTTACTGGCTGTCGGGCATCTCGCCGAACCATTTCTTGTAGATGTCGGCGTAGGTGCCGTCCTTCTTCATCGCGGCGAGCGCCTTGTTGGCGGGCTCGACCCACTTGCTGCCGGAGGTGAAGGCGATGCCGTACTGCTGACCCTCGTAGAGCGGCCCGACCACCTGGGCGCGGCCCTCGCCCTTGGTCTTGGCGAAGTAGCCGACGTTGGGCGCGTCGTAGAACACGGCGTCGACGCTGCCGCCCATCAGCGCCAGGTACATGTCGGCGCTGCCCGGATAGGGCTTGATCTCGGCCTTGTCGCCGAGGTGCTTCTGCAGGTAGTCGTAGCTGGTCGAGCCGATCTTGGTGCCGATGCGCTTGCCTTCCAGATCGCTCAGCTCCTTGACGCTGTCGTCGCCGGCGGAGACCAGGATGCGCAGGCCGCTGTCGTAGTAGGGATCGCTGAAGTCGACGATCTTCTCGCGCTCGTCGGTGATGGTGATGCCGGCGATGGCCAGGTCGGCGTTGCCGGTCTGCACGGCAGGGATGATGCCGTTGAAGTCCATGGTGCGCAGGTTGATGTCGAACCCGGCGCGGTCGGCGACTTCGCGCAGGATGTCCATGTCGAAGCCGATCATCTCGCCGCTGTCCTTGTCCATCATCTCGAACGGCACGAAGCTCGGGTCGGTGACGGCATTGACGGTTTCGGCCTGGCTGACCGCGGACAGCCCGAGACCCAGCGTGAGCGCGGAGGCCAGCGACAACGATTTCAGGAGCGATTGGTTCATGGAGTTCCCCGGTTGGAATATTATTTACGGAACACCTTGTTACCTTGGCGAGTTCCGGGTAGGGCGTCAAGCGCCGCTGCGCGGTGTCGCGGCCCGTACCGGGAGCGGCCACGATGGAACACAATGGAAGATGCGGGGAAGGACGTGAGCAGTGGGTGCTTGCACCCACTTACACCATGAACGAGGCGCCACAGCCGCAGGTGGAGGTGGCGTTGGGGTTGCGGATCACGAACCGCGCGCCGGCCAGACCTTCCTCGAAGTCGACCGTGGAGCCGACCAGGTACTGATACGACAGGGGGTCCACCAGCATGCCGACGCCGTCGACCTCGATCAGGGTATCGTCCTCGGCGGCCTCCTGGGCGACGTCGAAACCGTACTGGAAGCCGGAGCATCCGCCGCCGGTGACATAGACGCGCAGCTTGAGTTGAGGGTTGCCCTCGTCGGCGGCCAGGGCCTGAATACGGCGCGCGGCCGCTTCGGTGAGCAGCAAGGGCGTGGGGGCGAAGGTAGCGGCACCGCTCATCAGCGCTCTCCGTGGAATCGGTGAATAGTCAGGGAGGATTATCCCCAATCCCCAGCAAAAGGGTCAACTTTAGCGTGACGGCGTCGGGCGTCTGTCTTGAGTCGACCAGTGCCTGTGCGGGTATGATAGGCGGAGTCTTGCCGGGCGGCGCGCCTGCGTGTCGTCCTCCCATTCCCGTGACAGCGACGAGGTGCCTGGCGGCGTGCGCCCTTTCCCAGACATGAACCTTGAACGATTTCGGCGCCAGCTGGCCAGCGTCGATGCCCTGCCGCAGCTGTGCGTGCTGGGGCTGATTTCGGGATTGCTCACCGGCGGCCTGATGGTGGTGTTCCGGTTCCTGCTGTCGCTGGGGGCATGGCTGTTCATGCCGCACAATGATTCGGAAGCCTTCGAGGCGCTGGCGCCGCACTGGCGTGCGCTGCTGCCGCTGATTGCCGTGGCATTGATCGCGCTGTGCTTCGCGCCGCAGTCGAGTCAGGCGCGTCGGCTGGGGGTGGGCCACGTGATCGAGCGCCTGACCTATCATCAGGGGCGGCTGCCGCTGCGCAACTGGCTCAACCAGTGGTGGGTGGGCGTGATCTCCGTGCTCGGCGGGCTCTCCGCCGGCCGCGAGGGGCCGGCGATCCATCTCGGCGCGGCCGCCGCCAGCGGGCTGGGCCAGCGCCTGCGCCTGCCCCACAACAGTCTGCGCGTGCTGGTCGGCTGCGGTACCGCGGCGGCGATCTCGGCATCGTTCAACACGCCCATCGCCGGGGTCATCTTCGCCATGGAAGTGGTGATCATGGAGTACACCATCGCCGGCTTCATGCCGGTGATCCTGGCCTCGACGATGAGTGCGGTGGTCGCCCAGCTGGCCTACGGCACCGAGCCGGCCTTCCAGGTGCCGATCGTCAAGCTGGGCTCGCTGCTCAACCTGCCGTGGATTGCCACCAGCGCCCTGCTGATCGGCCTGCTGGCCGGGCTGTTCATCCGTATCGCCCAGCGCGGCACGCTGCTCGCCGGCTGGCCGCTCATCGCCCGGCTGATGCTGCCGGGCGTGGCCGTGGCGGTGGTGGCCTGGTGGTATCCCCAGGTCCAGGGCATCGGCTACGACAGCCTGGCCGCGGCGCTCGACGGCCGTCTGGCGCTCGACGTGCTGGTGGCACTGATGCTCGGCAAGCTGCTGCTCACCGCCTTCACCTTTGCCTGCGGGATCCCCGTCGGCATCATCGGCCCGGTGCTGGTGGTGGGGGCCTCGGCCGGCGCCCTGTGCGGGCTGAGCGGGGACTGGCTGTGGCCCTCGGTGGCCTCCGATCCCGGCTTCTACGCCATGCTGGGCATGGCGGCGATGATGGGCGCGGTGCTGCAGGCACCGCTGGCGGCACTGATGGCGCTGCTCGAGCTCACCCACAACCCCAACATCATCCTGCCGGGCATGCTGGCGGTGGTGATCGCCGGGCTCACCGCGCGCCAGATCTGCCGCTGCCACGGCCTGTATGTCACCGGCACCCATCACGGCCTGCATCCGCTGCAGCAGCCGCTGATGCAGGCCCTGTCGCGGGTGGCGGTCCCCGCCGTCATGGAGCGCAGCGTGGCGCGGACCCAGCGGATGATCACCCGCGAGCAGGCTCGCCGGCTGCTCGAGGACAAGCCCACCTGGCTGGTGATCACCCGCTCCAGCGAGGAGAAGACGCCGCTGGCGCTCAAGGCCGCCGACCTGGCGCGCGCCCTGCTGGACGAGCAGGAGGCGACGGACGAGACGGCGACGCTCGACCTGCTGGAGATTCCCGGGCAGCGCCTCGAGCTGGCGCCCATCCACCTGCAGGCGACGCTCAGCGAGGCCTTCGACCGCCTCAACGACTACGGCGTGGATGCGCTCTACGTCGAGCACACCACGGCGCCGATGATCCAGAAGATTTCCGGTATCATCACCCGTGATGCCATCGAGAACTACTACCGTTACAAGCGCTGATCCGAGCGATCCTTCCCCCGACGGCGACGAGGAGACCCGATGTTCCTGTGGATGAAAGCCCTGCACCTGATGGCCATGGTGACCTGGTTCGCGGCCCTGTTCTACCTGCCGCGGCTGTTCGTCTATCACGCCATGGCCCGGGATCGCGGCGACGAGACGGCGATCGCCTACTTCGAGACCATGGAGCGCAAGCTGTACCGCGGCATCATGACGCCGTCGATGATCGCCGTGCTGGTCTTCGGCGGGGCGATGCTCTACCTGGTGCCCGGCTTCCTCGGCCAGGGCTGGATGCATGCCAAGCTGGCGCTGGTGGTGCTGCTGATCGGCTATCACCATGTCTGTCTGGCCCACATGAAGCGGCTGGCGGCGGGCACCTGCGACAAGTCGCATCGCTATTTCCGCGTCTTCAATGAGCTGCCGGTGATCGGTCTGGTGCTGATCGTGCTGCTGGCGGTGATCAAGCCCTTCTGATGGCCACACGAGACCTCCCGGCCCTGCTGGTGCTGGCGGGCCACGATGCCACGGGCGGCGCCGGGCTGGTGGCGGATGCCGAGTCGATCGCCGCCTGCGGCGGCTGGCCGCTGACCGTGCCCACCAGCCTCACGGTGCAGACCACCCACGACGTGCGCCGGGTGACGCCCGCGTCGCCGGACATGATGCGCGAGACCGTGCAGGCGCTCGTCGAGGACTTCGAGATCGCGGCGATCAAGCTGGGGCTGATCGCCGATATCGCCACCCTCGAGGTGATCCTGGAGGTACTGCGCCGTCTGCCCGGGGTGCCGGTGGTCTGCGACCCGGTGCTGCGCGCCGGCGGCGGCAGCGAGCTGGCCGCCACGGCATTGCCCGAGGCCCTGCGCGAGCGGCTGCTGCCACGGGTCGATCTGCTGACGCCCAACCGACAGGAGCTGGAGCGGCTGGCACCGCAGGCCGACGATGACACGGCACGGGCCACCGAACTGCTCTCGCGGGGCTGTCAGGCGGTACTGATCACCGGCACCGACCAGCCGGCGGCGGGGAGCGATCCGGCCTGCGTGACGCATACCCTGCACACCCCCGAGCTGACTCGCCAGTGGCAGTGGCCGCGGCTGCCCGGGGCCTATCATGGCTCGGGGTGTACCCTGGCGGCGGCGGCGGCGGCGCGCCTGGCCGCCGGCGAGCGCCTGGTGGCGGCCTGCGAGCAGGCCCAGCGCTTCACCTGGGAAAGCCTGCGCCACGGCTGGCGGCCGGCGGCGGGCCAGCACCTGCCGCGCCGACTCTGGCAACTGCCCGCCGCCTTCGACCCGGAGGCCCTCGATGACCGTTCATGACTGGCGCCGGGGCGTCTATGCCATCACCGATGCCGGGCTGCTGCCCGATGACGCCACCCTGATCGCCGCCTGCGAGTCGGCGCTCGCGGGCGGGCTGGCCCTGCTGCAGTATCGCGACAAGTCGCGGGATGCCGAGCGGCGCCACCGCCAGGCCGCTGCCCTGGCGAGCCGCTGTGCCCGACACGGGGTGCCGCTGATCATCAACGACGACTTGGCGCTCGCCGAGCGGCTGCGCCGCGAGGGCCACGCCGGTGTCGGCGTGCATCTCGGCCAGCAGGACGGCTCGCTGCGCGAGGCCCGGCGCGTGCTGGGCGAGGCGGCGATCGTCGGCGCCACCTGCCACGCCCGGCTCGAGCTGGCCGCGCGGGCACACGAGGCGGGGGCGAGCTACCTGGCCTTCGGGCGCTTCTTCGCCTCGCGCACCAAGCCCGAGGCCCCGCCCGCCCGTCTCGAACTGCTGGCCGAGGCGGCGCGATTCGGCCTGCCCCGGGTGGCCATCGGCGGCATCGATGCCGACAATGCCCGGCAGGCACGTCGCGCCGGAGCCGAGTTGCTGGCGACCGTGCAGGCCGTGTTCGGCCACGGCGAGCCGGCGGCCAACGTGCAGCATCTGAGGCGGCAGCTGATTGATCCCTAGCTTATCCACAGGCCGCCAACGACGAGTTATTCCAACTGTCCAACGAGTTATCCACAGCTTCTGACGAGAGGACGACATGCCCACTTCCGCGGAACTTTTCGAACAGGCCTGCCGGCACATTCCCGGGGGCGTCAACTCGCCGGTCCGGGCCTTCAAGGGGATGGATCGTCCCCCGCTGTTCATGGAGCGGGCCCGGGGGGCGTATCTGTTCGACGTCGAGGGCAAGCGCTACATCGACTACGTGGGGTCCTGGGGGCCGATGATCACCGGCCATGCCGACCCCGAGGTGCTCGGTGCGGTGCGCGAGCGGCTCGACGCCGGGCTGTCCTTCGGCACGCCGACGGCGATCGAGACCACCATGGCCGAGCGCATCTGCGAGATCATGCCGTCGATCGAGATGGTGCGCATGGTCAACTCGGGCACCGAGGCCACCATGTCGGCGATCCGCCTGGCACGCGGCTATACCGGGCGCGACAAGATCGTCAAGTTCGAGGGCAACTACCATGGCCATTCCGACTCGCTGCTGGTCAAGGCCGGCTCCGGGGCCCTGACCCACGGCGAACCGAGCTCGCCGGGTGTGCCGGCCTCGCTGGCCGAGCACACCATCACCCTGCCCTACAACGATGTCGAGGCGGTCCGGGCCTGCTTCGCCGAGCTGGGCGACGCCATCGCCGGGGTCATCGTCGAGCCGGTGGCCGGCAACATGAACTGCATCCCGCCGCGCCCGGGCTTCCTCGAGACGCTGCGCGAGGTCTGCGACGCCCACGCCAGCGTGCTGATCTTCGACGAGGTGATGACCGGCTTCCGCGTCGCCCTGGGCGGCGCCCAGGCGCACTACGCCATCACCCCGGATCTGACCTGCCTGGGCAAGATCGTCGGTGGCGGCATGCCGGTGGGCGCCTTCGGCGGCAAGCGCGAGATCATGGAGTACATCTCGCCGCTGGGGCCGGTCTATCAGGCGGGCACCCTGGCGGGTAATCCGCTGGCCATGGCCGCCGGCATCGCGCTGCTCGACAAGATCCGCCAGCCCGGCTTTCATGCCGACCTGGCGCGGCGCGTCGAGGCGCTCTGCACCGGCCTCGAGGAACGGGCGGCCGAGGCCGGAATCGACCTGGTCACCCAGCGGGCCGGCGGCATGTTCGGGGTCTTCTTCACCGGGCAGCGTCGCGTCGACGACTTCGCCCAGGTCGGGGCCTGCGATGCCGAGCGCTTCCGCCGCTTCTTCACCGCGATGCTCGACCACGGCGTCTACCTGGCACCGTCACCGTTCGAGGCCGGCTTCATGTCGAGCGCCCACGGCGACGAGGACATCCGTGCCACCCTGGATGCCGCCGAGCGGGTCTTCGCCGCCATGGCGCGCTGAACCTTCACCTGACGGGAGCTTGCCGTGAGCCAGGCCATGATCGACGCCCTCCGGGACCATCGCTGCTTCGACCACGAGGTCGAGGCGATCGAGATCTTCGAGACGCACATCTCCTGGATCGTGCTGACCGGGGAGTACGCCTACAAGATCAAGAAGCCGCTGGACCTGGGGAGCTTTCTGGACTTCTCGACGCGCGAACGGCGGCGTCGCTGCTGCGAGGAGGAAGTGCGCCTCAATCGCCGCCTGGCGCCGGCGCTCTACCTGGGCGTGGTGCCGATCGCCGGCACGCCGCAGGCGCCCCGGGTCAATGCGCCGGGCGCGCCCATCGAGCACGCCATCAAGATGCGCCAGTTCAACAACCGCGAGCTGCTCAGCCATCTGCAGGCCAGCGGCGAGCTGTCGCAGGCGCTGATCGACGACCTGGTGGATCAGCTGGTGCGTTTCCATGGCGAGGCCGCGCGACTGCCGGCCGACGATGCCCTGGGGTCGCGCGAGACCCTCGCGGCGATCGTCGAGCGGGAGTTCCGTCTGATCGACACGCGCCTGACCGGCGAGCATGACCGGCGGCGGCTGGCGCATCTCGAGACCTGGGCGAACGAGACCCTGGCGCGGCTCGGCGAGGTCTTCGATCGCCGTCATCGCGAGGGCTTCGTGCGCGAGACCCACGGCGACGTGCACCTGGGCAATGCGGTGCGCCTCGACGGTCGGGTAGTGCTGTTCGACGGCATCGAGTTCAACGAGACGCTGCGCTGGAACGATGTCGGCAGCGATCTGGCCTTCCTGCTGATGGATCTCGAGGCACGGAACGAGGAGGCCCTGGCGCGGCACGCCCTCAACCGCTACCTGGAGTGCTCGGGGGATCACGAGCTGGTGCGCCTGCTGCCCTTCTACAAGCTCTATCGGGCGCTGGTGCGCGCCAAGGTGGCCATGCTGCGCTATCATCAGCCGGATCTGCATCCCACCGACCGCCAGGCGATCATGGCCGACTTCCGTCGCTATCTCGCGCTCGCCGAGCACTACGCGGAGTTCCATTTCCCCTATCTGGTGATCGGCGTGGGGGTCTCCGGCAGCGGCAAGAGCCGTTTCACCGGCGAGATGATCCGGCGGCTGGGCGGGGTCCGGCTGCGTTCCGATGTGGAGCGCAAGCGTCTGCACGGATTCGATCCCCAGGCGCGCACCGAGCAGGCGGGTGTGGATATCTATACCCCCGAGGCCACCGAGCGCACCTATCGGCACCTTGCCGCGCTGACCGGCATGGTGCTCGACGGCGGGCTGCCGGTGTGCATCGACGCCACCTGCCTGCGTCAGGCACAGCGCGATCGGCTTCGCCATCAGGCGGAGGCCCGGGGGCTGCCGGTGCTGCTGGTCAGCTTCGAGGCCGACGACGCGACCCTGCGCGCGCGCATCGAGAAGCGCGCCCGTCGGGGCGGTGATCCCTCCGAGGCCGGGCTGGCGGTGCTCGAGCGCCAGCAACGCCTCTTCGAGCCGTTCACCGACGAGGAGCGCCTGCACCTGGTACATCTCGATACCACCCGGGACAACGCCAACCTGACCCTGGTGGGGCTGATCCAGGAGCATCTGCGCTTGCAGTGAGCGGTGGCGACACAGGAAGGCCCCGCCGTAGCGGGGCCTTTTTCATGCATGCGTCGTGAGCGTCGGATGGACGTCGCGGGACGCCTTCAGTACTGATAGACGTTGGCCGCGTTGCCACCGCCCATCTGGGTCACGCTGGAGTAGTTGCCGTAGCCCTGCTGGACGATGGTCGCGGTATTGCGGGACAGGTTCATCATGCCCATGCCGGCGGCGGCTCCCTGACTGACCGACGAGACGTTGTCGTAGCCGCCCTGGTAGACATCGGCGAGATCGTTGTAGCCGGTCTGGCCGATCGACGAGTAGTTGTCGCCGATCCCTTCCTGGACCACTTTGGCATCGTTGCCGTAACCGCTCTGCGTGGTAATGGCGACCTGATCCTTGCCGCTCTGGTAGATGTCGGAAAACTGCTTGGTACCCGACTGGGTGACCTTGGCATAGTTGCTCTCGTCCTTCTGCACGATCACGGAGTCGTTGAGGCTGCCGGACTGATCGACGCGAGCGACGTTATCCTTGCCGCTCTGGGCGATGTCGGACGCGTGGCCCATGCCGTTCTGCTTGACCCGGGCGTAATGGTCGCGGCCGTTCTGGGTCACCACCGAATCGTTGTGGGTGCCGTTCTGGGTCACGTCGGCCACGTTGTCGCGACCTTCCTGGGACACGTCGGAACGGTTGCCCATACCGTTCTGAGAAACGGCGGCATAGTTATCCCGACCATTCTGGGTCACGGACGACTTGTTGTGCATGCCGGACTGGGACACGTCCGTGGAGTTGGAATAGCCCTGCTGATAGACGCTGGAACGGTTCCCCCAGCCGTTCTGGGTCACATCCGCGGAGTTGTCCCAGCCACGCTGCATGACGCTGGAGTCATTGCCCCAGCCTGTCTGAAGCTGGGTGGTGGCGTTGCTGTAGCCGATCTGGTTGGTCTCGGCGCTGTTGCCGTAGCCGGTCTGGTTGATCTCCGAGCTATTGTTGCCGTTGTGGAAGCCGCCGTGATGACCGCCACCATGGTGGCTACCCTCCTCGGAGGCCATGGCGCTGGTGGAGAGGGCGATGGCGGCGACGAGTACGGAGAGTTGCAGTTTCATGGTTCGTGTTCCCTTGTCTGGTTTTTCAATCAACGTCTGGCATGCGAGACGCGGTGACGTCCTGTCGATGCCGCTCCTTGAACCCCGCCATCAGTGCTGCACGACCTGAACGCTCATGCGTCCGCGGGCGTACTGCGTGATGCTCACGGGGGTACTGCTCCTGCCCAGCTGGACGATTTCCGCGTTGCCGTAGGCCCCCTGCTGATTGATGGTGGCCTGCTTGTGATAACCAGACTGGGCGATGTCGGCGCTGTGTCCGACCCCCTGCTGGTTGATTTCGGCACTCAGATAACCGCCCGACTGAAGAATGCTGGCCTCATTGGCGCTGCCGGCCTGCATCGCCACGGCATGATTGGCCCGGCCGGACTGGCCGATGGCGACGCCGTTGCCGCTGCCGTATTGGCGAGTGTCGGCCCGATTGCCGACGCCTGACTGCTCGATCGTCACGGCCTGATCGCCACGAGAAACCCCGGAGTAGCTGTCCAGTTCCGAGCCGATGGCCAGGTCACGTGCCTGCACGGAGGTCGTGATGAAAAGGCCGGCTGCGGCCCCGATGATCACTGACGATTTCATGGTGAATCTCGCCTGAAATGGTTGATTACATTTTTATACAAAAGGCGAGATTCGCTATAAGAAGCGCGCATGAAAATGGCGCTGAATTCTCTGGTTAATGTCACCGGAAAACACAGCAGCGCGTTGATGAAAGGAGGGTGAGATGATTGACGCGTAACGCTTAACGGATGAGACACGAAAGACCCCGCCGAGGCGGGGTCTCTCATTCTCGAGTGACTGACGCGTGTCAGTACTGATAGACATTGGCGGTGTTACCGCCGCCGCTCTGGGTCACGCTGGCGCTGTTGCTGTACCCGTACTGAACGATGCTGGCCCGGTTGGTGGCCATCGAGCCCCAGCCGTCGGCGGCCTGCGAGATCACCGCGCTGTTGCCGTAGCCGTTCTGGTAGATATTCGCGATATCGCGATAGCCGCTCTGGGTGATCTCCGCCGTATTGTAGGTGCCGTCCTGCTCGGTGGTGGCCAGGTTGCGCCAGCCACTCTGGGTGATGGTGCTGTCGTTGCCGTAACCACTCTGGGAGATATCGCCGCGATTGTATTCGCCGGACTGGCTGAGTTCGGCCGTGTTGAACTCACCCGACTGCATCACGTCGGCCTGATTGCGGTAGCCCTGCTGGGTGACGGAAGCATCATTCTCGTAACCCGACTGACTGACATTGACACGTCCAAAGTAGCCGCTCTGGTCGACACTGGAGGTGTTGTAGGTACCCTTCTGCAACGACGTCACGCTGTTGGTATAGCCGCCCTGGGTAACGTCGGACTGGTTGCCATAGCCACGCTGGGTGATATCGGCCGTGTCGAAGTAGCCGTCCTGAGTGACCGTCGACTCGTTGTAGGTGCCGCGCTGCATCGAGGTGACGCTGTTGGTGTAGCCGTCGGCGCCCTGGGTGATGTCGGACTGGTTGCCGTAGCCGCGCTGGGTGACGTCGACCGTGCCGAAGTAGCCGTCCTGAGTGACCGTCGACTCGTTGTAGGTGCCGCGCTGCACCGAGGTCACGGCGTTGGTGTAGCTATCGGCGCCCTGGGTGACGTCGGACTGGTTGCCGTAGCCGCGCTGGGTGACGTCGACCGTGCCGAGCATGCCTTCCTGGGCGACCGTTGAGGTGTTGGTCTGGCCGGCCTGCAGGGTGGTCGCGCTGTTGCGATACCCCGACTGGGTGATCGCCGACTGGTTGGCATAGCCCCGCTGCGTGACGGTGGCGTCGCTGCGCCAGCCGCGCTGGGTGACGGCGGCATCGTTGTTCTGTCCGCGCTGGGTGATCGAGGCGCGGCTCCGCATTCCATCCTGATCAATCGCCGCACTGTTGAGATAGCCGCGCTGCAGCAGAGTGGCCTGCCCCCGATAGCCGTTCTGCATCAGCGAGGCGTTGTTGCCCTGTCCATACTGGCGCAGCTCGGCGCTGGAGCGCCAGCCCGACTGCTGATAGCTGGCCGTGCCGCCGGTGCCGAACTGGTAGGCATTGAGCCGGTTGCCGTAGCCGTCCTGTTCGACCGTGATGTCGTTGCTGGCGGCCATCGCCTGGGACGACAAGGCAATCGAGGCGGACAGAATCGCGATCTTGAGTTTCATGTGCTGTTCCCACCCTGTGGCTGCTCGTGATCGAGCGACGAGATTCGCGCACCGGCACGCCCGGACGCGTCACTCCGTCTTGCGGATTCATGGTGCCGAGACGGCGGGAGGGCCTCGCATCAGCGATCCTGCTGAACGACGTTTCTCGCCGTCACGGCATTCCGTTCTGTCATTGCTGGCATGGTTTTTTGCACTGCCTTTCGAAGTCTTTACAAAGTGAAAAAATGCAGCAATCAGAAGTAAATGCCATTTTTCATGCTGGCCGGACTGATGTGAGAGACGATGTTTTTAAAGTGCACAGATAAGTCACAAGTTTGTCTTTAAGCATGGCCTGTCGAGAGAAACAGCGGGGTGGCGGTCAGGCTGCAGGCATGAAAAAAGCGCCCCGCAGGGCGCTCAGGCACTATCGCGCGAGCCGGGCTGTCAGAGCATGGGAGTGGGTGCCTCCAGGTAGGCGCTGAGAATCGGGTCGTCACGCTCGGCGGGATTGGCCAGTGTCCACAGGCCGTTCTGGATACCCCGGGCGATGAGGTGAATCACCGAGGACTCGATGGCCGACATGACCGCCATCTGCACGGGTTCGTTGTTGGTGTAACCGATCTCGCCTTCCAGCAAGCGCTTGAAATCGATGAAGCGATACACGCCGGCACGGATCTCGTGGGAGAAGATCGTCTTGCTGGTGGTGACATTGGCCAGCACTTCCCCGGTGGCGATGTCCACGGCGCGCAGGTTGACCGTTACCTGATCCACCTGGTACTGCCCGGAGGCACCGATGCCGAAATACTCGGCCCCGGCTCCCCCGGTCCGCAGGTTGGAGTCGTAGGCGATGATGCCCCCCTCGAGCAGGACACGTGCCGCATCCAGCGAGCCCAGGGCATCAGTCTGGCCGTTGCGCTCCAGGTTGGCGCGAATGATCTTGCGTTCGGTCAGCAGGTTCTGTAGCCCGACCCGCTCGAGGGGCACGAACCAGCCGGAGTCGGCCAGCGCCCCGCTGAGCATCGCCGCGCCGCCCTGGGTGACGGCGGTGGAAAAGGTACTGGCCGGCTGAGGCTTGTACTGTCCCGTCTGGTCACGGAAGTCATAGACCGCGGCGTAGATCTTGGCACTCGGCTTGGGCAGGCTGATCAGGTCCCCGTAGGTGCCGGAGCGCGGCATCAGCGTTGCGGGGGCAGCCTCGAGGCCCTCCGCAGTGGTCACCATGCTCGAGCAGCCGCTCAGAGCCAGCAGGGAGATGACAAGGCAGGCCGTCAATCCTTTCATGGTGTTCGCCCTCATCAGAAGTTGTTGGCGGCGGAGCCGAGGTTGATGTTGGTGACTTCCCCGGTGCGGCGGTCGGTGATCTGCATCTGGAAGCCGCCGTTGCCGTTGCTGACGATCTTGATCTTCAGCTCGGCGCTGTCGATGGTGCTGGTGCGACCGGGATCGGTGGCGTTCACGGCGTCGTCGATGGCGTTCGAGACCAGGCTGTTGCGCAGGTCCTGAATGAACAGGTCGGTCTCGCTGAAGCTGCCGAAGTCGGGGGCGTTGGGATCCTTGTTGTCGTCCTGGGCCTGGGCCTTGTTGAGCAGGTAGTTGCCGTTCAGCGGGTCGCCGCCGAACGACGGGTTGATCGGTCGATAGACCAGTTCCCCTGCCTGGGCGGCACCCGTGGCCAGGGCCAGTGACAACAGGAGCGGCTGCATTCTCATCGTGATTCCCTCGCGTATGTCGTTGGACCGGTTCACCATTCGTCGCCGGCCAGGTCTCCATTGCGGTCCAGTGCCTGCATGACCTTGCGGCGCAGTACCAGCTGCTCGACCTGCTCGACGGCGGCCCGGGCATACTGATCGACGTCACTCAAGCGGGGCGGCAGGGTGGCCCGATACAGGATGCGATTGCCCTCGGCGACCCAGACGATGCTGCCCCAGCGTGCCGACGGGCGTTCGTGGATCACCAGGTTGGTGTTGTTGAGCACGATGCTGTCCAGCCGGCGCTGGCTGAACTGCTGATAGAACGTCTTGCCGATCATGGTGATGGTGCGATCCACCACCAGGCCGTTGAGCGGTGACGGCTCGCGGGGCTTGAGCGTCCGCGATGTCGCGGGGCCGTCCGCGCTCTCGGGGGCGTCGCTCTGCGGGCCGGCCGCCGGCGTGGCGGGCTCGGTCCCGGCGAACGCCGGCGCGATCGACAGGCACAGCAGGCACAGGGCAAGGCGCAGGTAGGGCGTGTTCATGACGGTCACCGCCGCTGGGGCTTGCTCGGGCTGGGCGGTGGCGCACCGAGATTCTGGCGCGCCCAGTTCATGGCCTGAATGCGGTTGTGCACCTTGATCTTGCGGAAGATGTTGTAGAGGTGGGACTTGACCGTGTGCTCGCTGACGAACAGCTTGTCGGCGATCTCGGTGTTCGAGGCCCCCGAGCCCAGCAGGCCGATGATCTCCAGCTCGCGGTGGGTCAGCCCGCAGACCGGCCGATAGGCGTTGAGCTGCTGGCGCCGGTAGAACTCGATCAAGCGGGTCATCAGCGAGCGCGACATCCACAGGTCACCTTCCAGCAGGGCGTGGATGCCCTTGCAGATCAACGCCATGCTGTCGCGCCGGTAGAAGACGCCCCGCAGGTGCAGCGAGGCGAGCATGTCCGCGGCATGGTCCTCGTCGCGCAGGTTGATGGCCGCCAGGGTGGTGTGGGCCGTCTCCGCCGCCCGGCTGTGCCACTGCTGCATGCTGCTTTCATCGACGTGATCGGCATCGAGCAGGATCAGCAGCGAGTCGCTGGTGAAGGCATCGAGCGAATCGTGGGGGGAGACGGCGGCAATCTGGCAGTCCAGCTGTTCGGCGATGTAGTCCATGAACAGCTGCGTCTGGGGATTGCAGTCCGTGACCAGAAGAATCAATGAGTTCCCTTGGCTCATCGTCACTGCTCCGGAAGTATGGTGTTGGATCGTGAGTCGTTATGTGGTCTCTGCGTACCATGCAGCGGTCTGATTCAGCTTTGTTGGTCCCTCCCTGTTTGTAAAGTTTGGTTACTCGTTTCTTGTTATCGTTTTTTGGTATTAAAAATAACTTTTTCAATCACTTTTATTTTTTCAAATTTCTAATCATTTACTTACCTGTCAACTTTTTCTTGTCCTCTGGTTTCCTGTCATGAGAGAGGAGAAAAATCAGTCATGAGAAAAACATTTTGTAACCTTTCTGTGTGATGGCAGGCTGATGGTTGCCAACCCTGGAGGTGGGAAGCGGTACGGAGACCGGGAGGGCGGGGCGCCGTCAGTCCGTCTGGCGTTCCGCATGTGCCGTGCTAACCGATAGAATGAGCGAAACTCTGCAACACCAAGGTGACGTGAAATGGAACGACGACTGGTACTGGCCAGCGGCAACCCCGGCAAGCTGCGCGAGTTTCAGGCGCTGCTGGCGCCCCTGGAGTATCGGGTGCATCCCCAGCGCGAGTTCGGCGTCGACGACGTCGAGGAGACGGGGCTGACGTTCGTCGAGAACGCCCTGCTGAAGGCACGCCATGCCTGCCGGATCAGCGGCCTGCCGGCGCTGGCCGACGACTCGGGGCTGGCGGTGGACGCCCTGCAGGGGGCGCCGGGCATCTATTCGGCGCGTTATGCGGGCGAGCCCAGAAGCGATGCGGCCAACAACCGCAAGCTGATCGAGGCGCTGGCCGAGGTTCCCGAGGGGCAGCGCACGGCCCGCTACTGGTGCGTGCTGGTATGGCTGCGGCACGAGCACGACCCGGTACCGCGCATCGTGCAGGCCAGCTGGCGCGGCGAGATTCTCGCCCAACCGCGCGGCGAGGGCGGCTTCGGCTACGATCCGCTGTTCTGGCTGCCCGAGCAGGGGCTGACGGCCGCCGAGCTCGACGCCGCCGAGAAGAACCGCCTCAGCCATCGGGGCCGGGCCCTGCGCACCCTGGTGGAGAGCCTCGGCTCATGAGGCCGTTGCCCGAGCTCGCGCTGTACGTGCATGTGCCCTGGTGCGTGCGCAAGTGCCCTTACTGCGACTTCAACTCCCATGGCATCGGTTCCGGTTCCGGCGCCGATCTGCCGGAGTCGGCGTATCTGGCCGCCCTGCTGATGGATCTGGACGAGGAGCTCACGCGCAGCGACGGGCGACTGATCCACAGCGTATTCATCGGCGGCGGCACGCCGAGCCTGATGTCGGCGGATTTCTACGCGCGCCTGCTGGACACCCTCGAGCGGCGCGGCGTGCTCGCCCCCGATGCCGAGATCACCCTGGAAGCCAATCCGGGCACGGTGGAGCAGGGGCGCTTCACGGCCTATCGCCGGGCCGGCATCAATCGCCTGTCGCTGGGTGTACAGAGCTTTCAGGCGGCCCAGCTGGCGGCGCTCGGACGCATCCACGACGGCGACGAGGCGCGTCGCGCGGTCGACAGCGCCCGGCAGGCCGGCTTCGATAATTTCAACATCGATCTGATGCACGGCCTGCCTGGGCAGGACGCCGAGCTGGCACTGGCCGATATCGACACGGCGCTGTCGCTGGCGCCCACGCACCTTTCCTGGTATCAGCTCACCATCGAGCCCAATACCGAATTCCACTCCCGGCCGCCGCCCCTGCCGGAGGACGAGACGCTGTGGGCGATCCAGGATGCCGGCCACGCGCGACTCGAGGCCGCCGGCCTTGGGCGCTACGAGATTTCTGCCTATGCCCGGCCCGGCCATGCCTCGCGCCACAACCTGACCTACTGGCGCTTCGGCGACTATCTGGGCATCGGTGCCGGCGCCCACGGCAAGCTGACCCGGCGGGAGCCCGACGGCACCTGGCACGTCGAGCGGCGCTGGAAGACCCGCCAGCCCGAGGCGTATTTGCGCCGCGCCGACGACCCGCGCGGCTTCGAGGCCGGGCGCGAGCCGGTGGCGCTCGAGACGCTGCCGCTGGAGTTCGCCATGAACGCGCTGCGGCTGGTGGACGGGGTGCCGCTGTCGCTGTGGGAAGCCCATACCGGCCGGCCGCTGGATGAACTGACACCGCACCTGGCGGCAGCCCGCGCGCGCGGGCTGCTGGTCGAGGATGCCGGCCGGCTGCAGGCGAGCCCGCAGGGTCTGTTATTCTTGAACGACTTGCTGGCCCTGATCGACGATGCGTGACGGGCGGCAAGCCTTATTCACGGAAGCCAAGGAAACGAGGAGCGTTAACCGCATGATCACCAAGCAGCTCTGGATGGCGATTCCGCTGTCGGCCGCACTGGCCGTGACAGGATGCACGACCACCAACCCGCAGACCGGGGAGCCCCAGACCGCCAAGGCCACCACCGGTGCGGGCATCGGTGCCGCGGCAGGGGCCGTGGCCGGCCTGCTCAGTGGCGACAGTGCCGCCAGCCGCCGCGATCATGCCGCCATCGGCGCGGCGGTGGGCGCCGCCGCCGGTGCCGGCATCGGCTACTACATGGACCGTCAGGAAGCCAAGCTGCGTGACCGGCTGCAGGGTACCGGCATCGGCGTGCAGCGCCAGGGCGACAACATCGTCCTCAACATGCCCAACAGCGTCACCTTCGGCTTCGACTCCAGCGAACTCACCGGCCAGGCGCGGCAGGCGCTCAACGATGTCTCCGCCGTGCTGCGCGAGTATCCGGAAACCCGCATCACCGTGGCCGGCTACACCGACAGCACCGGCTCGAAGGCCTACAATCAGCGCCTCTCCGAGCGCCGGGCCCAGGCGGTGGGCGACTACCTCATGCAGGGTGGCGTGCAGCGTCAGCGCCTGAACATGGTCGGTCAGGGGGAAAGCCAGCCGGTGGCGAGCAATGATACCGAAGCCGGACGCGCCCAGAACCGCCGTGTCGAGATCACCGTGGTGCCGACCGGGCAGCAGTAACTCCCCGACGTTCCACGATTCGCGACCTTCGGGCCCACCGGCGACTGTCGGTGGGCCTTTTCTTCATCGGAATCTCGCCATGCTTGCCTATCAGCACGCCTATCATGCCGGCAACTTCGCCGACGTTCACAAGCATCTGGCGCTGCATGCCGTCACGCGCCATCTTTTACGTAAAGAATCACCCATTACGTATGTTGATACTCATGCCGGTCGCGGCCTGTATCCACTGGCCGCGATGGAGACCGACAGGCTCCAGGAATACCGCGACGGGGTGGAACCGGTCTGGGCGGCCCGGCATGCGCTGGTCAGGGACGACGCGCCGCTGCTCGCCGACTGGCTCGCCGCGCTGACCGAGGCCCAGCCCAGGAGTGGCACGCTGACCCACTATCCCGGCTCGCCGTGGTGGCTGTCTCGGGCCATTCGCCAACAGGACCGGCTGACGCTCTTCGAGCTGCACCCGGGCGAGCATCGTCATCTCGAGAGCCAGGCGCTGCCGCCCCAGGCCCGGCGCTTCCACGAGGATGGCCCGCAGGGGCTGGTGCGCCGGCTGCCGGTGCCGACGCCGCGGCTGTGCGTGCTCATCGACCCCAGCTACGAGCGCAAGGCCGAATACGCCGAGACGGCACAGACGCTGCAGCGGATCGCCGCCAAGGCGCGCCACGCGGTGGTGATGATCTGGTATCCGCTGCTGCCGGCGGGTCACCATCACGGCCTGCTGGAGGCGCTGCGCACGGCGGGCATCGACAAGCTGTGGCGCAGCGAACTCGTTCACCATGCCGCCGGGGAGCGCCACGGCATGTACGGCAGCGGCCTGGTGGTGCGCAACCCGCCCTGGGGGCTGGATACCGAGCTGTCGGCGGCCATGCAGCGCCTGGCGCCGCTGTGGGGCCGAGGGGCGCGGCACAGCGGGAAATGGTGGACGACAGAGTGAGCCGGCCCGTGGCGGCCGGCGTCACTTGCCGATACAGAATGTAAAATAAGTCATAAAATCAATAGTTTATAGTTTTAAGGGAGTAAATGGGGATCAAAAATGATCAAGAAACCACGTAACCTACTGATTTAGCGTTTCCTTAACTTTACCTTGATCCCACGGCTCACCCAACAGAAATATTTACTTGACATTTTTTGTCGACTAGTCGACTCTTATGGTATGGATACTACAAATAAATCAAAAAGTAAGCGCCCAGGGCGTCGTATCATCGGTATTAGCCTTTCGCCTGAGATGGCGTGTGAGGTTAAAGCCGAAGCTGGTCGCCGGGGAATTTCTCTGCGAAAACTCTTCGAGGAGCTGTGGGAGTTGTATAAGCAGCAACCCCGAAAGGAACCATGAGAAACATTACTAATGAGCGTGAGCTGATTGCCCTAGCTTTGGCTCTTATAGGCTCGACAACCAGGTTGTCGTCCGAAGAGCGGCAAACACGAAAGGGCATTAGGCCAACAAAAAGCGAGCGCCTTATTGAGGCCACTCGAAAAGCTATCCAAGCGGGCGAGGATCCGCTGGGCCAAGCTTTTGCGGAAATAAGGCCGTCTGAAATCCGCCGGGAGAAAGGCGCGACGTATACCCCTGCCCCAATTATTACCTCAATGACAACATGGGCTGCTGCTGAAGGAGCCCCTGCTAGGGTAGTGGATGCCGGGGCTGGTTCGGGGCGCTTTCTCATCGCAGCGGCGCGGCTTTTTCCAAAAGCCAAGCTTATCGGGATTGAATTTGATCCGCTGGCTGCAATGTTGCTTCGAGCGAACTTAACTGTATTGGGCCTTGCGAAGCGGGCAACAATTATAGTTGGTGACTATCGTCAGGCCGAACTCCCACGGATCAAAGGAAAAACACTGTTTATCGGGAACCCGCCCTATGTTCGCCATCACCTGATAAATGAAGCTGACAAAAAGTGGTTCGCTGACGCAGCGGCTTCTTTTGGGGTTCGAGCAAGCAAATTGGCTGGTCTGCATATACATTTCTTTGTTCGCACTATGCAACTTGCTCGACCAGGAGATTTTGGAGTCTTCATCACGTCGGCAGAATGGCTTGATGTCAACTATGGTGCCACCTTACGTCAACTTTTAGCGGATGGGCTGGGTGGAGTCGCACTGCATGTGCTAGAACCGTCAGTTATGCCTTTCGCTGATGCCACTACTACCGGGGCTATAACCTGTTTCCGGGTAGGAGAAAGGCCGGACAATCTCTGTGTTCGGTCAGTTGAATCTCTTGATCGACTGAACGGTCGGCGGTCTCAAGTTCCAAGTGCAACGCTATTGAAGGGTGCTCGGACCGGCGACGGATTTCTTGAGCACCTCAGCGTAAACTTCCAGCGGCGTTCGCCAGTCCAGTGTCTTGCGCGGCCGGGTGTTCAGTGAGTCAGCGATCTCGTCGAGTTC
>NZ_WNXF01000030.1:0-7843 GCF_010993675.1 Modicisalibacter sp. 'Wilcox'
CACTGATGAAGCATGAGACGGGATATCGCCCTCCAAGCCCCATCAAGGCTTGACGGGCAACATAGAATCTCCCACAACGGCTTGTCCATGCTGCCCGGCCTGATCGGTCGTCTTGTGGGAGGGGATTGATCTTCGACGGCGGTGTCCGGTGGCCGGTTCCTCGCGACTGAAGTCGTTCCCACACAAATCCCGGTTCTCCGGCGCAGGCATCCCCAACCTGTGGGAGGGGGTTATTCCCGACGGCGGTGCCCGGTGGTCGACCTGTCGCGACTGAATTTGCCCCCGACTTGGGGCAGCAGCTTCTCCAGCGCCGGCCAGACGTTGTCGAGCAGTTGCGGCTGGGCCTCGGCGTTGGGGTGGAGGCCGTCGTCCTGCATCAGCGAGTCGTCCAGCGCCACGCCGTCGAGCAGGAAGGGCACCAGCGGTACCTGGTAGCGCTCGGCAAGATCGTGATAGACCTGGCGGAACGCCTCGGCATAGGCTTGACCGTAGTTGGGCGGCACCTCGATGCCCACCAGCAGCACCCGGGCACCGCTGTCACGCGTGGCTTCGATCATTTTGGCCAGGTTGGCGCGCATCTGGGTCGGCGGCAGGCCGCGCAGCCCGTCGTTGCCGCCCAGCTCGATCACCACGATGTCGGGGGTGTGGCGTGCGAGCAGCTCGGGCAGGCGGGTCGCGCCGCCGGCGGTGGTCTCGCCGCTGATGCTGGCGTTGACCACCGTGACCGAGTCGGGCAGGCGGGCGTCGAGCAGGGCGACCCAGCCGCGATCGCGCTCGATGCCGTAGCCGGCGCTCAGGCTGTCGCCCATTACCAGCAGCGTGGTGCCGGAGCCGGCGGCGAACGCCGAGGCCATCCCCAGCCACATGACCAGCAGGGGCAGCAGCATGAACCGACCAGTCACAGGAAACGCTTGTCTCATGTCCAACTCCCGGGCGCGTGAATCCGCTGTTGAAGAGTCCTCGATTCTACAGGCTCGCGGCCTGACCAAGCAGGTCGTCAGCGGCGAACGGCGCCTGACGATCCTCGACGACCTGGACCTCGACGTGTCCCGGGGTGAGAGCGTGGCGATCCTGGGAAGTTCCGGGGCCGGCAAGTCGACCCTGCTCGGCCTGCTGGCGGGGCTCGACACGCCCAGCGGCGGCGAGTTGACGCTGTTCGGCGCCTCGCTGGGCGCGCTGGACGAGGACGGCCGCGCCGCGCTGCGAGCCGGCCGGGTGGGCTTCGTGTTCCAGAACTTCCAGCTGCTGCCGACCCTGACCGCCCTGGAGAACGTGCTGCTGCCGCTGGAGCTGGTGCCGGGCCGCGATCATCCGCAGCGGGCACGCGAATGGCTGGCCCGGGTGGGCCTCGGCGAGCGGCTCGATCATCTGCCCAAGCAGCTCTCCGGCGGGGAGCAGCAGCGGGTCGCCGTGGCGCGGGCCTTCGTCACCGAGCCGGAACTGGTGTTCGCCGACGAGCCCACCGGCAACCTCGACCGCGACACCGGCGGGGCGATCATCGACCTGCTGTTCGCGCTCAACCGCGAGGCCGGCACCACCCTGGTGCTGGTCACCCACGACCCGCACCTGGCGCGGCGCTGCGACCGCTGCCTGCGCCTGGACGCCGGGCGACTGATCGCGCTGCGACCCGACGAGGTGCAGGCATGACCCACTGGCTGGCGCTCTCGCTCAAGGGGCTGCGCCGCGACCTGCGGGCCGGCGACGTGCGCGCGCTGTTCGTCGCCCTGGCCCTGGCCGTGGCCGCCACGACCATGATCGGCTTCTTCCTCGACCGGCTGGACCGGGGGCTGACCCGCCAGGCCGGGCAGCTCACCGGCGGCGACATCAAGCTCGAGCAGGGCGAGCCGTTCGACGACGCCCTGCGCGCGAGCCTGCGCGAGGCCGGCCTGACGCTCTCCGACCAGGTCGACATGGTGTCGATGGTCAGTCGCGGCGATGCCTTCCAGCTGGCCAGCCTCAAGGTGGTCGATGCCGCCTATCCGCTCTACGGCGAGGTGCGGGTCGATCGCGGCGACGGCGTCGAGGCGCTGGCCCGCGGCCCCGAGCCGGGCGGCGTGTGGATCGCCCCGCGCCTGGCGCAGCTGCTCGACGTGACGCTCGGCGAGACGGTCCGGGTCGGCGCCAGCGAGCTGGCCGTGACCGGGCTGATCGAGCGCGAGCCCGACCAGAGTGCGGGGTTCTCGGCCTTCAGCCCGCGGCTGATGATGCGCCGGACGGATCTCGAGGCCACCGGCCTGGTGCGCCCCGGCTCGCGCATCGAGTACGAGCTGCTCGCCAAGGGACCGCCCGGCGCGGTGGCGGCGGTGTCGGCTACCCTCGAGCGGCTGTCGGCGCAGGGGGTCCGGGTGGTGGACGTGCGCGACGACCGCCCCCAGCTGGGCAGTGCCCTGGAGCGTGCCGACAAGTACCTGAGCCTGGCCGGGCTGGCGGCGGTGCTGCTGGCCGGGGTGGCGGTGGCGATGGCCACGCGGCGCTACGTCGACCGCCACCTGGATACCGCCGCGCTGCTGCGCTGCTTCGGCGCCTCGCAGCGTCGGCTGGGCACCCTGTTCGCCTGGCAGCTGCTGTGGCTGGCGCTGGCCGCCTCGGTGGCCGGGGCGCTGCTGGGCATGGCCGGGCAGGCCGCGCTGCTGGCGCTGCTGTCCCGCTTCCTGCCGCTGGAGCTGCCGCCGCCCGGGGTGCTGCCGCTGCTGCTCGGGGTGCTCACCGCGCTGGCCGTGCTGGTCGGCTTCGCCGGGCCGACCCTGCTGCGCCTGAAGCGGGTCAGCGCGCTCAAGGTGCTGCGCCGCGAGCTCGACCCGCTGCCGGCCGCCGCCTGGCTGGTGGTGGCCGTGGCCGGCCTGGTGTTCGGCGCGCTGCTGTGGCTCTACTCCGGCGATCCGGCGCTGGCCGCGACGCTGCTGGTCGGTGGGCTGGTCGCGCTGGCGCTGCTGTGGGGGCTGGGCTGGATGCTGCTGGGGCTGATGCTGCGGGCGGTGAAGGCATTCGGCGGCGGCGAGCGGCAGGGCGGCTGGGTGCGTGCGGTGCGCCTGGGCGGCAGCCAGCTGGCGCGTCGCCGCCGGGCCAGCCTCGGCCAGCTGCTGGCCTTCGCCGTGACCTTCGCGGCGATGGCGATCATCACCCTGGTGCGCGGCGATCTGCTGACCACCTGGCAGACCCAGCTGCCCGCCGACACGCCCAACTTCTTCGCCATCAACATCCAGCCCGCCGAGCGCGAGGGTTTCGTCGAGCTGCTCGACGCCGTCGCCGACACCCGCACCGCGCTCTACCCGATGGTGCGCGGGCGGATCACCGCCATCGACGGGCGCTCGCCGGAATCCGCGGTGCCGGAAGACAGCCGCGGCGACAACGCCCTGCGCCGCGAGCTCAACCTGACCTGGCAGACCGAGGTGCCCGAGGGCAACCGCGTGGTGGCCGGCGAGTGGTTCGCCGCCGACGCCGGACAGGCGGGTGGCGACGGCCCGGTGCCGATCTCGCTGGAAAGCGGGCTCGCCGCGCGGCTGGGCGTGGGGCTCGGCGACACCCTGAGCTTCACCATCGGCAGCGAGCGGGTCACCGGGCGCATCACCAGCCTGCGCGACCTCGACTGGGACAGCTTCCGCCCCAACTTCTACGTCATCTTCCCGCCCGGGGTGCTGGAGCGCTACGGCCACAGCTACCTCACCGCCTTCCACCTCGATGCCGCCGCCCACGGCGATGTGCTGGCCAGGCTGGTGCGTGCCTATCCGGGCGTTTCGCTGCTCAACGTGGACGCCATCCTCGGCCGGGTGCGCGAGCTGCTCGACCAGGTGACCCGCGCGGTGGAGCTGGTGCTGGCCTTCGTGCTGCTGGCCGGGGTCAGCGTGCTCTATGCCGCCCTGACCGCCAGCCACGCCCAGCGCGCCCACGAAAGCGGCCTGCTGCGGGTGTTCGGCGCCGGTGGCCGGCTGATCTCGCGGGTACAGGGCGTGGAATTCGCCCTGCTGGGGCTGACCAGCGGGCTGATGGCCGCGTTGCTCACCGAGCTTGCCGCCTTCGGCCTCTACCACTGGCTGGCCCTGCCGCCGCGCCTGCACGGCCTGCTGTGGCTGGTGCTGCCGCTCGGCGGGGCGCTGCTGATCGGCGTGATCGGCCACGGGCTGTCCCGGGGCGTGCGCCGCCAGGCGCCCGTGACCAGCCTGGGGCTGCTGGGGGAGGGATGACCGCCGGACGCCATATGACGCTATCCATGATGGGAGCGGCTTCTTGTGGGAGCGACTTCAGTCGCGATGAGCCGGCCACCGCGCCCCGCCGTCGGGGATGAATCCCCTCCCACAGGATGGGGATGACTGCACCGAAGAACCGGGATTTGTGTGGGAGCGAATTTATTTGTGATGAATCGAGCCCTCGTGGGAGCGACGTCAGTCGCGATGAGCCGGCCACCGGACCGCCGCCGTCGGGGATAAATCCCCTCCCACAAGACCACCGATCAGCCCGGGCAGCATGGACAAGCCCTTGTGGGAGCGACGTCAGTCGCGATGAGCCGGCCACCGGGCCGCCGCCGTCGGGGATGAATCCCCTTTCCCGAGAAGGCTTGCCGCGCCGTCCCGTCGTCAACGCGGGGCTTCAGCCAGCCAGTTTTCTACCTCGAGCCCTTTGACCCGGCGAAATTCCCCCTCATTGGCGGTGACCAGGACGCGCTGTTCCGCCAATGCCTGAGCGGCGATCAGCATGTCGTTGGGGCCGATCGGCGTCCCGGCTCGTTCCAGTTGCCGACGCAGGCGGGCGTAATGGCGATCGGCCGGGGGCTCGAAGGGATGCACGTCGAGTACCTCGAGCAGGATTTCCACCTGGCGTGTCAGGCGCTCGGAGCCTCGCTTTCTTGCGCCGAAGCGCAACTCCGCCGCGACGATGATACTGGTTGCGACGGCTTCCTCGCCCACGGCGGCGATCCGCTCCATAACGGGGCCATGCGGGTCGCGCACGAGTGCGGAAACGATGTTGGTATCCAGCAGGTAGCCGCCGGTGCTCATAAATCGACATCATCGAGTGGCAGCATGCCTTCATCGACATCACCCAGCGGCTCATCGACGGGGTCGAGCCGTTTCAGGGTGCTCAGCAAGCCGGGCTTCCTGACCGGCTCGATGATCAGGGTATCGCCCTCGCGGCGCATGATGGCCTCATTGCCGGCGAACTCGAACTCGCGCGGGATGCGCAGGGCCTGGTTGCGGCCGTTGCGGAACAGGCGGACATGGCGTTCGGTTGACATGATATCCTCGTCTCCTTGTTGGCCTATGCCTGAGCATATGTCTTCGGCAGGGCAATGGCCAGGCTGACACTGAATCGGCCACCGCCGTCGGGGATGACTGCACCGAAGAACAGGGATTGGTGTGGGAGCGACTTCAGTCGCGATGAAACCCGGCACCGAGGCACCGCTGTCGGGGATGAATTCCCTCCCACAAGGAATGCCCCAGGCTTCAGTCTGACTAAACCCGAGGTGAGAAATTCTCGGGCAGGCATGACCCCCTTTCATGTGAAAGCCTCCGGGGGGTGGAGTATCATGCCGGTTCGTTTCACCTCTCGACTCGAGGACTCTACGCCGATGTTCAGCCGTGACATGCAGATTGCCGGTTTCGATGATGCCCTGTTCGATGCGATGCAGAAGGAGAGCGCGCGTCAGGAAGCGCACATCGAGCTGATCGCTTCCGAGAACTATGCCAGCCCCCGCGTCATGGAGGCTCAGGGCAGCCAGCTGACCAACAAGTATGCGGAAGGCTATCCCGGCAAGCGCTACTACGGCGGCTGCGAGTACGTCGACGTGGTCGAGCAGCTGGCCATCGACTACGCCAGGGAGCTGTTCAACGCCACCTACGCCAACGTCCAGCCGCACTCCGGCTCGCAGGCCAACGGTGCGGTCTTCCAGGCGCTGGTCAAGCCGGGCGACACCGTGCTGGGCATGAGCCTCGATGCCGGCGGCCATCTGACCCACGGCGCCAGGCCCAACTTCTCGGGCAAGCACTACAACGCCGTGCAGTACGGCATCGACGACAGCGGCCGCATCGACTACGACGACGTCGCCCGGCTGGCCCGCGAGCATCAGCCGAAGATGATCATCGCCGGTTTCTCCGCCTACTCGCAGATCATCGACTGGGCGAAGTTCCGCGAGATCGCCGACGCGGTGGGCGCCTACCTGCTGGTCGACATGGCGCACATCGCCGGTCTGGTCGCCGCCGGCGTCTACCCGAGCCCGCTGCCCCATGCCCATGTGGTCACCACCACCACCCACAAGACCCTGCGCGGCCCGCGCGGCGGCCTGATCCTCTCCGCCGAGGACAACGCCGACATCGAGAAGAAGCTGCAGTCCGCGGTCTTCCCGGGCATCCAGGGCGGCCCGCTGGAGCACGTCATCGCCGCCAAGGCGGTCTGCTTCAAGGAAGCCATGGCGCCCGAGTTCAAGACCTACCAGCAGCAGGTGGTCGCCAACGCCCAGGCGATGGCCGGCGTGTTCCTCGAGCGCGGCTACGACGTGGTCTCCGGCGGCACCGAGGATCACCTCTTCCTGCTCTCGCTGATCAAGCAGGGGCTGACCGGCAAGGATGCGGACGCCGCGCTGGGCCGCGCCCACATCACCGTCAACAAGAACGCCGTGCCGGGCGACCCGCAGAGCCCGTTCGTCACCTCCGGCCTGCGTATCGGCACCCCGGCGGTGACCACCCGCGGCTTCGGCGAGACCGAGTGCCGCGACCTGGCCGGCTGGATCTGCGACATCCTTGACGCCATGCAGCAGGGCGATTCCGCCCAGGCCGAGGCCGACGTCAAGGCCAGGGTCGAGGCCGTCTGCGCGCGGCTGCCGGTGTATCGTTGAGAGTGTATCGCTGCCTGTAATGGCATGAAGCGATAGTGACGCTGGCGGGCCATGTCCTCGAAAGAGGCATGGCCTGCCTGCTTGTTGCGGACCTTCCGGAAAGGAGATGGCGATGGGGGAGGATATTCGCTGGCAGCAGCGTTTCGACAACTACGGCAATGCTTTTTCCCAATTGGAGCAGGCGGTCGAGGCGTATGGCGACACGACGCTGGACATCATCAAGGAAGGCGTCATCCAGCGCTTCGAGTTCACTCACGAGCTTGCCTGGAAGGTCATGAAGGACTACCTCGAACACGAAGGCATTCAGAATGTCACAGGGTCGCGCAGTGCGGCTCGTCATGCCTTCAACGTCGGCCTGCTGGAAGACGGACAGGTGTGGATGGACATGATCGAGACTCGCAACCACACGGTCCACGCGTATCGTCACAGCATTCTGGAAACCGAGTTCCGCAAGATCGTCGAGCGCTATTACCCGGCCCTGAAGCAGTTTCGCCAGACCATGGAGCGGTACCGCTGATGTTCGGCCTGCCGGAGAGCACGATCGAGGCCATCCGGGGTGCCCTCGCCGCCTGCCCGGGCCTGGAGAAGACCGTGATCTACGGATCACGAGCCAAGGGAACCTGTCGGCCCGGTTCGGATATCGACCTGGTACTTTACGGCGACGTTTCCGAGAGTGACGTGCTGCGCCTCCTGGACCGGCTGGACGCGCTCAACACCCCCTACCTCTTCGATGTGATCCGCTATCGGGACATCGACAGCGAGGCCCTGCGCGAGCATATCGCGCGGGTGGGGCAGCGATTCGATGCGGCGGCCCGGTAGTCAGTTGGACAATCGCGACTGAAGTCGCTCCCACGGCTATTCAGCAAGCCGGGCGGGCTGTGGTGGCGGGGCTGTCTTGTGGGAGGGGATTCATCCCCGACGGCGGCGACCCGGTAGTTGGCTTATCGCGACTGAAGTCGCTTGTATGTTGGAAATGACCCAACACGGGCAGTATGGAGAAGACTTGCCGGGGTGGAGGGA
>NZ_WNXF01000031.1:0-5972 GCF_010993675.1 Modicisalibacter sp. 'Wilcox'
TATGCCGAAGTGCTCAAGAAATCCGTCGCCGGTCCGAGCACCCTTCAATAGCGTTGCACTTGGAACTTGAGACCGCCGTGCCTTGCGCGCGACCCGGGAAGCGCTTCGGACGGCAGGCATAGGGCGCCTCCATGAGCTGCGGGCCGCGTACGCCGCCGAACGGTACCAGCAGATCACCGGCCACTGGCCACCGATGATGGGCGGCCTGGCCAGTCGGGAGGCGGACCGGGCGGCACGCCTGACGATCGCGCAGGAGCTGGGGCATAGCCGCGTAGAGATCATGACAGCGTACATCGGAAGGGCGGCGACATGAGGCTGCCACCGGAGATCCGCCACCGGCTCAACCTCCACGCCCGGAAGGGCGGCAAGACAGCCAGGCGCCGGCAGGTGAAGCGCGCCGAGGCCTTCGCGTCCTGGTGCGGCTGCGATCCTCGCCAAATCGGAAAGCGCCATGTATGGGAGTTCTTCGAGGCTCACGACCATTGGGAGCCCACGACCAAGCGAGACCACTGGTATGCGGTGCGGTTGCTGTGGCACACGATCGGCCGGCCGGGAGATCCGCCCAAGCCTCCATCGGTTCCGTGAGGCGCTGAGTGAGGTCATTTCGACCTGACTGAGATAGGCCATTTTGGCCTGAGTCAGGGCAAAGCAAATCGATGCTCTGTCATACCGGTGGATGACAATTTCAGGCCCCTTGGCGAATCTTTTGTCACTCTAAAGCGTGACAAGCAGTCGCTCAGCCTTAGAGCGAAGGAGGCAGACTTCTCCATCCCCATAGCCCCGGCTCCCTTGTACGCTATCTGCTAGCGCAGAGCGATCGCGTGACATCTAATTTAAGCTGTATCACTCATACTCACTAGCATCGAGGGCGTCGATAATTCCTTGAGAGAGGTTCTCTGATACTCTCGACAATCCTTCCTCAAGGCTGCTCTTCTCAAGAGTTTCTCTACTCGTCTCACCACTTATCGTGTATTCAACATTATATCCGGACGCTTCCTTTTTAAGCTTAAAATCAATATGAACAATGGTTTTATGGTTAGGATTCACCGGAGAGTCAATGCTAAGCTTTATGACAAATTCAAGCGTTTTTTCAGATCCTGGTATAACATCTCCATTCTTGTACTTTATAAACTCAGGCTTTTGATAACTGGCAGCTTCCTGATCCCAATAGCCCAGCTCTACATAGCGAAACTGTTGCTTGGAATCTGGATCAAACCACGTACTATTTTTTTCCACTCCTAAATGACTTTCAAAAGCCTGACGAAGACCAATGGCGACTTTATCTAACTCCCGCCAATATGCTTGCTTGGTCTCTTCGCTCTTCAGTAGCGCGTCTTGGATTGCTGTATAGTCAGTCATAGGTCCGCCTGCGATCTAGTGGCCACCTCTAAGAGAGGATTTCATAAGAAAGCCCTAGATTAGCTTTTAATCGATAACGGCGCAAAAGCAATAGGGGGCCGCGCCCAGGTGTGCGGGTAGGGCAACAGGCTGGCAAGGAGAAGGTATAGATAGAGCGCGTCATCGTACGAGGGCGGGGGTATCCACGACCCAGCCAACACGACCCTTCACCGATCCAGTACGTAACCAATTTTTTTGCCCCAGGGGCTTTACAATAGGTCAAAGCCTATATAGGTTATAGGCTATAAACAAAGGAGGGGTTCGATGTGGTCGATAGAGCAAACCGAGAGGTTTGAAGACTGGTACCACGCTCTGGATGAGGCAGACCGCGAGAACGTCCTGGCCTCGATCCTTCTCCTTAGGGAGCGCGGCCCGATGCTTTCTCGACCGCATGCCGACACTGTGAATGGCTCCCGTTATCCCAACATGAAGGAGCTGCGGGTCCAGAGCCAGGGGCGCCCGATCCGGGCCTTCTACGCATTCGACCCGCAGCGCACCGGGATTCTGCTGTGTGCCGGCGACAAGGGCGGCAATGACAAGCGCTTCTATGACGAGATGATCCCGGTGGCCGACAAGGAGTATGCGGCTCACCTGGATACACTGACGTGAGGTGAGAACCATGGCACGCAAACTGGAAGAGCTGCTGGCCAACGAGAAGCCAGAAGTGGTGGCGGCGGCACAGGCCAAGGCCGATGACATGCTCCTTGAGCTACGGCTTTCGGAGCTCCGCCAACTGATGGACATGACCCAAGCCCAGATGGCTGAAGCGATGGGCGTCAAACAGCCGACCATCGCTGGCCTGGAGAGAGCCGGCCAGGACCTCCGCCTGAGCTCTCTCAAGCGTTACGTCGAGGCGATCGGAGGCCGAGTCCGTCTGGATGTCGAGATGCCCGACGGAACCCATCACGGCTTCCCTGTTTGACTTCAGCGCCTGTCCGAGAAGGACAGGCGCCATGGCTTCCCCTTCCTGAACGACACGATCACTCCCGCTCTAACGCTCCGAGGTTCGGTCTCGTGCGGCCACGCCTTGTCGCGTCATCTCCGCAGAACACTTCCTCGACGTGACGCCGGCCGACCAAGGTTCTGCCAGCGGCGTTGACCTTCCAGTGAATCCCTAGGCGATCGAGCTCCTCGCGCTGCTCCTTGCCACGCTTGTAGCCCGTGAGGAATTCGAGCTCTTCCGGGTCCAGGAACAGGGGTTCCGCCATCATTGATGCCTCAGGTGACGAAGACGAAAGAGTCTTCCATCTGGAAGAACGCTACACAGGCCCCGTCACCCAGGTCGATAGGGTGCGGCTCCCGCTGGAGGGCGCGCAGCTTCACTGGGTCGCTATCGTCCAGGTCGATCGCGTAGCCGTCGAGGCCCACCATGACGCTCTGATAATCGTGGCTCCAGCAGAAACTGCAGATGCCGCGCGACAGCTCGGGCTCCTGCTCCCGTAGCTGTCGATAGGCCGCAAGGCAGAGAGCCGCCTGCGGCTCGGCTGCCCGAGTCACCATCCCTTCTTCGGCACCCACCATCCCCAGCCTGACCAGCCGGCCAAGCTCACGGCACAGCGTCACGCCCGACTCGTTTCTCGGATACCTGGTGTCCTGCTTGTTCGTCAGTCCTACTACCTTCGACATGAGATCCTCACGACCTGAGTCCAGAACAGGGGGTGCTTCTTTGGCGTCATAGAACGCTAACGTTCTAGAACGCCAGCGTTCTATAAACATCGCGACGCCGTCCTGCTCTGATGGAATATCAAGAGGCCCCGGGGACTACCAGGGCCTCGCAGTTTGCAGATTACGCCGCCGGCCGGAGCTTGGGCTTGTTGGCCGCGTTTGCGCTCGCCACGACATACCCCAGACTTTCCCTGGCGACATTCAGCCAGTGACCGGCCTCGAAGAAGGTCTCCCCAAGCACCTGGTCGGGTCGGTTGGGAGCCTCCAGGTAGCGCGCGTTGAATGTCACCAGCGTGCTCTCCGCCGACCCCAGCCGGCAACTGACATAGGCGTCCAGGACATCGATGGGGCATTCATCCTCGATGTCCTTGCCCTGGGTGCTCTTGAAGTCGGCTCGAAGCGCGGCCGTCGGCTGCCGCTTCTCCCCCCGTGTCCGAGCCACAATGAACTGGATGGCCTCGACATGGAGATCGACCTGCCCAGCGATATGCTCGATCACTCCCCGGTCCTGCTTGTCCGCCTCGCCACCGGCGACCCGGAGCAGGCGCGCAGCAGCGAGCAGTCGAGGTGTCAGGCTCTCCAGGTCCTCAAGATCGGTTTCCAGCAGCGAAACGGGGCGGCTATCATGTTGTTGCATCGTGTTTACTCCCAAGGTTTGTGCGATGCCACGGTCCCGGGCGGCGGCAACTGCCGCGGGGCCTTCTCCGGTCCCGGCTACTTGCCGTAGACCACCTCTTCGAATGGCTTGATCACGCCAATCTCTGCGGCGAACTCCTCCAGGCTCTCGATGTGGTGAGCCGCCACGGTGTTCAGGTTCTCGTCCACGAGGTGGTAGCTCCCCAACTCGCCGACCCAACGCTGCCGTGTCTTGCGCAAGCGCTGGTCTCCCTCGCTTTCCAGCTTCCGATTGATGCGAGCCATCATCGCTCGCTCACTGACAGGCTTCTTCATGCGTAGCCTCGTTGATCCCTTTCCAGACAGCTTAGCGCGTATTTGTGATTTTGTGAATATATGAATTTGTGATTTTGTGAATTTGTGAGCTGAACGCCTCCCGGGCCAAGCGACTCAGCCACGGCAGACCTCGCATTCCAGAGCCGTTGGCGGGGGTAACAGGGCCACGACAGGGCCACGGTGAGAGCGACACGGCGCAGGTCGCCGGGATGCTGCCTGCCGAGAGGCGTTTCATTCGTTTCACCGCCGATCTGTCACCATTTTGGTGACAGGTGAGTGTCACCATTTGGGTGACAGTGTCACCAATTCGGTAACACCGGAGCGGCTTGGCAGCCCGCCGAGGCGGCGAGACACTCCTTCCAACCCAGCAGCCCAACAATTCCCATGGCGTCCACTCCGGTCTTCCTCGCGGCCCAGCCGCTAGACCCCTACAGCAAGCAGCGCCCGATCACTGAGCTGAAGATCGACCTTCACGCCCTGGGGCTGACGCAGATCGATGGCGAGCCCGTCAGCCGCTTTGCCATCCTGCCTTCGGTAGAGCCGGGCGACTGCCTGGAGGTCCTGGTCTGGGATGGCAGGACGATGCTGGTGGAGCATGACGAGAGATCGCCCCAACTACTGCCGGCGCCGCGGATCCTGATCTGCGACACCGGTGACAGGGACGGCCTGGCTACCGCCGTACTGTTGAGCAGCGGGGAGGCCCCTGGCGGACGGGCGCGGGAAGAGTAGAGCGCCCCTGCCAGCGCGATCTGCTTGCGATGGCCAACGACGACCTGGGTGATCTCGTCCGAGGCGTCGTCGATGATGTCCGCATCGGTACGCACGTCGGACTGCGTACCAGATGTGCGTACCAGCTTCGACTTCACCGCACTCCTGACGCTATGGCTCAGGTCACCGGGCCTTCGGGCTCGCTCATCCACTCCCGCTTTCGGCTCGGTGTCACCCCCGCCGGGTACAAACTTCGTCACCCCCGTGGGTGACAGTGTCACCCTTTTGGCGCCGATCGCGGCAAGGCACCGGTTCACGCTTCGGAATGCGCACCAATGGGCAGCCTCGACAATTTGCGCAACCCCCTTGCATAAACAGCTTGTTGGAATCGGTTCGGTGGAAATCGGGTCGATCAATCATCGCGGCGTTCTAACGTTCCAGCGTTCTAACGTCCTCGCATCATCGATCGGCTACGCCTGCCATGGGTGGCGGTCATCGAGAAATGGCGGCAATCTCAGCACGGAACCAGGCCGCTCCAAAGAGTTCCTCATGTATTATTATGTTGATGACTTTTCCACGAGTTCATTTAGTTCTTTCATCGTCATAGGCTCTTTCTTGTAGATAGAGATATTGTCGTTTATTAACTTTTGTACTGCATTATTTCGTCGGCCACTTATAACATTCGACGAAAATTCAGCAACAGCCGCATCAGATGTTTCTGAGAAAGACTGATTCAAATTATTAGAACTTGTAGCAATAAGAGTTTTGTTTAGAAGATCCCCATCTAAAGACATAAATATATTTTTATTAAATGAGGTACTGGCCACTGTTGTGGTGACCTTCACAGTTATAGCCCCCGCGCAGATACCGCTAACCCTATACCCGACTCCGGTAATGATCATAGTTGCATTGAAAGGATAAAAACCAGCCATTGGCTCGTTGTAAACTCTGATATTGCTCTGCTCAAGCTTGAGCCGAGCATTTTGTCGTATGCTGTCTACGTTGGTCCAGCAATTGCCATCCACCTGATCATCAACATAAAGCGATACGTTCTTTATAGTTCCTGAATAGCTGTCCGGCCCTATGAATAATAGATCATCACTAGCTTGTGCAGAAGTTATTAACGCAACACCAAATATTGTTCCCAACACTTTATTTATCATAATGAAGCAAGGCGGTCTCAAGTTCCAAGTGCAACGCTATTGAAGGGTGCTCGGACCGGCGACGGATTTCTTGAGCACCTCAGCGTA
>NZ_WNXF01000032.1:0-3232 GCF_010993675.1 Modicisalibacter sp. 'Wilcox'
CGGGATAGATGCCTGACGATGACCTACTCTCGCATGGAGAAGCTCCACACTACCATCGGCGCTAAGCGGTTTCACTGCTGAGTTCGGCATGGGATCAGGTGGGACCCGCTTGCTATGGTCGTCAGGCGTAACTCTGGCGCGCTGGGTGGCGGTTGCCGGGCCAGCGCCCTGTTTACCTGTCTTCAACAATGGGAATCAAGCGACACTCGATCGACTCGCGCGTATCCGCGCTGTGTCTCGCCCACAGGGCCACGCAGGCCCCTTGGGTGTTATATGGTCAAGCCTCACGGACCATTAGTACACGTTAGCTCAACGCCTTGCAGCGCTTCCACACCGTGCCTATCGACCTCGTCGTCTTCGAGGGTCCTTCAGGGGGCGCGAGGCCCCGGGGAAGTCTCATCTTGAAGGGGGCTTCCCGCTTAGATGCTTTCAGCGGTTATCCCGTCCGTACATAGCTACCCGGCAATGCGATTGGCATCACAACCGGAACACCAGCGGTACGTCCACTCCGGTCCTCTCGTACTAGGAGCAGCACTTCTCAAACTTCCGACGCCCACGGCAGATAGGGACCGAACTGTCTCACGACGTTCTAAACCCAGCTCGCGTACCACTTTAAATGGCGAACAGCCATACCCTTGGGACCGACTTCAGCCCCAGGATGTGATGAGCCGACATCGAGGTGCCAAACACCGCCGTCGATGTGAACTCTTGGGCGGTATCAGCCTGTTATCCCCGGAGTACCTTTTATCCGTTGAGCGATGGCCCTTCCATACAGAACCACCGGATCACTAGAACCGTCTTTCGACCCTGCTCGACGTGTCTGTCTCGCAGTCAAGCACCCTTATGCTCTTGCACTCAATGCACGATTTCCAACCGTGCTGAGGGTACCTTCGTGCTCCTCCGTTACACTTTGGGAGGAGACCGCCCCAGTCAAACTACCCACCACACACTGTCCTCGACCTGGATGACAGGCCGGAGTTAGAACGCCAATGATGCCAGGCTGGTATTTCAAGGTTGGCTCCACCCGGACTGGCGTCCGGGTTTCCAAGCCTCCCAGCTATCCTACACAAGCAACATCAGCGTCCAGTGTGAAGCTATAGTAAAGGTTCACGGGGTCTTTCCGTCTAGCCGCGGGTACACAGCATCTTCACTGCGATTTCAATTTCACTGAGTCTCGGGTGGAGACAGCGTGGCCATCATTACGCCATTCGTGCAGGTCGGAACTTACCCGACAAGGAATTTCGCTACCTTAGGACCGTTATAGTTACGGCCGCCGTTTACCGGGGCTTCGATCAGGAGCTTCGCCTTGCGGCTAACACCATCAATTAACCTTCCGGCACCGGGCAGGCGTCACACCCTATACGTCCGCTTACGCGTTGGCAGAGTGCTGTGTTTTTAATAAACAGTTGCAGCCACCTGGTATCTTCGACCGGCGTCAGCTCGACCCGCGAGGGGTTTCACCTAATGCCGGCGTGCCTTCTCCCGAAGTTACGGCACCATTTTGCCTAGTTCCTTCACCCGAGTTCTCTCAAGCGCCTTGGTATTCTCTACCTGACCACCTGTGTCGGTTTGGGGTACGGTCCCACTGTATCTGAAGCTTAGAGGCTTTTCCTGGAAGCGTGGCATCGATGACTTCCGGACCGTGGTCCGTTCGTCTCGTGTCTCGGCCTTGACCCTCCGGATTTACCTGAAGGATCAGCCTACTCACTTTCACCAGGGCAACCAACGCCTGGCTCACCTAGCCTTCTTCGTCCCCCCATCGCAATACAGTGAGGTACGGGAATATTGACCCGTTTCCCATCGACTACGCCTTTCGGCCTCGCCTTAGGGGCCGACTCACTCTGCTCCGATTGACGTCGAACAGAAACCCTTGGTCTTCCGGCGAGGGAGGTTTTCACTCCCTTTATCGTTACTCATGTCAGCATTCGCACTCGTGATACCTCCAGCATGCCTCTCGACACACCTTCATCGGCGTACACGACGCTCCTCTACCGCTCGTCATTCGACGAACCCGTAGCTTCGGCACCTGGTTTAGCCCCGTTACATCTTCCGCGCAGGCCGACTCGACTAGTGAGCTATTACGCTTTCTTTAAAGGATGGCTGCTTCTAAGCCAACCTCCTAGCTGTCTAAGCCTTCCCACATCGTTTCCCACTTAACCAGAATTTGGGGGCCTTAGCTGACGGTCTGGGTTGTTTCCCTTTTCACAACGGACGTTAGCACCCGCTGTGTGTCTCCCACGCTGCACTCACCGGTATTCGGAGTTTGCCTCGGTTTGGTAACCCGGGATGGGCCCCTAGCCGAAACAGTGCTCTACCCCCGGCGGTGATACGTGAGGCGCTACCTAAATAGCTTTCGAGGAGAACCAGCTATCTCCGGGCTTGATTAGCCTTTCACTCCGATCCACAGCTCATCCGAATCTTTTTCAACAGATCCCGGTTCGAGCCTCCAGTTGATGTTACTCAACCTTCACTCTGGCCATGGATAGATCGCCCGGTTTCGGGTCTATTTCCAGCGACTGGTCGCCCAGTTAAGACTCGGTTTCCCTACGCCTCCCCTATACGGTTAAGCTCGCCACTGAAAATAAGTCGCTGACCCATTATACAAAAGGTACGCGGTCACCCCACGAAGGGGCTCCCACTGCTTGTACGCACACGGTTTCAGGGTCTATTTCACTCCCCTCTCCGGGGTTCTTTTCGCCTTTCCCTCACGGTACTGGTTCACTATCGGTCAGCCAGGAGTATTTAGCCTTGGAGGATGGTCCCCCCGTCTTCAGTCAAGGTTTCACGTGCCCCGACCTACTCGATTTCACGGGATCAGGTTTTCGGCTACGGGGCTATCACCCTGTATCGCTGAGCTTCCCAGCTCATTCGCCTAACCAGTCACCCGCTTAAGGGCTAGTCCCCGTTCGCTCGCCGCTACTGGGGGAATCTCGGTTGATTTCTTTTCCTCGGGGTACTTAGATGTTTCAGTTCCCCCGGTTCGCCTCCGACACCTATGGATTCAGTGTCGGATACTCAGGTTACCCTGAGTGGGTTTCCCCATTCGGAAATGCCCGGGTCGCAGGTTGTTTGCCACCTCGCCGAGCCTTATCGCAGGCTTCCACGTCCTTCATCGCCTCTGGCTGCCAAGGCATCCACCGTGTGCGCTTCATCGCTTGACCATATAACCCCAAGGGGTCTGGTGCGATGACACAACGATTGCCGGATACGCTTGAGTCGTATCAAGTTGTTT
>NZ_WNXF01000033.1:0-4836 GCF_010993675.1 Modicisalibacter sp. 'Wilcox'
GAGGTGGCGATAGCAGTGAGTCATAGCAACACCGTACCTGATGGGTCACGTGTTGCACTTGGTCATTGAGACCGCCAACTCAGCACGGACGAACTGTACCGTGAGATTCGCCGACTGACGGTGGAACGCAATTTTTGTTGCTTAAGCTCCTGGGTGGCTCGTTCCACTTTGGCTGAGCTCCATGTATTTCACAGAGCCCTTCGGAAAATCCTTGCGAACCAAAAGCACTTCATCAAACTGTCACGTCAGTGACACGACGGTGTCATCTCTCAGCTTTACCGTTCAATTGTAACTCGCAATACGGCGAGCTTATTTATTGCAAAAGGTGATCCTGTGGCGCCAACTCAATCAACCAATGTGATGCTTCGAGTCGAGAGTATGGGCGTAACCTACCCGGGAAACGTCCTCGCGCTCAAACCCACCAACGTTCACTTTCACAAGGGCGAATTCACCGTGCTACTGGGACTTTCAGGCGCGGGTAAATCCACTCTGCTTCGTTCACTGAATCACCTGGTTAAGCCCACAACCGGGAAGGTTGTGTCTGGCGAGTTTGGTGAACTGACCAACCGTAGAATCCTGCGACAGCACCGCAGCCGCACCGCCATGGTGTTCCAGCATCACCAGCTGATCGAACGATACACCGCGTTACAGAATGTGCTGACAGGCAGACTTGCGTATCACGGTACTTGGCGAAGCCTGCTTCCCCTGCCCCGGCAGGACCTGGAGTTGGCTCTGCAATGCCTCGACCGCGTAGGTCTGGCTGACAAAGCGCTTTCCCGAGTAGATCAGTTGTCCGGCGGCCAGCAGCAGCGGGTTGGAATCGCCAGAGCATTGGTGCAGCAACCATCCATGATTCTTGCCGATGAGCCCGTTGCCAGCCTGGATCCGGCCACTTCTGAAAAGGTACTCGGCCTACTGCGCGATATTTGTCAGGAAGATGGAATCACCGCGGTTATTTCCTTGCACCAATTGGAATACGCCCAGCGTTTTGCAGACCGGATCATCGGCCTTTCGAACGCTCATATCGTTTTTGACGATGCTCCTGAAAACCTGAAATCGAAACACCTGGACGAGATTTACCACCGTTCACCCAGCGTGGTAGCTGCGGAAGGCAAACCAGCCATCCATAAACCTAAGACCACCCCGATAACGACAGACGTACTGGAGATAGCACAATGAAGACAATGATTCACTCTTTGCTGGCTCTGATAATGATGCTCGGCATCCAATGGTCAGCCCATGCCGCAGATACAGACCCTGATCTTTTGAAAGTTGCCTTGCTGCCGGATGAGAACGCGTCAGAACTGATCAAGCGAAACCAACCTTTGAAGGATTACCTGGAAACCACTCTTGGTAAGGAAGTAGAACTGATTGTTACCACCGATTACTCCTCCATGATCGAAGCCATGCGTTTTGGCCGAATTGACCTGGCTTACTTTGGTCCGTTGTCCTATGTGATGGCCAAGAGTAAGAGTGACATTGAACCCTTTGCCGCCATGGTGGTAGACGGGAAGCCGACTTATCGCTCCATCATTATTGCCAATGCGGACTCTGGCGTTAGCTCCTTCGCGGATATCAAAGGCAAGAAAATGGCCTTCGGTGACCCCGCATCCACTTCCAGCCACCTGATCCCCAAGGCCGTACTCCTTGAGAAGGCAGGGCTCGAAGCCGGAAAGGACTATGAGGCTCATTTCGTCGGTAGCCATGACGCTGTTGCGGTTAACGTCGCCAATGGCAATGCCGACGCCGGAGGGTTGTCCGAAGTTATCTTCGAGCATGTGATGGACCGCGGTTTGATTGATCGGAGCAAGGTCAAAGTGCTGGGCTACAGCGGTGACTTTCCTCAATACCCCTGGGCCATGCGTTCGAACCTGGCCCCTGAGCTGAAGAGCAACATTCAGAAAGCCTTTCTGCAGATCGATGACCCGGAGATTCTCGACAACCTGAAGGCTGAGGGATTCGCGGCAATTACCGACGAAGATTACGATGTCATCCGCGCTATGGCTGGCCTGCTCAATCTTGATTTCGCAAAAATGTGAGGAGTGCCCCATGAACTATACAACGACGGAACCGGCGACTCTGTCGCCGGCCCCGTCGGCCTCCGTGCTGGATGAGCACGCGAAAGGCTGGCGGAAAAAACTCGGACAGTCGCTGTTAGTGCTGCTCATCATTTTTGTCGCAAGTTGGTACGTAGGGCTGCTCAATTTCAATACACTTGCCAATGGCGTGCCAGCCATAGGCACACTCATTGGCGAATCTCTTCCACCTGACTTCACCAATGTGGCCAGCTGGGTGTCGCCGTTAATCGACACGCTTGCGATGAGCATTGCCGGTACTGCCATTGCAGTAACCTTGTCTGTGCCACTGGCATTCCTGGCTGCGCGCAACACCTCTCCACATCCGGTGGTGTTCCAAGTAACTCGAACCCTTTTAAACGGTTTGCGTTCAGTCCCGGAACTGATCATGGGCATCATCTTCGTGGCTGCTGTTGGTTTTGGGGCGTTGCCTGGCGTACTGGCGCTCGGTCTTCACTCCATTGGCATGGTTGGAAAGTTTTTTGCCGAAGCGATTGAGCATGTAGATGAGGCGCCAGTGGAAGCGGCCGATGCTGCCGGCGCTACTCGCTTGCAGGTGCTCTATCACGCCGTGCTGCCACAAGCACTTCCTCAATTCGCGGACGTGTCCATTTATCGCTGGGAATACAATTTCCGTGCCTCGACCGTAATGGGCATGGTGGGTGCCGGTGGTATTGGCTTCGAATTGATGGGCTCGCTGAGAATCATGCAGTATCAGGAAGTCAGCGCCATTCTCATTGTCATCTTGTTGATGGTCACCGTCGTGGACAGTCTCAGTGGCCGCCTTCGTAAGAAATTCAAATAAGGAACGTCGATGAAACCCAAGGTTGTGATAACCCATAAGATCCATGACAGTGTTCTGGATGAACTTGCCCAAGATTGCGAGCTGGTCACCAACCAATCCGGCGCCACGTTGCCCCAGGAGGAAGTGGCTGCGCGCGTTGCAGACGCTGATGCGATGATGGCGTTCATGCCAGACCGAGTTGGAGAGGAGTTCCTACAGGGGTGTCCGCGCTTGAAGGTGATTGGTGCAGCCCTGAAAGGCTATGACAACTTTGATGTGGATGCCTGCACGCGTCATGGGGTTTGGCTGACATTTGTACCGGATTTGCTAACCGTGCCTACTGCAGAGCTAACGGTCGGGCTGACGATCAGTCTCACCCGACAAGTCAAGGCGGCGGACCACTTCGTTCGATCCGGTGAATTTACTGGCTGGACACCACGCTTCTATGGGCAGGGGATCGAAGGCTCACGGATTGGTATTGTGGGTATGGGGGCCATCGGCCAAGCGGTGGCGCAGCGCCTGAACGGATGGGGAGCGGATTTAATCTATTCCCAGCCGGAACGTTTACCCGTGCAGCATGAGCAGGCACTGGGTTTGTCCCATACTCCCCTCAAGATGCTGCTGGCCCAGTCAGATATTGTGATCCTGGCACTGGCGCTCAATGAGCAAACCCTCCACACCATTAATCGCGAAACGCTAACAGGAATGAAACCGGGCGCATTCCTTATCAATCCCTGCCGTGGATCTGTGGTGGATGAGGGTAGTGTTCTGCAAGCGCTTCAATCCGGTCAGTTGGGGGGGTACGCCGCTGATGTGTTTGAGATGGAAGATTGGGCGAGAGAAGATCGTCCGAGGGAGATCGCCCAGGGGCTCAGGGCCCACCCCAACACGCTGTTTACTGCTCACATCGGATCGGCCGTCAGCCAGGTGCGTCTGGCTATCGAGCAACGCGCTGCTCGGAACATTCTGCAAGTGCTTCGGGGTGAGCGGCCGGATGATGCGATCAATGATCCCAGTGGCCGCGAGAGCGGCCCATGCTGAATCTTGTCTGGCTGAAGAGTTTCGTGGCGGTGCTGGACCACAACGGGTTTCAGGCCGCAGCCCGCCAGTTGGACATCGCACAACCCACACTGTCCCAGCACCTTCAAAAACTCGAAAACCAACTTGGCGTTTTATTGGTCCACAGGGGGCGCTCTGGCTGTGAGCCAACCCGGGCTGCCTTAACCTTGTTGCCTTTTGCCCGAAGTCTGCTCCGGCTGGAGGAGCAGGCGAGATCTTCCATTATGGAGGCTCGACTTCGCGTTGGGGCGAGCTCCAATATTGGGATTTATATGCTCCAGCCCTACATCCGTCGTTACAAGGAGCTGGGCGTAGGGCCCGAGGTGGATGTGGTAATAGATTCCAATCCGACTATTGCACGGCATTTATCGGACGGTGAGCTGGACGTGGCGATTATGGAGTGGTGGCATGATCTACCCGGATTCCATGCTCAGGCGTGGCGTAACGAGCCCGTTGTTCTAATCGTTCCGCCTGGTCACCCGTTAGCCCGTCGAACCGATATCGACCGCGATACGCTGTCTAACATGGCTCTGATCGGCGGCGAACCCGGCACCGGCACTGGCCGGCTTTTGGCGACCTACTTCGGTGAGCATGGGCCATTTCCGACGGTATCTATGCAGCTGGGTAGCACCGAAGCCGTCAAGCAAGCGGTTAAGGTCGGACTTGGCGCATCGTTGGTGCTTGAAAGTTCTGTACGGGAGGAGGTCCAAAATGGAAGTCTGGTGGCTATTCCCGTGAGTGAGCCTGGCCTTAGCAAGGAGCTGATGGTGATTTATCCGAGCAGCCTGGACAAACACAGGCCAGTATACTCGTTTGTTGGGCATCTCTGTGAATAGCTGTCGGGTCCCGTGTGATTAACCACCCGTTTGGTAAATAACTCAGGTCGCTTGGCCTGCCACTCCTTCATCGCCGTGATCG
>NZ_WNXF01000034.1:0-2281 GCF_010993675.1 Modicisalibacter sp. 'Wilcox'
AGGACGGGGAGCAGGTAACCGATCAGTCAGACAGGAATGCGGCCTGACCGCCATCCACCAGAATTGACAATAACTCATGGATACCAGCTTGACATCAAAGAGGGACACCTTGATATTCTTGTGGGCCGCTGAATTCCCTGTAGGTAATTCCAGGAATCACTATGGAGACGGCAACTCCACAGCAGGGCACAACAATGATGTGGGGTTTGCCTCCCTTTGTCAGGGCACCGGCCGCCAAGCTATAACATTAACATTACAGCATGTGTATAAACGGCACGTGTATTAAGAGGAAGTTGGGATGCAAAATAACTACATGAGGTTCGAGAACAAGGTCATCATCATTACTGGTGCCGGTAGCGGGATTGGTGCTGCGGCAGCACGTCGCTTTTCATCTGAAGGTGCCATCGTCGTGTTGGCCGACTGGGCCAAGAAGGCCGCCGATGAAGTGGCTTCTTCCCTGCCGGAGGAGCGGACCCTGGTCATTGGTGTTGATGTCTCTGACGTGGCATCGGTCAAGGCGATGTTCAACCAAATTGTGGAACAGTTCGGTAGAATCGACGTGCTCATCAACAATGCTGGCGTGCATGCGACCGGCAGCGTCCTCGACTCCAGCCTGGAAGACTGGGAACGGATCTCCGCCATTGATATAAATGGTGTTGTGTACTGTTCAAAATTCGCTCTTCCGCACCTGCTGAAGAGCAAAGGCTGTATCGTAAACACAGCTTCTGTATCGGGCCTCGGTGGCGACTGGGGAGCTGCATATTACTGCGCCGCGAAAGGTGCCGTATCCAATTTGACACGTGCCATGGCACTCGACCATGGCGGAGACGGCGTGCGAGTCAATGCCGTGTGCCCGAGCCTGGTAAAGACCAACATGACCGCCGACTTCCCCGAAGAGGTCAACCAGAAATTCAATGAACGTATCGCGCTAGGTCGGGCTGCAGAGCCAGAAGAAGTCGCTGCGGTCATGGCATTCCTTGCCAGCGAAGATGCCAGTTTTGTCAATGGTGTCAATATTCCCGTAGACGGTGGAGCAACCGCCTCGGACGGTCAGCCTAAGATCACCTGATTGTCGGAGGTTCTGGACAGGTACCCGGAAATTCTTGAGCTGGTGGCCGCAGATTTGATCGATGCGTCCGTTGCCGCCGTGGGGCGAACTGGCCTGAGCGCAGAGAGTGTTCTGCGTTGTCTGGTGTTAAGGCAGCAACTGGGATTCAGCTATGAACAACTGGCGTTTCATTTGTCGGATTCGGTGACCTACCGGACCTTTGCCCGATTGCCGGCTCACCTGTCACCGAGCCGGTCCTGCCTGCAAGCCACGATCCGCAGCATCCAGCCGGAAACCTTGGCGCAGGCACTTCAGGTGCTGACCCGAAACCTGATGCACCAGGGCGTGATTTCGATGGATAAACTGCGTATCGACAGTACCGTGGTGGCCAGTCATATTGCCCCGCCCAGTGATAGCCAGTTGCTGAATGATGGCGTTCGTGTGATCAGTCGGAAGACGATAACCCCGGCGACAAGACCCTGTTCCTGCCGGTTCTGGATTACCATCAGTCCGTTCTGGGCCGGCTGCCCCGATCCGTGGTGGCCGATGGCGGCTACGCCAGCCAGGCGAATGTTGCCGCTGGCAGGGCCATGGAACTGAAGCATGTCGTATTTCACAAACCGGTGGGTGTCTCGCTCACGGCCATGGGCGTGAAGTCGAAGACCTTTAACGCATTACGTGATTTTCGGGCCGGCGTCGAAGGTAATATCTCGGAGCTGAAAAGAGCCTTCGGAGCCACGAAAGCAAAGTGGAAAGGTCACGACGGCTTCAAGGCGTTTGTCTGGGCTGCGGCTCTGAGCTATAACCTGGTGCGTCTGGCGCGGCTCGAACCCGGTTAGCTGACAGGTCCGGACTGAACAGCGAAAAAAGGACGCGTGGAAAAGCCATGCGGCGCCCGCCCGTGGCCGGAATTCAGGCTGATTGCTCAGATAATGACCAAACCGACCAGTCGTTGGCCGCCTTCATTTTTTTGAAGGCACTCAGCTCCGTGCCCATTTTCGGGAGCACGCTGAATTGGCTGAAAATGGGTGTTTCTGGATGGGCACTAGCTAACGACCTGTTAATTCCCTTCTGGTGCAAACATTGTCGACATTGCAGAAGGCTATCCCACGTTGGTGGGAAATTAGCCGCTCGTAAGCGTCTGCTGGATGGATACCGAGCTATGGTGACTTCTGGTGTATGGGAGGAGGTAGGAAGGGTGGCGTATCCTGTTGATTGATCTCGCCAGATCAC
>NZ_WNXF01000035.1:0-2143 GCF_010993675.1 Modicisalibacter sp. 'Wilcox'
TCCGTGCTACTAGATAGGTGATCTACTCCATGGCTAGAACGTCCACCGCCTCCACTCGGGACATCTCCAAGACCGTCAAACTGTCCCAAGGCCAGAACGAGCGCCTCCAGCGTGTTTGCGAGCGTCTCGACATCTCCGTGAACTCCTTCCTCGTCCATGCCATCGCTAACGCCTTGGTCCAAGCTGAGGGCCGCATCTCCAACGCTGACCTTGCCGAGAACCTGACCCGCGAAATGCTCGCGATGTTTGCCCCGCTCATCGAGGACGCCAAGAACATGGGGGGCCCCACCGATGACCAACGCTGAGTTCGATAGCTACTTCGCTGACTACCAGACCTCTTGCTACCTGGTGTTTCTGGAACGTGGTGACGATCTCACCTCCCCGCCTGCCTCCCATGGCGAGAACATGGTGATCGGGGACCATATCCGGTTCATCAACCTGTTTCGCACCACCTGCAAGCTTGCTGGCCGCCCTATCCCGCCTTTCGAGGTTCAAGGGGCTGACTTCCCCGGGATGGAGGCTTAACGCGTGATTGATTGGCTCACCCTGCCCCAGTTCCCATGCTGGCACCCCCAACGCATCGACGGGGGCCATGTCCTTTCCGTGGATCATCACGGCAACATGGAATGGTCATCGCAGAAGTTCAGGAAGGTCGTGGGCAGTGCTGACGCCTCGATCCGGCTCAAGACCGCCGCCGTTGACGCTGACGGCCATGGCACCCACATCACCATCGACGGCAATCCGGTGAAGTTCCTCCAGGGCCATAACCTCTGGGGGACCGATGACCTCGTGGGCCTGGTCGTGGCGTTCATGGACAAGCTCGCCCCCCTGGTTGGCCTCCAGCCTACCGCCTGGGATCGCCAGCTATGGCTCCGTGGCTGCTTCAAGGTCTCCCGGGCTGACCTCACCCGCATGTTCCGCCTCAAGTCCCGGGCTGACGCCCTCGCCTGGATTCGTCAGGCTGAGCAGACCGCTACCATGCCCTACCGTGGACGGGGCCAGATCTCCAAGGGCTCGACGCTTTACTTCGGCAAGCACTCCCGTCGCTCCTCGCTCAAGTTCTACGCCAAGGGTCAGGAGTTCGACGCCAACGCCTCGCCAGCCATGAAGGAGCTTCCCGCCCTGGTTGAATATGCCGACGCCGCCCTTCGGGCCGAGTACGTGATTCGCTCGATGGAACTCAAGCGCCTGGGCCTCGATGTGGCTGCTAACTGGGAGGAAACTACCGCGTCCAGTGTTACCCTAGAGGTACTGGGGAAACTACATATGGACGACTACACGATGATCACCCCCGAACGTATCGACGAGCTTCGCCCCGCTGTCCGTGCCGTCTATGAGCTCTGGAAGGAGGGCCACGACATCCGCGGCATGTACCCCAAGCCAACCTTCTACCGCTACCGGAAACAGCTCCTGGATACCCTCTCGGTCGATATCGCCAACGTCCAGCCCCGTGACGAGAAGCCATCCAACGTGGTTCCCCTCATGCGCGTCCTGGAAGCTACCGAGATGACCGTTCCCGACTGGGCCTATGGTACCCACCTGTACGCCGAACCTCGCCACGCCTAACCGGGTGGGAGGACGGTGGAGGACCGCCCCACCGGACGGACCGCACGCCGCCCGGACACCCGGCTAGCTCGTTGCTAGCACACCCGTACACCTGGGGCCTTGAGCCCTGACGCTCGACTCGGCGGCAGCAAGCTGCCCCCTCCCTCCCGTCTGATTGTCTCCCGATCCGCTGCCCGTCGCCGTCATTTGGATGGTGGTGAGCGAAGCGAACGCATGCCAAACCGCAATGCACCGCGCTCGCCTCCCCCTGGTCGTCTCCCGCGCACCACCGAACACCGCCACACCACCGCGCCTCATTGCCGAACAAGGGGTTCACCTGGGCCAGCGTCCAGCGCTCACGTTTACCGCCTTGGCGCCCCCGACCGGTGCGGGGGGTGGGACGCGCAGCGGCACCGCCGCACGGGCCGGCCGGGGGCAGCATGTGCAGTACAGTGATACTGCACATCTGTCTCAAGTTGATACCTTGACCGCCTACATGCACGGCGCTACTCTCAGGCTATTCCGTGCTACTAGATAGGTGATCTACTCCATGGCTAGAACGTCCACCGCCTCCACTCGGGACATCTCCAAGACCGTC
>NZ_WNXF01000036.1:0-1682 GCF_010993675.1 Modicisalibacter sp. 'Wilcox'
CCTGAATCCGTGATGCCGGCGTCGACACTTTCCCTATCGCCGTCAGCGAGCATTTTTTGACCTCCGATTCCGTCTCAACCGCCGAATGCATCTCTGCCATGGCCAACCATAGCGGCATCGGCCGGCGACGATGACCCGTTTGCTCATGCATTGCTACCCGCCGGGTACGGTGATGCTGGCTGCCGGTGACCGTCAGCCCTCTGCGTGGTGCCTTTGTCCGACAGACGATCAGCATGGCGTGCCTCGGGGATAGCGCAGGCGGCTTCGCAAGGTGTTCAACACCGTCATGCGTCCGATGTCCTGCCCGAAGTCGAGGATGATCTGCCGCGCCTTGTGAATCACGAGCGCCGCACGATGCACCAGTTCTTGTAGCACGGTGCGGATCCGGCGCCGCTTGGCGGGATGGCGCACCGGGCTCAGCTCGCCGGTCATGCCCAGCTGCCCCATCAGCCGCAGGATGTTGTAGGCCAGCTGGGCGAGGTGCAGGATCAGATCGTTGGTGGCGAACTTGCCCGACGGCAGCCGCTCCAGGTCGAGATCGGTCTTGATCTCACTGTGGAATTGCTCGTGGGTGGCATGCGCCTGGTAGCGTTTGATCACCGCCTCCGGCGCCTCGTCCAGGCTGGTCCACCAGCCTTCCAACTCATAGTCCGGTTCGAGCAGCAACTGGCCATCGCGATCGGCGGTGCGCTCTACCAGGCGCATCACGCGTTGGACGACGTATTCGGTCTTGTTGTCGTCGTGGATCGAGACGGTCTGCGGCCACAGCGCCTGGCGCTTGCCAGGACGCAGCTCTTCCCAGTAGTCCGCCGCCACAGCCAACCAGGTATCCTGATCCGCCGTGGCCGAGCCGCGCGGGTTCCATTTGACGACATAGTCGAGCCGGCGCCCCTCGTCGGCAAAGACCTGGCGTTGCTGTTCGAGAAGCGCCAGGTGCGCCTGGCTGTCGAAGCCGCTGTCCTCGCGTAACAGGATCGGTTGCTTGGTCAGGCCTTGGGCGCGAGGCAGTACCCGCTCCAGGAAGGCGTTGCTCTCCTTCATGGTGTGCTGCTTGCCAGGCCGCAGTTCCAGACCCAGGCACCACCCTTCGTTGCCCAGATAGGCGGCGATCGGGGTGTAGCCATCGACCTTCTGGTAGGTCCGCGAGACGCCTTCCTTCTTCGAGTTGCTGTTGTCCATGACGAAGGTGTCGATGTCCAGGCAGACGTGCGTCGTCTCGGCGGTGATCGGTGCTTCGATCAGTGACAGCAGGGTCGTGGACCAGGTGGCGGTGCGCGCCTGCAGGTCGTTGGCGGCAAGTTTCTCCAGCCGCTGTCGCAGCGTCGCCGCGCTCGGCACCTTCTGCAGGGTCAGCAGTTGTTGGAAGGGCTTGTCGCGGCGGAAGTTCTCGACAGCGTCATAGTCGCTCATGCCCAGACACAGCAGGCCCAGGTAGCTCTTGATCACGTCACTGGTGCGCATGCCCAGCGTGGTGGGGAAGCGGCTGTCGATGCTGTCGACGCCAGCGATCTCGAAGCATTGCCCGATGATGGACAGCCCGGCGTGGCTGGTGAGGGTGCGGCGACTGGCGCGGAACTTGACGTTGGGCATGGCACTATCTGGGTGAATGGCGATATTCGCTATATTGCCATGCAGTTCAGTAGGTTAGAAGCATTCCTGGGGGCCGGTCTCACGGATTCAGG
>NZ_WNXF01000037.1:0-1382 GCF_010993675.1 Modicisalibacter sp. 'Wilcox'
GAGTTATTGTCAATTCTGGTGGATGGCGGTCAGGCCGCATTCCTGTCTGACTGATCGGTTACCTGCTCCCCGTCCTGGAACTTGACGTTGCTGACGACCAGCTCCAGCTTTTGGAAGTGCTTGATGCGCCTCCAGCGCTTCTGAGCGCTCTGGAGCAGCTTGAAGACCATCGCCAAGGTCGTCGCCCGGGAACCGCAGTTCCGGCTGCGCTTGGTTCGTAGCCGGACCGTGGCGAAGGTCGACTCGATCGGGTTGGTGGTGCGGATATGCACCCAATGCTCTGCCGGGTAGTCGTAGAACGCCAGCAGCTCGTCCCGATCCTTGGCCAGGCACGCCATCGCCTTGGGGTACTTGGCCTCGAAGCGCTTCAGCGTGCGATCAAAGGCCTTGTGCGCATCAAAGCGGGTCTCGGCCATCCAGATGTCATGGAGGTCGGCCTTGACCTTGGGTTGTACCGACTTTGGCAGCTTGTTCAGCACGTTAGCCGTCTTGTGGACCCAGCAGCGCTGATGCTCGGTTTCCGGATAAATCTTGCTCAGCGCTGCCCAGAACCCCATGGCACCGTCGCCTACCGCCAGTTTCGGGGCCGTGGTCAGGCCACGTTCTCGCAGGCCCGTCAGCAGGGTCTCCCAACTGGCCGCCGACTCGCGGAAACCGTCCTCGACGGCCACCAGTTCCTTGCGACCATGCTCGGTGACGCCGATGATCACCAGCAGGCACAGGCGGTCATCCATGCGGACGTTGCTGTAGATTCCGTCGGCCCACCAGTAGACGTAGCGCCGGTCGGCCAGGTCCCGCTTCCGCCACTCAGTATGCTCGTCTTCCCACTGCTTCTTGAGCCGTGACACGGTGTTGGCCGACAGACCCTTGGCCTGGTCGCCCAGCAGCGCCGCCAGGGCCTCCTGGTAGTCACCGGTGGAAATCCCCTTCAGGTAGAGCCAGGGGATCAGCTCCTCGATGCTGCGGGCTCGTTTCAGATAGGGCGGCAGCAGGCTACTGTTGAAGCGAACGCCACCCCCACTGCGGTCACGCACTTTGGGCACCTGCACGCTGACATCCCCGACCCCGGTCTGGACGGTGCGCTCGGGCAGGTAGCCGTTGCGGACCACAGCCTGGCGTCCATCGTCGAGCCGCTGATCGGCATACTGCGCCAGGAAGGTGGCCAGCTCGGCCTCGACGGCCTTGGCGATCAGGTCACGGGCACCTTGGCGCAGCAGCTCGTGCAGCGGGTCGGTGACTTGGGGTTCTGGTTGTGAAAGAGCTTGGAGGGTAGAATCGGTCATGGCGTATCCATTCCGTGTTGATTGTGATCTGGCGAGATCAATCAACAGGATACGCCACCCTTCCTACCTCCTCCCATACACCAGAAGTCACCATAGCTC
>NZ_WNXF01000038.1:0-1371 GCF_010993675.1 Modicisalibacter sp. 'Wilcox'
AGCGATTGTTGGCGCCCATGATGAGATCGCCTTCCCAGTGGCCAGGCATCAGGCGATCTTCGATCTCAGGCGGCCGCCTGTGGATGCTGACCAGCTCGGGAATCTGCTGGCGTCGATCCTTGCCACGGCTGCGCGGCCGGCGCTTGCCATTGCCCTGGCGAAGACAGGCGATGAGCTCTTTCTTGAGGCTGCCGCGGGGCATCACATAGAGCGCGTTGTAGATGGCCTCATGTGAAACCCGTCGATGTGAATCGTTGGGAGACATGCGCTTCAGTGTGCGGGCTATCTGTTGCGGTGACCAGTACTTGCGCAGCAGGTAGACCACCACCTCGAAGAGCTCCCCGTCGGGGTGCAGCTTGGGACGCTGACGTGGCCGATGTCGCGTCAGACGAGCCCGGTAGCCCGCCAGGCCGGCATCGTAGCCCTTGATGGGATCAACCGTGTGGCGAGCGATTTCTCGCGACACGGTGCTCGGCGCACGGCCCAGGTGAGTGGCGATGGCCCGGATCGAATGCGTGGCTCGCATCATCATGATGGCGGCTCGGTCTTCAGCAGAGAGGTGGCGATAGCAGTGATTCATAGCAACACCGTACCTGATCCCGGCTTATTCATGAGGTCGGTCTGAAAACGAAGATAGCGGATGGTATTCTCTTGAAAATTCAGTGTGTTCCGCCAAGAACCTGAACCAAGAGAGCCATCCGCTATGGGTGAAAGCCTATCCACCTGGACGCCCTCGTGCAACGGCGCTGTCCGTGTTGAGCTGAGCGGCCAGCGCACCACCAGCGACAGCGGCGCTCTGCTGTTGCGTGAGGCCCTCGACAACAGCGGCGTGATCGAGGCGCTGGAAGACAATCTGGTCGATCGACGCCACCCGCTGCGCATCCGTCATTCGCTGGCCAGCCAGTTGCGTACCCTGGTGCTGCAGCGTGCGATGGGCTGGATCGATCTCAGCGATACCGACACGCTGCGCCGTGACCCGCTTTGGCAGTTGGCCTGCAGCGATGCGCGCGGCATGACGCCCCTGGTCCAGGACCGGCCGTCTCAAGCCACGCTGTCGCGGCTGCTGAGCTGCCTCGGTCGTAACGACAATATCGATGCCGTGCACGAAGGCCTGTTGCGGCTGGTGGTCTGGCGCCTGACCTCGCTGCAGAACGGTGAACGTCCCAAACAGCTGACGCTGGACATCGACGGCCTGCCGATCGAGGTGCATGGCCACCAGGGCGGGTCGGCCTATCATGGCCTTTACGGGGCCCGCATCTACTCGCCGCTGGTCGCCTCGCTGGCCGAGACCGGTGACATGGTGGGCGGCCTGCTGCGCGAGGGCAACGCCGGCCCGGCCGAGAACGCCGACACCTGGATCCCGCATCTGGT
>NZ_WNXF01000039.1:0-1316 GCF_010993675.1 Modicisalibacter sp. 'Wilcox'
GAGACGGAATCGGAGGTCAAAAAATGCTCGCTGACGGCGATAGGGAAAGTGTCGACGCCGGCATCACGGATTCAGGTGTACCTAAACCTGCGGCCTGACCGTCAACTATGAGGACCGAAAATGGCATGGCGCCCATGCTGGCACATGGACAGAGTGCTCAATTCACCCGATTCGAGTGCGCCAGGCAAAGCCTGGTTATCCGGGAAACCGAGGAGGTGGAAAGGATGAGTTGAAACCCAGTGGGTGAAAGTCCCACCCGGCCAAGGCTAGCCACCAGCCGGTAGCGAGTGTTGCGTGGTGTCGGGTAACCGCCACTGCGAAGCGTACACAGCGAGTGGATAGGCCGTGTGATTGAGCCTCGAAATGTTGATCTTTGTGGTCGCCGACATCCTTCAATTGATGGAAGGCTATATGACCCTGCCGTACGGCTTGGCAGGGGAGGGCTGCCGGGGTCGAAGAGCAGGGCATGTCCACACAGGGGTTTCCCAGGAACCTGGGAGGCCCGCCTTTCTCCCCCGAAAGGTGAAAGCTCAGGTGTCGGAGCCACCTGTCCCGAAAGCTCCCGGTCCGGTGCTGTCGTGCCTGACGGTACCGGAAGCGAACACCAGGCACTCAGGGGGTACGACCAGGCGACGACAAGGAGCCAGTCGGACGGAAGGGCGGGAGTCGGAGTCGCTCATCGTACCGAGGAACGCGGGGAACCGACTCGACGGGACCCGCTGGAGGGAAGGGGCGGCCAATCATCAGAACCGCAGGAGGGACACATGTCAGGTGCACAGGAACCTGAGTCCATGTACACGAAACAAGGGCGGATAGCAGCGCTGGCAGAGCGTTTCCCGCAGCGTGCCTTCACGTCACTGGCGCACTACATTGACGCCCAGTGGCTGAAGACGGCCACCCTGATGACGCGCCGTGATGGCGCCGTCGGGATCGATGGCCAAACGGCGGACGACTTCGCGCGCGACTTCGAGGCCAATATCCAGCGTCTGCTGGAAGCGGCCAAGAGCGGTCGCTACAAGGCGCCGCCGGTGCGGCGCGTCCATATCCCCAAGGGGGATGGGCGCAGCACACGGCCGATCGGCATTCCCACCTTCGAAGACAAGGTCCTGCAGCGTGCCGTGGTGGCCTTGCTGGAACCCCTCTATGAGCACGACTTTCTGGCGTGCTCGTATGGCTTCCGGCCAGGGGCTCGGCGCATCAGGCCGTTGAGACGGTGAGGAATAGCCTGATGTCGATGGGGAGTTATTGTCAATTCTGGTGGATGGCGGTCAGGCCGCATTCCTGTCTGACTGATCGGTTACCTGCTCCCCGTCCTG